>NZ_CP114065.1:304447-608895 GCF_027627575.1 Kribbella sp. CA-293567
AGGACCTCGGCCACCTCGGCGCGGCGTACCGCAGTACGGGGGCCTTCGAAGCCGACGATCGCCAGCACTCCGCCGGAGCCACCACCGAGGACATCAGGATCGGCCAGGTTGATCGCGGTCTCGGCTTCGTCGGACAGCCGCAGGACGGTCGGCAACGGCCCGTCCTGCGCGAGCCGGCGGATCGCGGCCAGGCCCTGGTCGAACGACTCGAAGCGCCAGCCCTCGAAGGACCGCTCGGTGGGACGTGGGCGGATCCGCAGGACGACGCTGGTGATGATGCCGAGAGCGCCTTCGGAACCGAGCACGAGCTGGCGGAGATCCGGACCTGCTGCCGACATCGGGGCGTGGCCGAGCTCGATGGTGCCGCGCGGGGTCGCGAGCGTGAGGCCGACGACCATCTGGTCGAAGCGTCCGTACCCCGCGGAGGACTGCCCGCTCGACCGGGTCGCCGCATAGCCGCCGATGCTCGCGCCCTCGTAGGACTGCGGAAAGTGCCCGAGCGTGTAGCCGTGCTCGGCCAGCAGAGCCTCGGCAGCGGTACCGCGGACGCCCGCCTCGATCGTCGCCGTCCTGGAGACCTCGTCGACCGCAACCAGGCGATCGAGCCGGCTCAAATCGACCGCCACGAACTGAGTGTCCTGTGGCGCCAGCCCGCCGACCACCGAGGTGCCACCGGCGAACGGGACTACGGCGATGCGCTGCTCGGAGCACGCGGCCAGCAGAGCCTGTACGTCGTCGTGGGAGCCGGGGTAGACGACCGCGGCAGGCATGTCGGTGGTGTCGCCCGCGCGGTGGCGCAGGAGATCAGGAGTCGAGTAGCCGCGAGTGTGGGCCCAGCGGGTCTCCAGATCCGTCTTCACGTACTCCGCGCCGAGCACCTTCTCCAGCAGCGCGATGGTGTCGTCGCCGGCGCCGGCCCTCGGCACCGGAGACACAGGAGCCGGCGGGCGGCGTACGCCGAGGTGTTTGAGCGCCTCCAACGCGGCGGCCGGCACCTCGACCACCTGGGCCGGGTCGCCCCAGCGGCCGGGCGTGAGCTTGACCACCGCAAGGTCGGACTCGGTCATGGAGGCTCCCCATCTGAGGTCTTCGGAGGTAGCGTCGCGGAGGCGCTGCAACGCTGTTGCAGTCGGCCAAGTCGCTGATACACTCTGACGTGTGATGTCTCAGCGTAGCAGCGAAGCCGATACCGCCTCCAGCCCGACCGGATCGTCGCGCCCGACCCCGGCGAACGCGATCGGCGAGGAGCGGATCCTCGACGCGGCGTACGAGTTGCTGCTGGCGATCGGTATGCGCCGGATGACGATGGCCGACATCGCCCGCCATGCGGAGGTCTCCCGGGCCACCCTCTACCGGCGCTGGCCGAACGTGCAGGCGGTGGTCGCCGCGCTGATGACGCGGGAGTGGACCACGGCGCTGGTCTCCGCCTTCCAGCCCGACGCCGTCGACGGTCGCGCTCGGCTGGTCGAGGGAGTGGTCGAGGTGGTGGCCAAGACCCGGACGCATCCGCTGATGCGCAAGATCATCGAGCTGGACCCCGAGTTCCTCACGCCGTACCTGCTGGAGCGGCGCGGCAGCAGCACGGTCGCGCATCTCGCCCTGGTGAAGGCCGGGATCGAGTCCGGGCAGGCGGACGGTTCGATCCGGGCCGGCGATCCCGAGTGGATCTCCCGGCAGATCATCCTGGTCTCGCTCGCCTCCGCGGTGTCCGGACCGGTGCTGGCCGAGCCGAAGGAGTATCCGGAGCTGGACGAGGAGCTGCGGGTCATGCTGGTCAGGTACCTGACGCCATGATCGCGGTGGGCAACTCCAGCCTCAACGCGGCCCGCCGGACGCGTGAGCTCGACTCGCTCGACACCACCGGCCGGGTCGACGTGCTGGTGATCGGTGGCGGCGTCACCGGTGCTGGAGTGGCCCTCGACGCGGCTGCCCGCGGTCTGACCGTCGCGCTGGTCGAGAAGCACGACCTCGCCTTCGGTACCAGCCGCTGGAGCTCCAAGCTCGTTCACGGCGGCCTGCGGTATCTCGCCTCCGGTCAGGTGGGAATCGCCTACGAGAGCGCCGTCGAGCGCGGCATCCTGATGAAGACGACCGCTCCCCATCTCGTCCACCCGGTGCCGCAGGTCGCGCCCTGGTTCCCGCAGGCCCGTTTCGCTCAGGCCGCGATGCTGCGCGGCGCCTTCCTCGGTGGCGACGTCCTCCGCACCTTCGCCCGCACCAGCGACGACTATCTGCCGCACTCCCGCCGGGTCAGCTCTGCCGAGGTGCTGCGTTATGCCCCGACCGTGCGGCCCGATGGCCTGCGCGGCGGCTTCCTCACCTGGGACGGCCAGCTGTACGACGACGCGCGGCTGGTGGTCGCGATCGCGCGCACCGCCGCGTCGTACGGCGCTCGCGTGATCACGCACTGCGCGGCCGAGCAGGTGACCGGGCGCGGGGCGGTGCTGGTGGACCAGCTGTCCGGGCGGCGACTCGACCTGGATGCCGGCATCGTCATCAACGCGACCGGGATCTGGGCCGATCAGGTTGCCTCCGGCATCAAGCTCCGGCCGAGCCGGGGGACGCATCTGGTGCTGCCGCAATCGGCGTTCGGTGGGCTGTCGGCGGTGCTGACCGTGCCGGTGCCGGGGGAGCTGCGGCGGGTGGTGATGGCGATTCCGGCGCCTGACGGGCGGGTCTATGTCGGGCTGACCGATGAGGACGCGCCTGGCCCGGTCAGCGACGTGCCGCACGCGACCGAGGCGGAGATCGACTTCCTGCTGACCACGATCAGTGCGGCCGTGCGAGTGCCATTGACGCGGGACGATCTGCTCGGCAGCTACGCGGGGCTGCGGCCGCTGCTCGACACCGGGCACCACAAGGGGATCGGCAAGACGGCCGACATCTCCCGGCGGCATGCGGTGATCACCAGTCCTGACGGGGTGGTGACGATCGTGGGCGGGAAGCTGACGACGTACCGGCGAATGGCGCAGGACGCGCTCGACACCGCCCTGCAGCAGTCCTCGGCCCGCCAGTCGCTGACAGCGCGGCGACCGTGTCTGACGCACCGGATTCCGCTGGTGGGAGCGGCAGATCGGGTACACCTGGCGGCGGTGCGGGCACCGGGCCGCTTCGTCGACCGGTACGGCGTGGAGGCGACTCAGGTGATCGCGGTCGAGCCTGCGCTGCTGCAGCCGATCGCGCCGGGGTTGTCGACGACACATGCCGAGCTGCGGTTCGCCGTACGGCACGAAGGGGCGATGACGGAGGACGATCTGCTCGACCGGCGGACCCGGATCGGGTTGTCCGCGGTGGATCGGCTGCTGGCCCTGCCTGCCGCGCGCGAGGCCTTCGCCGCGGTGTGACCCGGCGGTGAGTTGCAGCAACTGGCCTGTGGACAACCGCCCGGGGCTCCCACCAGCGGGTTAACTTGTCGGTGGGAGGTGAGGCGCGTGAGCCAGCACTATCCGGGACCACCCGGCTATTTTCCAGCGCCTCATCCGGGCGTTCCGCCGATGGTTCCGCGGACCTATCAGTCGTTGCGCCGGATCACGGTGGTCTTCGGGATCCTGATGGCGCTGACCACGATCGTCACCGGCGTGCAGGCAGCGCTGATGTGGCGGTCGTACGACGAGGTCAAGCGGTTCGTCTTCGGTCTGCTCTCCGACGACGAGCTCGATCGGGCGGTCCAGTCGGTGGCCGGCAGCGGGCCGCTCCTCAACGTGGTCGGCCTGCTCTTCCTCGGGACCACGATCGTCTTCCTGATCTGGTTGTGGCGGGCCCGGGAGAACACCGAGGTGCTGACTCCGGCGGCCGGTGGCTTCCAGGGCGGGTATCAAGGTGCGCAGCACGGCGGGCAGCGTGGTCGCGGCGGTCCACATCGACACGAGCAGGGCTGGGTGATCGGTGCCTGGGTCTGCCCGATCGTCCAGTTCTGGTATCCGCTGCAGGTGGTCGAGGACGTGGTGCGCGCCAGCGAGCCGACCGAGGCTCCAGGCCCCCACCGGACCGCCGGATGGACGCAGAGGGGTCAGGTCAGGACGCTGCTCTACGGCTGGTGGACCGCCTGGACGACGTTCTGGGTGATCATCGTCGGCGGTGGCAGCGTCGCCATGTTCAGCGTCCTGGTCTGGATCGTGCGGGTGGTCGAGCGCGCGGAGGCGGCGGACGCCAGCGGTGACTACCTGGACCTCTACGACCTGCAGACCTTCATGGTGCGGCTGGCCCTCGCGGTGAACATCGGCTTCACCGTCGCTGCCGTGGCGCTGGTCGTGGCGGGTGCGACGATCGTGCTGCTGATGATCCGCACCAACTCCTGGCAGGACGGGCGGATGGCCGCGCGGTTCTCCCAACCACCGAGTGGTCCGCCGCAATACGTGCCGCGGCCGGCCTTCCCGTCGTACACGCAACGCTCACCCTGGCAGCGGTAGGCGGCACAGTACTGCGGTCGCGTCGTCGTGCCGCTTCCCCCGAAACGCAGTCGTGGCCGCAGCGGCGTCGTACTGCCTGACCGTGTCGATCAGCGCCTGCGGCCCGGCAGTGTCGAGCAGGTCAACCAGGTCCTGCCACGAGTGGCCGTAGCGCTCCGAGTAGCGAGAGGCGCCGTCGGTCAGCAGCGCTACCAGCTCGACCGCCGCGCGGTTCGTCGTACCGGAGACTGCTTGGTAGGCAGCTTTCGGATCGGTGCTGGCGACCCAGAAGCCAGCTGGCTGGTTGCGCGACCGGCGTACGGCCTCGAAGGTGTATTCCGGCAGCAGGTCCACCCGATTGTCCGCCATGACCGTCACCTGCCGGTCGGGACCGCGCAGCACGATCGGTGAGTCGGCCAGCACCAGGTGCTCGACCTGCTCGTCCATGACTCGCACCATCGCGACTGTGGACGACGGACTGTCCGGGTTGGCCAGATCGCAGGTGTCCGCGTGCTCGGCCATGACCGCGGTGATCGCGTCGGCCAGTAGGTCCGCGAGGGTGGCCTTCGATCGCCCGAGCAGCGGGACGGCCAGTTGGGCTCCCAGCCGCGCGACCAGCCAAGCCACGGAGTGCCGGCAGCCCGAATCGAGCTGAGCCGGCGCGGTCGCTCCGTCGAGCACGACCACGAAGTCCGGGCCGCTGACCACCAGATCCTCGTTCGGCCCCTGCCGATCCGGCGCGGGTTCGCAAACCGAGGAGATATCCACAGGCTGGGCCTCATTCTCTGGGGCGGGCGGTCCAGGTATCGGCGAGGGACTGATCGAGGGAGATCTTGCTGGACCAGCCGAGGTGTTTGCCGATGAGGGAGGTGTCGGCCTGTTGCCAGGCGACCGCGTCGGCGGGCGAGCCCGCATGGCCGGCGTGCGGCTGACCCTCGACGATCTTCGTGGCCGTCTCGCTCAGCTCGACCAGCCTGTGGACGGCGTCCCGGGCCAGTGTCGCTTTGCCGGAGCCCACGTTGAGCACCGACGGCAGCTTCCCACCGGCCGTCGCGACGGCGACCACCGCCTCGGCGACATCCCGCACGTCGACATAGTCGCGCCAGGCCTCCAGGGACCCGAGCTCGATCGTGTCGGTGGTGCCGAGCTGCCGCAGTACGCGGCCGAACAGGGTGCTCGGCGGTGAGCCCGGACCGGTGATGTTGAAGGAGCGCAGCACGACCGCGTCGGCGCCGTTGCGCTGCGCGCGCAGTACGAGCTCGGAGCCGGCCAGCTTGGTGTACCCGTACGCCGCCCCCGGGCGAAGCTCGGCCTGCTCGTCCTGGCTCGTCCCGCGCGGCGCTCCGCCGTACTCGGCTGCCGACCCGATCTGGACGAAGCGCGCGTTGCTGGCGTGCCCGTTCATCGCGGACAGCAACGCCTGCACCGCGACGACGTTTCCCCTGGTCAGCTCGAGCACGTCGCCCTGCGTCGCGGCGGCCGCGTTGACGATCACCGTCGGCTTGTAGAGGGCCAGCTGGGTGTCGAGCGCGAAGCAGTGCGCGCTCGCCAGGTCGAACCGCCGATGCGGATCACCCGTACTTCGGGTGAAGCCGCGGTGCTCGATCCCCCGCTCCGCGAGCAACTCGCAGATCGCGCCGCCGAGGAAGCCGCCGGCGCCGAACACCATCACTCGCTCTGATCCGCTCACATCTGTCATCCTCCCGGTCGGGCTGAACATTGTCGGTGGCTGAGGGCAAACTGCTGGCTAACCAAGGGAGCGGCATGGCAGATCGTGTGGGTGGCAGGGCGGCAGCGAAGACCGAGTCGACGATCCGGGACTGGGACGACGCCGACCCGTCCGGGCAGACGTACACCCGGGTGCTCTTCGTCGACTCGGACCTGACCGAGGTCGCCAACCAGCGGGGCGTGTTCGAGGAGTGTGTGTTCCGCGGCGTCCGGTTCAACGCGTCGACGCACACCGAGGCGGCTTTCGTGAACTGCACCTTCGTCCGGTGCTCGTTCTTCGACAGCACCTTCACCCGGTGCAAGCTGATGGGCAGCATGTTCGACGACTGCACCTACAACCTGATGAAGGTCGTGGGCGGCGACTGGTCGTTCGTCGGACTACCGGGGGCCGACCTGCGCGGCGTCGAGCTGACCGGCACGAAACTGCGGGAGGCCGATCTCACCGGCCTGCGCGCGAGCAAGGCCGTACTACGTGACGTGGACCTGTCCGGAGCCTCGCTGCAGCGGGCCGACTTCACCGGCGCCGACCTGCGGGGATCCGACCTGTCGACCGTCGATCCACTCACCGTCGGGCTCAGGGACGCCATCGTCGACCTGACCCAGGCCGTCGTCATCACCACCTCGCTCGGGCTCGACGTCCGGCCCTGATACGAGCCTTGCCTGTGGATATCTCCGGGGTGATGACCCTTCATCCCCCGGTTTACCCACAACCTGTGGATAACCATCCGACAATCCTCACCGAGTCCTGACGACGGGTCGCGCCTTGACCAGCACCGGCGCCAGCTCGCCCCGCCGGTGTCTCGCGGCCGGACGCCTGATCAGCATCGCGCTGTGCTCCACGACGTACTCCGGAGGGGTCCGCAGCAGCACCGGGCTGGACGCCACTCGCACGGCGATCAGCAGTCCCGCGGCGAGGCCGACGCCCGCGAAGGCGCCGAGCGTGTTCGTCATCAGGTCGTGCAACTGACACGAGCGGCCGAGCGACGGGATCAGCGCCTGGATCGCCTCGACGGTGGCCGACATCCCGATCCCGGCGGCGATCCCGTCCGCGGGCCGGCCGCTCGCCAGCGTCAACAGGGCCGCTGCCGGGATGAACAACAAGACGTTGAGCAGCCCCTGCAGCGAGGTGAGACCGCCGGTGGTGGTCAGCTGGGTGCCACAGGTGCCGATCCCGGGTATTCGGTGCGCCGTCGGGCTGAGCGTGGCCGCGAAGATCAGTGCGATGGCGGCCGGCATCAGCAAGGAGGCGATCCGGGGGACCGCGTCCCCTCGCCGGCGGACCGACGAGATGGCGATCGGCACCGCCATCCCGGTCAGCACGATCCAGGTGTCCAGCAGATGCGGAATCCCGCGATAGGTCTCGAGCACGCGTCCGGAACCTCCGTAGTCGCCGGCTCGCGCAGTCCGGTCGGTGTCCACGCGATCACGTCGTCAGTGGTTAGCCCGTTGTCCCTTCCTCAACAGAGACTCCGGTGTCCGCACCGACGGCCGCTAGGCCGCTCCGGACATCTGCACGCACCCGCAAACAAACAGTGAGACCGCCGTGACAATCCGTACACGAACTGTCACGGCCGGCAGCGTTTGAATCGATGCGCAAGGCAATCAACTGGTAGCCGGAGGCAACTTGTCCTGCCGCCGGCCCTGGTGAACCCCGGCCCTGCGGAGGCTCAGCCGTCCTCGCAACCGAGACCGTCGTTGTCGCGGTCCAGGTCGTAGACATCCGAGCCGATCACCTGGACCGGACCGGTGACATAGGCCGGTCCGTTGCCACTGCCGCTCGAACAGTCGACATCGCTGGCGATCGGGACGCAGCCCCCGCCGTAGTTCGGATCGCAGCCGCCGGCCGGCTCGGACTCCTCCTCCAGGGTCCCGATCGACGTGACCTGGGTGACGGCCCGCACGGTGATCTGCTGGCGCACCAAGCGGCGCCTGGTCTCCCTGCCGTCGGTGTAGGTGACCGCGTAGGTCAGCTTCTTGGTGCCCTTGACCCCAACCGTGGTGACGACAACCTCACCTTGTGGCAACTCCGGGTCCTTCACGTTCTTCTTCTTGAACGGGATCGCCCGGGTCACCACCAGATTCTTCGTCACCACCCGCGGAACGCGCTTCGGCGGCGGCGTCACCGGTGGCACCGGCTCGGTCGGCGGCGTGCTCGGTGCCGTGCGCGGTGTCGTGCTCGGTTGTTCGCTTCCCGGACTGCTCGATGCCTTGACCGACTCCGTAGAACCGACGCCGGCCAACGGCGTGACTCCTTCGCCACCGCATCCGGTCAGCAGCAGTCCCGTGGCGATCAGCAGTCCCCCCGCCGATCGCCTCTCCCTTACCCCCCACATACTTCACACCCGCTTTCTGGTTTTCATCTCCACACCCTCCACCCGGAGGCCGTCGACGACCAGAGCTCAGCGACTCTCAGTAGCGGACGTCGCTCTGCAGCAGCGGGGGATAGACCGTCGACTCCCGGCCGTCGACGGTGGCGCCGGCGAACTGGAGCATGGCGTTCTGGTCGCCGTGCATCGGGGCGGGGTAGCCGAGGGTCGGGCTCGACACCTCGTCCAGGCGCCGCAGCTGGTCGGGGGTGAGGGTTACCGCGAGGCCGGCGATGTTCTTCTCGAGGTGTTCCACCCGGCGTGCGCCGATGATCGGTACGACGGTTGCCTGGCGGGCGCGGAGCCAGGCGAGGGAGACTGCGGCGGAGTTGGTGCCGAGTTCTTCGGCGATGCCGGCGACGGTCTCGATGACGACGTACTCGTGGTCGCTCGGTTCGCCGACGTACGCGGCACGGGCCGAGTCGGTGACTTCGCTGCCGCGGCGGTACTTGCCGGAGAGGAAGCCGTTCTTGAGCGGGCTCCACGGGACCAGCGCCATGCCCTGGTCCTGGGCGAACGGGGCCAGTTCGCCTTCGACCGTGCGGGCGAGCAGGGAGTACTCGACCTGCAGCGCGATGAGCGGGGTCCAGCCCTTCAGCTGGGCCGTCGTCTGCGCCTGGGCGGTGAACCAGGCGGGGGTGTTGGAGAAGCCGAGGTAGCGGATCTTGCCGGCCTGGACGAGGTCGTCGAGCGTCCGCAGCGTCTCCTCGACCGGGGTGTGCCGGTCCCAGTTGTGCAGCCAGTAGAGGTCGAGGTAGTCGGTCTGCAGCCGGCGAAGCGTCTGGTCGAGTTGCGCGCGGATCGACGTACGGCCCGCGCCGCCGCCGTTCGGGTCGCCGGGGAACATGTTGCCGAAGAACTTCGACGCCAGTACGACGTGCTCGCGGCGGCCGGGCCGGGCGGCGAAGTAGTCGCCGAGGATCTTCTCCGAGTGGCCGTTGGTGTAGAAGTTCGCGGTGTCGATGAAGTTGCCGCCGCGGTCCAGGTAGGTGGCCAGGATCTGCTCGGACTCCTCGACGCTGGTGCCGGCCGCGCCCGAGTCCTCGCCGAACGTCATCGCGCCGAGCGCGAACGGGCTGACGCGGAGGCCGGAACGGCCGAGGGTGAGGTAGTGATCGAGTTGCATGATCGTGCTCCTATCGCTGGTTTGCTGGCTTCCTCCATCTCACTGGCTGTCGGCCACCGACGGTAGATCGTTCCGCGCCGGTTCTTGCCTATTCCGATCTTCTGGGTCCGGATCGCACTGTCGTGTGCTGTGCTGTGACCATGCCCGACAGCCGAGCGTTGATGACCGAGTTGCGCGATCTGATCGCCGCTCATGCCCGACCGGACCTGCGAACCTCGATCGACGGCCTCTTCGTCTCCCGGATGGAGAGTTCAGCGCAGGAGCATTCGCTGACCGAGCCGCTGCTGGTCGTGATGGCCCAGGGCGGCAAACAACTCCTGCTCGGCGACCAGATCTTCGAGTACCGAGCCGGCCAGCTCCTGCTGGTCACCGCCGATCTGCCCATCACCGGCCACTTCATCGAAGCCACTCCCCAGACACCGGCACTCGGCCTAGGCCTTGTACTACGTCCCGCCACGATCGCCCCGCTGCTGCTGGAGTCCGCAGCCGGCCAGCGGGGCCGGGCAACCCCCAACGGCCCTGCAATGGCCACCGGGGATGCCAGTCCGGAGCTGCTCGACGCATCGGTCCGGCTGCTTCGCCTGCTCGACTCACCGGCCGATGCGCCCGTGCTCGGCCCGATGATCGAGCGGGAGATCCTCTGGCGCCTGCTCACCGGTCCGCACGCCGAAGTGATCCGGCAGATCGGCCTTGCCGACAGCAGCCTGACCCACATCAGCCGAGCGATCCGCTGGATCCGCGACAACTACGCCGAGCCCATGCGCGTCGCCGACCTCGCCCGCTTGGCCGGCATGAGCCCGGCCGCCTTCCATCGCCACTTCCGCGCCATCACCGCGCTGAGTCCGCTGCAGTTCCAGAAGCGCATCCGTCTCCAGGAGGCCCGGTCACTCCTCGCTGCCCAACCTGGCGACGTGGCCGGAGTCGGGCATCTGGTCGGCTACGACAGCCCGTCCCAGTTCAACCGCGAGTACCGCCGCCTTTTCGGCTCCCCGCCCGGTGCGGACGCCGCCCAGCTCCGTCTCGCCGCTCAACCCCAGCTTCCTTGACAGTTTGTCTGACTCCTGGACGAATGATCTAGACTGGCAGGTATGGAGACTCCCGCGTTGCCTACCGAAGACGAACCGGACGCGGTGCTCGCGGCACTGGCTCAGGTGGTCGACGGCATCGCGGCGACGTTCGGCCGCTCTTGTGAGGTGGTGCTGCACGACTACCGCAAGGCAGACGCCTCAGTTGTCGCGGTCGCCGGGCAGTTGACCGCGCGGGAGGTCGGCAGCCCGATGAGCAAGATCGGCTTGTCGGTGCTGGCTAAGGGCGACGACGCCACCGCCGAACTGAACTACCTCACCCGCACTGCCGACGGCCAGGTGCTGAAGTCCTCCACCTTGCCGTTGAAAGACCGCACAGGCCGGCTTTTCGGGGCCCTCTGCCTCAACGTCGACGTCACCTCGCTCTGGCAGGCCCGGGACCTGCTGGGCGAACTCGCCGGTGACGAACCCGCCGAGCTGCCCACCACCACCTTCAGTTCCGACTTCGACGACGTGGTCGACGCAGTACTGCGCAAGCAGGCTCACGAACTGGGCAAGCCGGCCACCACGCTGAGCCGCTCCGAGCGGATCGACGTACTGCGTGCTCTCGACCAGCGCGGCGCCTTCGCCGTACGCCGGGCCGCGCCCCGCATCGCGGATGCGCTGGGCATCTCCCGCGCCTCCCTCTACGCCGACCTGGCCGAGTGCCGCCGCACAGGAGCGACCTCATGACGACAACGCCCTTCCTGCTGCTCGACCGCTCTCGCGTCGAGGCCAACATCGCGCGGCTCTCGACCCGCCTGCGTGCGCTCGGCGTACCGCTGCGGCCGCATCTGAAGACGGCGAAATCCATCGACGTCGCCCACTTGCTCTTCGACGGCGGCACGGGCCCGGTCACCGTCTCGACGCTGCGCGAAGCCGAGGTCTTCGGCGCTGCCGGCTTCACCGACATCCTGTACGCCGTCGGCATCGCGCCCGGCAAACTCGACCGGGTCCGCGACCTGCACGACCGGGGGATCCGTGTGACGGTGTTGCTGGACAGCGTCGAGCAGGCTTCGGCCGTGGCGTCTGCTGGAATCCCGGCCCTGCTGGAGATCGACTGCGACGGCCACCGAGGCGGCCTTCTCCGCGGCGACCCCACGATCCACCGCATCGCCGAGACCCTCGGTGCGAACTTCGCCGGAATCCTCACACACGCAGGGGAGTCGTACCACGCCAGCTCGCCGGCCGAACTGATCGCAGCCGCCGAACACGAGCGGTTCACCGCAGTCGCGGTGGCTCAGGACCTCCGCGATGCCGGCCTCGCCTGCCCGGTGGTCAGCGTCGGCGCCACTCCGACCGCGCATTTCGCCCAAGACCTGACCGGCGTCACAGAAGTCCGGGCAGGCAACTTCGTCTTCTTCGACCTCTTCATGGCCGGCCTGGGCGTCTGCAGCCAGGACGACCTCGCTCTCTCGGTCGTCACCACCGTCATCGGGCATCGCCCGGACAGGGGCTGGATCCTCACCGACGCAGGCTGGATGGCGACCTCTCGAGACCGGTCGACCGCCAAACAGTCCATCGACCAGTGCTACGGCGTCGTCACCACGCTCGACGGCCGCCCACTTCCTGATCTGCTGATGACGGCTGCCAGCCAGGAACACGGCATCCTCTCTCTCCGCCCCGGAAGCTCTGCCGCGCTCCCCAACCTCCCCATCGGCACCCGCCTGCGCATCCTCCCGAACCATGCCTGCGCCACTGCCGCCCAACACGAGGGCTACCAGGTCGGCGAAGCGTTCTGGCCGCGAATCCACGGCTGGTAAGGGTTTTCAGCTGCCGAAAGCCCAGGCGACCATCAGCGGGAACTCTGCTTGCCAGAACGGGTCCCCGTGGTCGCCGGCCCGCTCCGTCAGCACAACGTCCGCGTCGGCGTCCCGGAGAGCATCCGCCCAGCGCGTCGCGTTCTCCAGGAACCACGGCTCCTGCGTGCCGGCGACGAGGTAAGTGCGTGGGAGCGGACTCGGCATCACGGCGGGCGGCCGATACCCACCACCGGGCGAGGCACAGAAGATCACGCTGTAAACATCCGGATGCCGAAGCCCCAGGGCGAGAGCGAGCTCTCCACCCGCCGATACGCCGTACGCCGCGGTCCGTTCGGGCGGCAGCGCGACACCGAAGCGCGATCGCACCCAGTCGCGGACCTCGCCCACGAAAAATTTCTCGTGCGCCGCAAAGCGTTCCCGGTCGAACGACGGCGAGTACTCGCGGATGCGCGCCATCTCGTCCTCATCGTCCGTGCCATGAACACCGACAACCATCGTGGGCGGTACGTCGGCCGCCTCGAGAGACCCACCCCACTGCGAGATCAGCTGACCATCACCGGCGAACACCACCGCCTCAGGCGGATCCGGCGGCACGTACACCGTGACCTGCCGGCCGCCGTCGTACCCGAACGCCTCCGTGACCAGCTCGCCCGCTGTGGCATCCATCGGTCGAACGTAACGCAGTACCTGCGCCGTGCCCACGTCGTACTGCCGATCGTCCTGGTCGCCATCGGCCTGCTGATCCTGATCGAGGGTCACGCGTTCGGCCTGTGAGCCGATATCAGGAGCAGAATGGGAACGGAGTTCACGTTCCCAGGAGATGAGGCAGCATGATCGAGGGAGCAGCGATCCTGTTGGCAGGCCTGCTGGCCGGCTACCTCGCCGGCCGCCGCAGCCGCCCCACCACGCCACCGAACACCACCGGAGCGGTCTGCTCCTGCCAGCACTCCCGCGGCCAGCACATCGACGGCAAAGCCGCCTGCCAGGCCACGAACAAGGTGTCCGCCAACGGCGTCCAGATGTTCGTCGCCTGCTCGTGCCAGCTGTACGACGGCCCCGAACCGCTGCCGCAGTACTACGCACCAGAAATCCAGCCGTGACGGAGAGGCGCCCCGCTCTGCGCATTGGCTGGCCAACAGCGGTTCTTGGATCGGCCGCGGTACTGGTCGCAGCCGGGTGCTCATCTTCAACGCCGGCCACGCCGTCCCCCTCGATCCAGACGGCACCGCTCCGCATCATCGAGTCCGACCATCCGAATACGTCAGGAATGGAAGCTGCACTGCGAGGCACGCTGACCGCGGACGAAAGCGGCTGTGTCCGAGTGAGATCCGGGACTTCCGGACAGTACTCGTCGACGCCCGTATGGCCGCTCGGCTATACCGTCCAAGGCGGCGCGAAGTCCTTCGAAGTCCTCGACGCCGGCAAGAACGTCATCGCCCGCTCAGGAGCCGCCTTCATCATGGGCGGAGGCGGCATCGACCGATTCAACGAAAACTGGACCCACCGCGCTTGCCTCAACGGAACGAAACTCTGGGCAGTCGGCACCATCCTGCCTGGCTGAGTCAGCCAGCTAGTTGGACACCACGAGTGACCGGCGGCAACTGCCACGCGGACGGCAGCCGGTCGGCTCTCACGTTCACTGGATCGAACCTCGCGTTCCGGATCGCCGATCGAACATCGGGACAGATCGCGCAGGGTTGCACTTGACGGCTCTCACCAGGCAGGCGACACCTGCACGTGATTGATGAAGGAAGCGTCGCCTACCCTCCGGCAGCGATTAGGCAGCCGCACCCAGCGCCCACCGCGACGCAGGAGCGGCAGCTCCGCGCGACGCAGGAGCGGAGCGGGCGCGTGGGCGCACTTCCGGAGTACGAAAAAAACCGGCTCCCGAAGGAACCGGCTTACTACGGGGTGGAGACGAGGGGACTCGAACCCCTAACCCCTGCCTTGCAAAGGCAGTGCTCTGCCAGTTGAGCTACGCCCCCGTGGGGGTGAGATCAGCGGCCCGGGGTGACCGGGTCGACGGCCTCGGCCCAGAGGTCCTGCTCGGCGCGGGACTGCTGGGACTTCTTGAAGACGAAGTATCCCCCGAGGCTGGCCAGCAGGACCAGCAGGATTTTCTTCAGCATCGGGGATCTCCCTCGGATCTGGGACGAACAGGGGGTGGGCCTAACAGGATTTGAACCTGTGACCTCTGCCTTATCAGGGCAGCGCTCTAACCAACTGAGCTATAGGCCCGCAACTGCGGGGGACGAACCTCGGGAAGATTACCGCACCCGGTGCCCGGCTCCCAAATTGGATTCGATCGGGCCGCGGAACGACCCGATCGAAGCCACCGTTCAGGCCTCAGTCCTCCGAGGCCAGCGTCACTTCGAGGCCGCCCAGCAGGGTCGCCGCGATGTTGTAGAGGAACGATCCGAGCGTCGCCAGCGCCGTGATGATCAGCACATCGGCACAGGCCAGCAGGGTGGTGAAACCCATCACCTTGCCGGTGTTGATGTACGTCTCGATCTGGAACGGGTCGGTGCCCTCCTGGTTGCCCAGGACCTCGCGCACCGTGTTGTTGATGTTGTCGAAGACGCCGGCCGCGCCGATCGCCGACCAGACGATGAAGACGGCCACCCAGATCACGATGCCGAACGCGATCGAGAGCAGGAACGCGGTCTTCATCACCGACCACGGGTCGATCCGCGACAATCGCAGCCGCGCCTTGCGGGTCTGCGGCCGGGTCGAGGTCTTCGGTGCCGTCTCGACCGCGGGCGCCGGGCTCTCGCGCTGGTCGAGCTTGGCCTTCGGCTCCGCGCTCTGCGCCCCGGACGTCGCCGAGGTCGCGGACTCCTTCAGCGCGCTGGCGCGGCCGAGCACGGCCTGCTTGGCCGCGTTCAGCTTGTCGCCGAAGGACTCGGTCGTGGTGTGCGTCGGTGTCGACGGCTTCCCCGTCTGCCCGTACGCCGCTGCGCCGGGCTGGCCACCGCCCGAAGGCAGCCGCGGCTCGGGGCGACCCGGAGTACTCGGGTTGCCGACCGGAGCCGGGTTGCCCGGCCGGGTGGAGCCGGGCGCCGAGGAACCAGCCGACGACCCCACACCGGAGCCGGCCCCGCCCGAGAACGGGCTCCCAGCAGCAGGAGCCTGCTGGCCGGACGACGAGGGCCGCACCGGCGGCTGCTGTGGCGGCCGTGACTGCTTACCGGCGTTGCCTGCGGCCCCTGCGCTCCCCGCAGGCCCCGACGTCGAGGTCTGGGTGGAAGTCGGGCTCGCCGACGGCCCGCCAGGGCGAGGCTGCTGACGCGCATCGCCGGGCCGCTGGCCGTTCGCCGTACCGGATCTCGGGGCGTTGCTGGTCGAAGTGGTACGACCGTTGGAGGCCTGGGTGGCCGGTGGGGTGGACTGTCCCTTGCCCGAGCTGCCCTGCGGCCGCTGAGACTTGGGGCTGTCCGCTCCATCAGGCCATGTCGGCCTCGCGCGGTTGGTCATCAGGTGCCCTCCTGGCCGGCTTCGTCATCCTCGACGGTAGCCGCGCCGTCGACGTCCGTCGAATGCTGGTCATCTGAACTGACGCTCCCAGGGACGGTTTCGGTTGTCTCCGAGTCCACATCCTGGACATCACCGGCGAACTCGCCGCTGTCGACGACCACACCGTCCAGCGGGCCGCCCTCGTCGACCACCACGCCGTCCACGACCAGGGCATCGGTACCCGCTGCCGCGTCGGACTCGTCGGCGACCGCGAGGTCGGTGTTGCGGGCGATCGCGACCACCGCGTCCGACTCACCGACACCGGCGAACCTGACGCCCATCGTGTCGCGGCCCTTGACCGGCACGCTGTCCACCCGGCTGCGGACCACCTGGCCGCTGTTCTTGATCGCGAGCACCTGGTCGGAGTCGACCACGATCAGCGCGCCGACCAGCGAACCGCGTTCGTCGTTCAGCTTGACCGCCTTGATGCCCAGCCCGCCACGACCCTGCTGCCGGTACTCCGAGACCCGGCTGCGCTTGGCGTAGCCGGCGTTGGTGACGGTGAAGACGAACTGCGTGTCCTCCTCCGACCCCGCCCGGATGACCGCCATCGACAGCAGTTCGTCGTCGTTGCGGAACTTCATCCCGGTCACACCCGAGGTGGCCCGGCCCATCGGCCGCAGCTGCTCGTCGTTCGCGGTGAACCGGATCGACTGACCCTTCCGGGAGACCAGCATCAGGTCGTCCTCGGCCGAGGCCAGCTCGGCGCCGATCAGCTCGTCGTCCTCGTCGCGGAAATTCACCGCGATGATGCCGCTCTGCCGGGCCGAGTCGTAGTCGGTCAGTGCCGTCTTCTTCACCAGACCACGCTTGGTGGCCAGCAACAGGTACGGCTGCTGCTGGTAGTCGCGCAGCGTCAGGACCTGCGCGATCTCCTCGTCGGGCTGGAAGGACAGCAGGCCGGCCACGTGCGAGCCCTTGGCGTCGCGCGCGGACTCCGGCAGCTGCCACACCTTCGCCCGGTAGACCCGGCCCTTGGTGGTGAAGAACAGCATCCAGTGGTGGTTCGTGGTGGCGAAGAAGTGGCCGATCTCGTCCTCGGCCCGCATGGTCGCGCCACGGACCCCCTTGCCGCCGCGGTTCTGGGTCCGGTACAGGTCGGTCTTGGTGCGCTTCGCGTACCCGCCGCGGGTGATCGTGACGACCACCTCCTCGTCCGGGACCAGGTCCTGCACGGACAGGTCGCCGTCGGCCGCGATGATCTCGGTCCGCCGGTCGTCGCCGAACTTGTCCACGATCTCGGCCAGCTCGTCGCGGATGATGGTGCGCTGCCGGACCGGGTCGGCCAGGATGTCCTCGAGGTCGGCGATCACGATCTCGAGCTCGTGCAGCCGGTCCATGATCTTCTGCCGCTCCAGGGCGGCCAGCCGGCGCAGCTGCATGTCCAGGATCGCCTGCGCCTGGATCTCGTCGATCTCCAGCAGCGACATCAGGCCGGTGCGGGCCTCCTCGACGTCCGGGCTGCGGCGGATCAGCGCGATCACCTCGTCCAGCGCGTCCAGCGCCTTCACCAGACCGCGGTAGATGTGCGCCTGCTTCTCGGCCTCACGGAGGCGGTAGCGGGTCCGGCGCTGGATGACCTCGATCTGGTGGTCGATCCAGTGCGTGATGAACAGGTCCAGGCTGAGCGTGCGCGGTACGCCGTCGACCAGCGCGAGCATGTTGCAGCCGAAGGTGTCCTGCAGTTGGGTGTGCTTGTAGAGGTTGTTCAGTACGACGCGGGGCTGCGCGTCGCGCTTCAGCACGATCACCAGCCGCTGGCCGGTCCGCGACGAGGTGTCGTCGCGGATGTCGGCGATGCCGGTCATCTTGCCGGTGTTCACCAGTTCGGCGATCTTCTGCGCCAGGTTGTCCGGGTTGACCATGTAGGGCAGCTGGCTGACGACCAGGCTGGTCCGGCCCTTGGCGTCCTCCTCGATGTCGACCACCGCGCGCATCGTGACCGAGCCACGACCGGTGCGGTAGGCGTCGTCGATGCCCTTGTAGCCGACGATCAGGGCGCCGTTCGGGAAGTCCGGGCCCTTGATGTTCTCCATGCACGCCGCCAGGACCTCTTCCTGGGTGGCGTCCGGGTGCTCCAGGCACCACTGGGCCGCGGCAGCGACCTCGCGCAGGTTGTGCGGCGGGATCATCGTCGCCATCCCGACCGCGATCCCGGCCGAGCCGTTGACCAGCAGGTTCGGGAAACGGCTCGGCAGGATCACCGGCTCCTGCGAACGGCCGTCGTAGTTCGGGCGGAAGTCGACCGTCTCCTGGTCGATGTCGCGCACCATCTCCATCGCCAGCGGCGCCAGCCGGCACTCCGTGTACCGCATCGCGGCGGCGGGGTCGTTACCCGGCGAGCCGAAGTTGCCCTGGCCCTGGATCATCGGCGCGCGCATCACCCACGGCTGCGCGAGCCGCACCAGGGTGTCGTAGATCGCGGAGTCACCGTGCGGGTGGTACTGACCCATCACGTCACCGACGATGCGGGAGCACTTGGAGAAGCCGCGGTCGGGCCGGTAGCCACCGTCGTACATCGCGTAGAGGATCCGGCGGTGCACCGGCTTGAGGCCGTCGCGGACCTCGGGCAGCGCGCGGCCGACGATGACGGCCATCGCGTAGTCGAGGTACGACTGCTGCATCTCCGTCTGCAGATCGAGGGGCTCGATCCGGTCGTGTCCCGGAGAGATAGGGGTCTCGGTCATCTGGTGCTCGTCCCGTTCGTGTCAGTACGTCGGTGAGGTCGGCGCTGCGCGAGGTGCGCCCGGGCAGAACCCGGGCGGCCCTCAGATATCAAGGAACCGAACGTCCTTGGCGTTGCGCTGGATGAAGTTGCGGCGGGCCTCGATGTCGTCACCCATCAGCGTCGCGAAGGTCTCGTCGGCCCGGGCGGCGTCGTCCAGGGTGATCTGCAGCAGCACCCGGTTGGCCGGGTCCATCGTGGTCTCCCACAGCTCCTGCGCGTTCATCTCACCCAGACCCTTGTAGCGCTGGATCGCGTTGTCCTTCGGCAGCTTCTTGCCGGCCTCGAACCCGGCCTCGAGCAGACCGTCCTTCTCGCGCTCGGTGTAGGCGAGCTCGGGCGTCTGGTTGCTCCAGCGGATCTTGTACAGCGGCGGCTGCGCGGCGTACACGTGACCGCGCTCGATCAGCGGCCGCATGAAGCGGAACAGCAGCGTGAGCAGCAGCGTCCGGATGTGCTGACCGTCGACGTCCGCGTCGGCCATCAGGACGATCTTGTGGTAGCGCAGCTTCTCCTCGTCGAAGTCCTCGTGGATGCCGGTCCCGAGCGCCGAGATGATCGCCAGCACTTCGTTGTTCTGCAGGACCCGGTCGATCCGCGCCTTCTCGACGTTCAGGATCTTGCCCCGGATCGGCAGGATCGCCTGGTACTTCGGGTCCCGGCCACCCTTCGCGGAGCCACCGGCCGAGTCACCCTCGACGATGTAGACCTCGCACTCCTCCGGGTTGGTCGACTGGCAGTCGGACAGCTTGCCCGGCAGGCCACCGCCACCCAGCAGGCCCTTGCGGTTGCGGGCCAGGTCGCGCGCCTTGCGGGCGGCGATCCGGGCACTCGCGGCCGCGGTGGCCTTGCGGATGATCTCCTTGCCCTCCTGCGGGTTCTGCTCGAACCAGGCACCCAGCCGGTCGTTCACGACCCGCTGGACGAAACCCTTGACCTCGGTGTTGCCGAGCTTGGTCTTGGTCTGGCCCTCGAACTGCGGCTCCGCCAGCTTGACCGAGATGATCGCGGTCAGGCCCTCCCGGATGTCGTCACCGGTGAGCCTGTCCTCCTTCTTCTTGATCATCCCCTGGTCCTCGCCGAACGAGTTGACCAGTGAGGTGAGCGCGGCCCGGAAGCCCTCTTCGTGGGTACCGCCCTCGTGGGTGTTGATCGCGTTCGCGAAGGTGTGCACGGACTCCTGGAAGGAGCCGCTCCACTGCATCGCGACCTCGAGGCTGAGCGAGTCCTCACCGGTGGCCGCCTCGAAGGCGATCACGTCGCGGTGCACGGTCTCGCGGATGCCGGTCAGGTACTTGACGTAGTCGACCAGGCCGTCGTCGTACTTGAACGACATCTCGGTCGGGTTGCCGTCCTCGGTGTGGTCCGGCCGCTCGTCGCGGATGACCAGCTCGAGCCCCCTGTTCAGGAAGGCGTACTCACGGAAGCGGGTGGACAGCGTCTCGTAGGAGTACGTCGTCGTCTCGAACACGTCCGGGCTCGGCCAGAAGGTGATCGTGGTGCCGTTGGTGTCGGACGGACCGATCTCGGCCAGGTCCTCGTCCGGGACGCCGATCGTGAAGGACTGGGTGTACGTCTTGCTGTTCTTCCGGACGTCCACCTGGAGCCGGCTGGACAGTGCGTTCACCACGGAGACACCGACGCCGTGCAGACCACCGGAGACCTTGTACCCGCCGCCACCGAACTTGCCGCCGGCGTGCAGCACGGTCAGCACGACGGTGACGGCCGGCTTGCCCTCGGACTCGACGATGTCGACCGGGATGCCACGGCCGTTGTCGACCACCCGGACGCCGCCGTCCGGCAGCAGGGTGACCACGATCCGGTCGCAGAAGCCGGCCAGCGCCTCGTCCACGGCGTTGTCGACGACCTCGTAGACCAGGTGGTGGAGACCGCGCTCACCGGTCGAGCCGATGTACATTCCCGGGCGCTTGCGGACCGCGTCGAGGCCCTCCAGCACCTGGATCGCGCTCGCGTCGTACTCGCGGTCGACCGCGCTTCGGGTGATCTCGGTCAGCGGTGCTTCTGCTGGGATACCGGTGCTGTCGGCGGACGGTGTTTCGTCGATCTCGGTCGGCTCGTCGGTCACCGGCTGTTGTCCTCCTCGGACCCCGCGTGCACGGGGCATCGATGCACAGTGGAAGCCGCCCCTACTGTGTTCATCAGTGGTGCGGCTTTCTCAACAGCCCCATCTTACCCGTCGACCGAAGCAGAACCGGTCACCAGGCGCCCCTAGTCGCGGACAGAACGTCTTTTTGGACTCCTTGCCATGTCCCCCCACGCGGGGAGGGGGCTTCCCAAGCGCTCACGCCGCTCAGTGGCTTCTGACCGGATCGCCCCTGACCGTCTGAGAACCGAGACCGGGACACTCCGGGGACACCGCCCCCGGAGCCCTCTAGGATCGCTGCCGTGGAGAGTCTCGACGACGTCATCGACGCCATGATCGCCGACCGGGTGATCCATCGGCACCGCCGGAAGTGGCTGATCGCCGTCGGCGTCGTCCTGGTCCTCGCCCTGGTCATCCTGCTGACCGGCGGCTGGAAGGAACGCAAGGGCCGCACGGTCGACACGATGGACGCACCGGCCACCCTGAAGGCCGGCCGGTTCGAGGTCGGCGTCAGCGGTGCCAAGCTGATCCAGACTCCGAAGACCGACTACAGCCCGGCCAAGGCCCGGCTGGAGGTTGCCCTGCAGTTGAAGAACATCGACGAGGAAGAGCACAAGAGCGTCAGCTTCGACACCGACCTGCTGCGCTGGGTGGTGCCTGGCAAGGATCCGGTCAAGCCCGAGAACGTGAGCTGCAAGGACAGGGTGGTCGGCTACGTCCTCGTCTACGGGCTGCCGGCCGAGAACTGCGTGGCGAAGTTCGACGTGTCGCCCAACTACAAGGCGGACTCGATCGAGGTCGGCGTACTGGCCGAGAGCTACACGTCGGCGAACGGCCTGCTGGGCGCGACCGAGGATCCGTACTGGCAGGGCGAGAACGCGGTCGCGGTGGTCCGGATGAAGACCGAGACGACGACGGAGACCGAAGGATGAAGCTCTATCGGCCGGCCACCGTACTGGTCGGCGTCATGTTCGTGCTGCTCGGCGGCCTGAGCCGGCTGGCCGCGCCGGACCAGGTGTTCGACGAGGCGAACCGGGTCGTCGTCCAGGGCACGATCGGCGAGGCGCTCGACTACAACGGTTCGACCGTCACCGTGCAGCGGGTGAAGTTCGCCCGGGCCTACCTGACCGGCGACTCCGACGAGAAGCCCGTGCAGTCCAGCGGGATCTATGTCGCGGTCGAGTACGACACGGTCCGCGGTACCGCGGAAGTGCCCTACCCGACCACCCGGCTGGTCACCGCCGACGACACCGTCTACGCCCCGATCTCCGAGACCTGGGGCAACAACATCGACTTCGCCGAGCCGGGATTCGGCATCTCCAGCTCCGTCGTCTTCGAGGTCGACCCCACGAACGTGGAGGGACTCACCCTGCAGGTCCGCACCGGCCCGCTGTACAACGTGCTGACCCAGGACGTGGCGGTCGACCTCGGCGTACCGGACGAGAAGGTCGCCCAGCAGTTGATCGACGCGGCCGCCCCGGAGTATCTGATTCCCCGCGGCGGCGTCAAGCGGGTGGCCTCATGACGAAGTCACAGCGCGCGCTCCGGCTCACCGCCCAGATCTCCTTGCTGCTCGCGCTCGCCGCGACCAGCGCGTTCCTGCTGCTGCGCACCTATCTCACCGACAACGACAAGGTCTTCCGGCAGGGTGAGATCACCGAGGTCGTCCAGCAGGGGCCGGTGACGATCGGCGAGGTGCAGTGGAAGCTGGAGTCGCTGGAGGTCTACACCCAACTGGTGAACGCCGAGAAGAAGAAGGTCGACCTCGAGCAGCCGGCCGGCTCGGTGGTGATCGTCGCCAAGGCCTCGGTCACGCCGCTCGACGGAGTGAAGATGAGTGACAGCGGCTTCACCTGCGCGGCCAAGCTCCGTGACGACCGCGGCAACGTGTGGAAGCCCGAAAGCCCTTATGGGCTTGGGATGCCGACCAACTGCAGCGACTCGGACTTCCCGTTCACCCGCAACAAGCCGGGTCAGGTCGCGCAGATCTTCGTCGTACCGGAGTCCGCGGTGAAGCATCTGAGCGGTATCCAGGTCGAGGATCTGACGGAGTTCCGCCGGGTCCTGATGACGCGCTGACCCGAATTCGCGGTACGGCCGGCGATCACGCCTGGACGGACTCCGCTGTTTCCTGCTTCTCGGCCGCGGCAGCCTCGGCCCGGCGCTCGGCCCCGACGGAGATACAGAGGTCGAAAGCCGCCGCCAGCAAGGCGATTCGCAGCGTCGCGAAGATCGAGTCACGGATCAGCGTGGCGATCTCGTGGTTCATCAGGTTCCAGTCGGAGCCGGTGCCGTGGACGCCGATCAGCCGGGTCAGCCCGACCAGCGCCCACTGGTCGGCGAGGATCCAGAACGTGTAGACCATGCAGACCACACCGAGGAAGACCGGACCCACCCGGACCAGCAACCGGAACGCGGTCAGGGTCGGGTAGAACTTCTCTCGCAGACCGCCGAGCAGCAGGTTCGGGGCCTGGTTCGTCAACGTCACCAGGCGATTCGGCTTGGCGGCCTCGGCCTCGGCGGCAGGCTGGTTACCGAGTCGCCGCTCGATCCGGGTGCCCTTGAAGACCCCGCTGCTGGTCAGCACCCGGTGCCCGAAGACGACCGTGGTGATCGCCAGCCAGGTCAGCGGCTCGGCGACGCCGGACTTGAACAACGGCCACAGGCTCTCCCAGAAGAAGCCCCAGAGGAACTCGATCCCGGCCGGGATCGGGATGTTGATCCCGGCGAAGAACTCCTTCAGCCCGTCCCACCAGCCGACCGTGACGTACCAGAAGTCGCGGGTCTCGATCCAGCCCGTCAGGTCGCCGACGGCGTACGGCGTCACCACGACGGTGATCAGCAGGAAGAACGCTTCGGCCCAGACCTGGGCGAACCTGACCGGCCGGCTCGGCCAGCGATCGTCGATCGCCTCCAGCACCCGGCGCAGGACGAGCAGGATGACGATCGCGGGGAGATAGGCCCGCCAGGCGCCGTTGGTCACCTCGAGGAAGGTGGCGCCGGGCCCCATCCCGCGCTGGACGATGTTGCTGATCGACAGCTCGGAGATCCGGTCGTCCAGGAATCCCCAGGCCGACCAGACCGCGATCATCGGCAGCAGGGTGACGGCCAGCAGCTCCATCAGGCCCTGCTGGGTCGGGTCGGAGGTCTCCTCGGCCTGGTTGCCGGCCGCGTCGCGCCAGCGGTAGAGCGAGGTGGCACAGGTGCGGATCATCCCGATGGTGGCGGCGATCTGGATCAGTACGCCGGTCGAGAACACCCCGACGCCCAGACTCGAGTGCTGGTGCTCGTCCAGCCAGATGGCGCCGTTGATCGCGGCCCGGAAGCCGACGTACCCGGCCAGGAACCAGGTGAGCAACGGCAGCAGGTTGCGCCACCACAGCCGGAAGGTGTCTCCGACCAGGTGGACCATCTCGCGAAAACCATCAACGATCGTGCGCATCGCGCCCGATCCTAGGCGACCGCCGGGGTCGGCCGGAACGTCCCCGCGCGACGTACGCCGGATGGGCTCAGCCGTAGGTGTCGCGGGGGCCTCGGCCGCCGCGGACCGTGCGGGGTCCCTTGCGCCAGCTGGGGGCGTTGGGGCCCTCGACCTTCACCCGGGTGACGGTGCCGTCGCCGAGCTCGGCGTTGAGGCGGCGTACGAGGTCGGGGGCGAGCAGGCGCACCTGAGTGGCCCAGGCGGTCGAGTCGGTGCGGACGGTCAGCTCGGTGTCCTGGTAGGTCTCCGGCTGACAGTGGGACGCCATCTCCGGACCGACGATGGAGGGCCAGCGCGCCATCACGCCGTGGACGGCGACGTCGACCTCCCAGCCCTGTTCGCGCATCAGCCGGCCGAGGGTGTTGGTGAGCAGCTGGGGATCGCGGTCGTCGGCGCGGGCGCTGCTGACCTGGTTCCCGGTCGGGCGGCGGCGGCGCGCCTTCTTGACAGGCTGGATGGGACCGGCGCCCTTGAGCCGGCTGGCCAGCGTCTTGGCCAGCTCGAGGCCTCGTTTGTCGTGCTCAGGCGCTTCGACGGACTCGCTCTCGACGCCGCTCTCAGAGGAATTCTGGCCTTTCGGGTCGGGCAGCAGCTGGTCAGGCACGGCGTACCGAGCCCTCACCGACGTCGAAACGGGCCCCACTGAGCTCCGCCGGTACGTCGGCGCCGACCGCCGCGGTGACCAGGACCTGCTCGGCGGGTGCGACCAGTTCGGCCAGCCGGTCGCGGCGACTCGTGTCGAGCTCGGCGAACACGTCGTCCAGAATCAGCACCGGCTCACCCCCGTCCGTCCTGAGCAGTTCGTACGACGCCAGCCGCAGCGCGAGCGCGTACGACCAGGACTCACCGTGACTCGCATACCCCTTCGCGGGCAAGTCCCCGAGGCCGAGGAGCAGGTCGTCACGGTGCGGCCCGACCAGGGAAACGCCTCGGTCCAGCTCGTCCGAACGACGCTCGAACACGGTGGTCTTGATGACCTCGGCGAGCTGCTCGCGGCTCGAGACCCCAGGCTCCAGCGGAACCGACGACTTGTACTCCAGCCGGGCATCGCCTTTTCCTCTGGCAACGGCATCGTAAGAGCCGGAGACCAGCGGACGCAGGGATTCCAGCAGGTCGAGCCGCGCTGCGAGCAGCTCCGAGCCGGTCCGGACGAGGTGGTCGTCCCACACTTCGAGGGTGCGCAACTGCGCCTCCCCCGAACGGCCCTGCCGGCGCGCGATCGACGCACTCTTCAGCAGCGAGTTACGTTGTTTCAGCACCCGGTCGTAGTCGGCCCGGACGCCGGCCAGCCGCGGCGTCCGCAGAGTGAGCAGGTCGTCCAGGAAGCGGCGCCGCTCGGACGGATCGCCCTTCACCAGCGCGAGGTCTTCCGGCGCAAAAAGCACCGTACGGAGCAATCCGAGCACTTCGCGCGGCCGCGGGACCGGCGAACGGTTCAGCCGGGCCCGGTTTGCCCTCCCAGGATTGATTTCCAGCTCGACCACCAGCGCCCGGTCCTGGTCGGACCGGAACTCGGTCCGGACGATCGCGCGCGGAGCGCCGGCCCGGACCAGCGGCGCGTCGTTCGCGACCCGGTGCGAACCGAGGGTCGCGGTGTAGTGGATCGCCTCGACCAGGTTGGTCTTGCCCTGGCCGTTCGGGCCGACGAAGGCGGTCACTCCCGGCTGGAGCTGGACCTCCGCCTGGTGGTACGACCGGAAGTCGATCAGGCCGAGTGCGGTGACAAACACCTGATATTCCTCTGCTGGGCGGATCCTGAGCCGGAAGTCCGGGCCGCCGAACTCGGCGGCCCGGACTACGAGCTCAGTGCTTGGCCGGGGGAGTCGCGTACGACGGGTCCGCGGACGCGCCCTTGACGGCGTGACCACCGAACTGGTTGCGCATCGCCGCGATCGCCTTCATCGCGGGGGAGTCTTCCTGGCGGGAGGCGAACCGCGCGAACAGCGACGCGGCGATGGCCGGCACCGGGACGGCGTGGTCGATCGCGGCCTCGACGGTCCAGCGACCTTCACCCGAGTCGTCGGCGTACCCGCGGATCTTGTCCAGGTGGGTGTCTTCCTTGAGCGCGTTGACCATCAGGTCGAGCAGCCAGGACCGGATCACCGTGCCCTCGCGCCAGGAGTCGAACGCCTCCGGCACGTTCTCGACGATCTCCGCGGCCTCGAGCAGCTCGAAGCCCTCGGCGTACGCCTGCATGATCGCGTACTCGATGCCGTTGTGGACCATCTTGGCGAAGTGACCGGCGCCGACCTGGCCGGCGTGCACGAAACCGAACTCACCCTCGGGCTTGAGCGCCGTGAAGATGGGCATCACCGCGGCGACTGTCTCAGCGTCTCCGCCACACATCAGGGCGTAGCCATTCTCGAGACCCCAGACGCCACCGGAGACACCGCAGTCGACGAACTTGATGCCCTTGTGGGAAAGCAGTTCGGCCCGGCGGATGTCATCGGTCCACCGGCTGTTGCCGCCGTCGATCACGATGTCGCCTTCGGACAGCAACTCGGCCAGCTCGGTCAGCACCGGGTCGATGGCCTGCACCGGCACCATCACCCAGACCACCTTGGGCTGGCCGGTCGCCGTCAGCTGCCCGACCATGTCGGCCAGGTCCGTCGCATCGGAGATGGCTTGGTTGTGATCGAAACCGACGACGGTCAGGCCTGCAGCGCGAATCCGCTCGCGCATGTTGCCGCCCATCTTGCCGAGACCGACAAGGCCGAGCTCCATCGTGAATCCCCTTGTTCTATTGGCGTTTAGCGGTCAGCTTGCGTCAGCTGTTCAGGCGGACCGGCATCAGCACGTACCGGAACTCAGCTATCGGGTCGCCGTCGAAATCTTTCACGCCGGTCAGTTCGGCCGGCTTCGTCGCCTGCGTGAAAGCCAGGTGCGCGACCGAGGTGCCGATCGCGTTCAGGCCG
The DNA here is from genome assembly GCF_027627575.1 of Kribbella sp. CA-293567. NCBI lineage: Bacteria > Bacillati > Actinomycetota > Actinomycetes > Propionibacteriales > Kribbellaceae > Kribbella > Kribbella sp. CA-293567. The sequence goes on from NZ_CP114065.1 coordinate 331,621, forward strand.
TCCAGCAGGTACGTCGGGTTGAAACCCACCGTAACCGGCTCGCCAACCACGCGCGCCTCGATCGACTCCGACGCCTGAGCTTCGTCGCCGGAGCCGGCATCCAGCGTCACGGTGTCGTCGGAGAACGTCAGCCGGACCGGCGCGTTCCGCTCGGCGACCAGCGCGACCCGCTTGACGGCCTCGACCAGGGTCGCGGTCTCGATCCGGACCCGGGTCGCGATCGCCGCGTCGGTCGGGATGATGCCGCGGACCTTCGGGAACTCACCGTCGAGCAACCGGGTGGTGGCGCGCCGGTTGCCACCGGACACCTCACCCTCGAAGCCGACGATGCCCTCGCCGCTGCCAGGAGCGGCCAGCGAGACCGTGATGGTCGTTCCGGTCATCGCTTTCGCGGTTTCCGAGAGCACTCTGGCCGGGATAAGGGCTGCAGCAGAGGCATCTGGGCTTTCCGGGCTCCATTCGAGCTCGCGGATCGCCAATCGGTACCGGTCGGTGGCCAGCAGCGAGATCGTGGAGCCTTCGATCTCGACCCGGACGCCGGTGAGCACCGGAAGCGTGTCTTCCCGGCCGGCCGCGGTGACGACCTGAGCGACCGCCTGAGCGAAAACGTCGCTCCGGACCGTGCCGCTGGCCGCGGGGAGATCCGGCAGAGCCGGATATTCCTCTGTGGGAAGCGTTTGGAGCGTGAACCGGGAAGTGCCGCAGGTGACCTGCGCCTTGGCGCCGTCCACAGCGAAGTCCACGGGCTGATTCGGGAGACTCTTCGAGATGTCGGCGACCAGCCGGCCGGAGATCAGGCATTTTCCGGCGTCCGCCACCTGAGCGGGGACGGTCACTCGCACGGAGGTCTCGTAGTCGAAGCCGGACAGAGTGATCTGGCCTTCTTCGGCTTCGACCAGAAGGCCGGCAAGGATCGGAACACTGGGTCGACTGGGCAAGCTGCGCGCGGCCCAGGCCACCGACTCGGCCAGTACGTCGCGCTCGACGCGAAACTTCACCGCTGGGTGCCTCCTGTATCGGCTGTGTGCCAGGCGAATCCTGCCACGGACAGATGTGATGTGCGCCAACCGGGCTTGACGTGGCGGTTCGGGCGGGTCGCGACCCCGTCGCTGTGCGGCTCGGGGGGACAGCCTGACAGGTCGTTCCAGGGGCCGCTCGGGCAGGCCCGAAAACGGAGTTTTCCCCAGGTTTGGCCGCCACAACCTTTTTCGGACTTGGAACCTCTTGATGTATCCATAGGGTTCTTCGCACTTGTGGATTGTGTGGAAAAGCGACGAGTTCGCAGGTCAGACCCGGTTTTGCCCTGTGTACGGACTGTGGACGAATTGGGGGCAACCTGGGGTTGCCTGGGTACGACGGTTTCTGTACACACAGGCAATCCACAGATGACTGGGCTGTATCCACCGAGATACCCACAGTTATCCACAGATGTATCCCCAGCCTGTGAGGTTCGTGTGACCGTGTCGGAGCGCCCGTCGTACCGGCTCCCCGACCCCGTCACACGCCGCCTCATTGCTGCTTGGCCTGGTGCTTGATCCGGTTGGTCAACTCGGTCACCTGGTTGAAGACGCTGCGCCGTTCCGACATCAGCTGGCGGATCTTTCGCTCGGCGTGCATCACGGTGGTGTGGTCGCGCCCACCGAACTGCTGGCCGATCTTCGGCAGCGACAGGTCGGTGAGCTCGCGGCACAGGTACATCGCGATCTGGCGAGCGGTCACCAGCACCCGGCTCCGGCTCGGTCCGCAGAGGTCGTCGATCGACAGCCCGAAGTACGAGGCGGTCTGGCCCATGATCACGGCGGCCGTCACCTCGGGCTTGCTGCCCTCGGGAATCAGGTCCTTCAGCACGATCTCGGCCAGCGACAGGTCGACCGGCTGCCGGTTCAGGCTGGCGAACGCGGTGACGCGGATCAGCGCGCCCTCGAGCTCACGGATGTTGGTCTGCACCTTGCTCGCGATGAACTCGAGCACCTCCGGCGGCGCGGTCAGCCGCTCGGTGGCGGCCTTCTTCCGCAGGATCGCGATCCGGGTCTCGAGGTCGGGCGGCTGGATGTCGGTGATCAGGCCCCACTCGAACCGGTTGCGCAGCCGGTCCTCCAGCGCCTCGAGCCGTTTCGGCGCCCGGTCGGAGCTGATCACGATCTGCTTGTTCGCGTTGTGCAGCGTGTTGAAGGTGTGGAAGAACTCTTCCTGGGTCTGGATCTTGCCTTCCAGGAACTGGATGTCGTCGATCAGCAGGACGTCGACGTCGCGGTACCGGCGCTGGAACTGGGCGGCCTTGTCGTCGCGGATCGCGTTGATGAAGTCGTTGGTGAACTCTTCGCTGGAGACATAACGCACGCGGGCGCCGGTGTAGAGACTGCGGACGTAGTGCCCGATCGCGTGCAACAGGTGGGTCTTGCCCAGACCGGAGTCGCCGTAGATCAACTGCGGGTTGTACGCCTTGCCTGGTGCCTCGGCGACCGCGACGGCCGCGGCGTGCGCGAAGCGATTCGAGCTACCGATGACGAAGGTCTCGAACGTGTACTTCGGGTTGAGGCGCGCCTCGCCCTGCGAGTCGGTCGGCGGCTGGAACTGGGCGGAGCCGTTCGGCGGCGGCGCGACCGAGCCGAGCGGCGGCGGCGTGATCTGCGCTACCGGCTCGGGCTGCCGGTGCTGTACCGGCTGCTGGTGCTGAACCGGTGCGGGCTCCTGCAGTCCCTGGTCTTGCAGTCCCTGGTCTTGGGGCTGATGACTCGGTTGGTGCGAGGGCTGCTGTTCCGGTTGTTGTACCGGCTGGTGCTGCACGGGTTGCTGCTGTACCGGCTGGTGCTGTACCGGCTGGTGCTGAACAGGTTGGTGCTGCACCGGCTGGTGCTGGGGTTGGTACTGCGGCTGGTACTGCTGATGCATCGGCTGACCGAACGGCTGGGTGAGCGGCAGGTTCGGCGGCTGGTTCAGCGGCGACTGGAAGGCCGGCGCCTGTTCCCGTACGACGGGCTTCGGTGCCGGGGTCGGCTCGCGGAGCTCCGGATCCAGCGTCGGGTCGACGGTGACGGCGATCCGGATGTCGCGGCCGAAGCTCTCGGTCAGGATCCGCTCGAGGTCGGGACGCAGCCGGGTCTCCAGCTGACCGCGGGTGAAGTCGTCCGGAACGGCGACGATCGCGGTGCTCTCGTGCAGGGTGACCGGCCGTGAGTTGGTCAGCCAGGCCCGCTGGTTGGGTGGCAGGCCGGCGAGGACCCTGGTCCAGGCAACGTCCAGATCATTCACTTCCGCCTTGCTTTCCGCATTGGCGGACTGGTCCTCGACCACGCGTTGCTCCCCGAATCCTTTGCTGCGGTGGCCTGCGCTCCCGGGCTGGCTCCCGGTGCAGTGCGGCCGTTCGACCCGACACTCGGCTCGTCCGGCCAGGTCGGCCGCACTGAGCAGTTGGCTTTCTCCTCAGCCGGTTTTCCTCATTGTCCACATCCTTGTCCACAGTTGTGAACGAAGCGCGCGGGCAGTTGGTTACCGGTCTCGGGGTGTGGGACCTCTGGTGTGAGGGGCTGACGCTAACAAGCCCGCCCACCCCTCTTCAAGCCGTCATCCACAGGCTATGGGGCGTAAATTGGGGGCAACTTGCGGCGTGTCGGGTAGACGCCGGAGCGTAGTCGTGGTGCGAGATCCGGGTTTGCCCGGAGTTCGCGGTGCCGGTCACCCGGTAGTGACCGGCACCTGACAGGACGTTTCATCCACAGGCCCTGTGGAAAACTATGGGGACAGCTGGTTTGACCTGTCCACAGGCCGCCACGTACCGTGGATCAGTCGGTGTTGAGCCGGCCGTTTCGTGCTGCGCTCCCAGCGAGACCCTCCTGTTGTGAAGGTTTCTGGACGGTGGGCAGGACCTGCACCAGCGACAAATCTATCAATGGATTTGTCGACAAACGTGATCTCGAGTAACCGGAGTCATTCCAGTGAGCAAGCGGACGTTCCAGCCGAACAACCGTCGTCGGCACAAGAAGCACGGCTTCCGTCTTCGGATGCGCACCCGCGCGGGCCGCGCCATCCTCGCAACCCGTCGTGCGAAGGGTCGCCAGCGCCTCGCGGCCTGACGCCGTTGAGCTGGCGACGGTGACCACCTCGTGTTACCCGCGTCGAACCGGCTTCGCCGGTCCGACGAATTCCGCCGCGCTGTCCGAACCGGACGGCGGGCTGGTCGGCGTGCCGTGGTGGTCCATCTGTTGCCGGGGTCCGGCCCGACGGCCGAGCCCGCTCGTGTCGGATTCGTGGTGAACAAGGCGGTGGGCAATGCGGTTCTGCGGAACCGTGTCCACCGCCGTCTGCGTGCCTTGATGGCAGCGCAGCTCTCCGGCCTGCCGGCCGGCAGTCTGACCGTCGTACGGGCACTGCCGCCGTCGGCCGCTTCGTCGTACGACGAACTGGCGGACGACCTGGCCGGCGCGCTGCGACGGGTGCTGACGGGCCCGTCGAAACCCGTGCCCGCGAATGACGGTCGATGAAGATCGCGCCCGTCAAGTACGGGATCATCGGGTTTCTGAAGCTCTACCGGAAGTTCGTGAGCCCGATGTACGGGCAGGTGTGCCGGTTCTACCCCAGTTGTTCTGCCTATGCCCTGGAGGCGGTCGAACGCCACGGCGCGGTGCGCGGTAGCTGGCTGGCGGCGAGGAGACTCGCCCGCTGCCACCCGTGGAACCCCGGCGGCTACGACCCCGTTCCACCCACAGATGTCGACCAGCGCGGGGACGTCGTCTCCGCCAATCAGCCCGGGCCGTCAGCGGACCCCGGGCCTGTGCAGCGAGGTGCTTGAGTGATTGATCTGGCCATCCCCCAGCTCGCTTTGTGGGACGGGATCGTAGACGTTTTCAACGCCGTCATGACGCCGCTGTACTGGGCGGTCTCGGCGCTGCTGGTGGGGTGGCACTGGCTGTTGTCACAGGTGTTCGACCCGGACAGCGGCTGGGCCTGGGCGCTGTCCATCGCCGGCCTGACGATCGTCATCCGGACGCTGCTGATCCCGCTGTTCGTGCGCCAGATCCGCTCCAGCCGGAACATGCAGCTGCTGCAGCCGAAGATGAAGGAACTGCAGAAGAAGTACGGCCACGACCGGGAGAAGCTCGGTCAGGAAATGATGAAGCTGTACAAGGACACGGGCACCAACCCGTTCTCCTCGTGCCTGCCGCTGCTCCTGCAGTCGCCGATCTTCCTGGCCCTCTTCCGGGTGCTGGACTACGCCTCCAAGGGCAAGACGCACAGCGACATCATGGATCCGCACGTCTTCTCGCTGCAGCACGCGAAGATCTTCGGTGCGGAGATCTCCCAGACGTTCCTGAAGGCGAACGGCTCCGGCGCGACCAACGTCAAGTTCGTCGCGATCGTGCTGATCATCCTGATGACCGCGACGATGTTCATCACCCAGCTGCAGCTGATGCGCAAGAACATGCCGAAGGAGGCCCTCGAGGGCCAGGCAGCGCAGATGCAGAAGATCATGCTCTACGTCTTCCCGGTGTTCTTCCTGATCGGTGGCTTCAACTTCCCGATCGGTGTGCTGATCTACTGGTTCGTCTCCAACGTGTGGACGATGGGCCAGCAGTTCTACGTGATCCGCCGCAACCCGGCTCCGGGCACCCCGGCGTTCGACGCGCTGGAAGCCCGCAAGCGCGAGCAGAACCTGCGGGCCGGTCGACCGGCCGAAGAGGGCCTGGGCGATGAGGAGGAGGGCTCGGTCGCGACCGACCGTCGTCCGGCCAACCGCCAGCAGCCGAAGCGCCAGTCCCGGAGTACGCGCAAGACGGTTGCGCCGGCGGGCGAGTCTCCGGTGCAGGACACGCCCAGGGTTCAGGACACTCCGAAGGCAGCGAGCAACGGCCAGCAGCCGGCCAAGAAGGCCGCCGCGGCCAAGCAGACGTCGGGTGCCAAGCGACAGCCGGCCGCGAAGTCGCGGGCCGCTCGTCAGGCCGCTCAGAAGCAGGCCGCCCAGAAGAAGCCGACGCAGAAGAAGCCCGGTGGCGGCTCGTCCGGTCGCTCCTGACGCCAGGCGTCGGAACGGCCGGCTGAACCGGCACCCGTTTTTCTCTGCTGTGTACGACCTGGTCCCCGTGGGGCGGATCTCGAAAACGTGAAGGAGTGGCCGTGAGCGACGGCATGCAGAACACCGAGGCAGCGGAGAAGTCCGCGCCGGCAGACCAGCCGGGCGACCGGCTGAAGGCACTGGAGGCCGAGAGCGACATCGCGGCCGACTACCTGGAAGAGCTGCTCGACATCGCCGATCTCGACGGTGACATCGACATGGACATCGACGGCGATCGGGCCGCGGTGTCGATCGTCGGCGCGGACCTGAGCAACTTGGTCGGTGAAGGCGGCAAGGTGCTCGAGGCACTGCAGGAGCTGACCCGGCTGGCCGTTTACCGCGAGACCGGCGAGCGGTCGCGGCTGATGCTCGACGTGTCGAACTACCGGGCCAACCGGAAGGCGGAGCTGGAAGAGGTCGGACGCAAGGCGGTCGACGAGGTCAAGACCTCCGGTGCCGCGGTGAAGCTCGCTCCGATGACGCCGTTCGAGCGCAAGGTCGTGCATGACGTCGTCGCCGCGGCCGGCCTGACCAGTGAGTCCGAAGGCGAGGAGCCGCGTCGCCGGGTCGTCGTTCAGCCCGCATGATCGCCCTGGCCCGCTCGTGACGGAAGACGTTTCACGTGAAACACCGCCGCTCGTGGAGGAGCTTTATCCGCGGGCGGCGGACCGGCTTGTGGCGTTCGCCGAGCTGCTGGCTACCGAAGGAACGCTGCGGGGGCTGATCGGCCCGCGTGAGGTTCCCCGGCTCTGGGATCGGCACCTGCTGAACTGTGCGGTGCTGGAGCGCTTGATCCCCGAGGAATCGACCGTTGCCGACATCGGTACCGGTGCGGGACTGCCGGGGATCGTGCTCGCTCTCGTCCGGCCTGATCTTCAGGTCGCACTGGTCGAGCCGCTGCTGCGACGTACGACGTTCCTGCAAGAAGCCGTCGAGCTCCTCGGCTGCACCAATGCCGTGGTGGTTCGTGCCCGTGCTGAGGACCTCATCCCAGGTCGCCGCTCCGCTGCCGAGGGAGCCGCACTAGGCCAGGCGCCGTACGACGTGGTGGCTTCGCGCGCCGTCGCGCCACTCGGCAAGCTGGCCGGCTGGTGCCTGCCACTGACCGCCGAGGGCGGGCTGATGCTGGCGATGAAGGGTGTCTCCGCGGAGGAGGAACTCGCTGCGTCGGAAGACGAACTCGAGGCCCTCGGCGCCGAGGAATGGCACGTCCACCAACTCGGCGTCGAAGAACTGGCCCAGCCGACGACAGTCGTGAGTATTGTGGCCGGACGTGCTGCGCGGGGATCCCAGCACAGGAGACGCGGGAGGTGATCGGGTTGGTGAGTCGTGCTCTCGGATGGCCTGAGAAAAGTACTGGTGAGCCTCAGGTGTCACAAGGAATCGGCTGGCCGGTGGAAGAGTCCGTCGGCACCGTCCAAGTAGCTTCCGACTCCACCTCCGCGGCCGTTGCGGCCGCTGAACCCGCAAGCCTGGATGATCCGGCTGTTGCTGAAGACCTCCCTCCCGCTGCACCTGAGGGTGGAGTTGTGGATGATGCGGGCAGGGTCGCGTCCGGTACCTCCGCCGTGTCCGATGCGTTTGCCACGTCCGATGCTCCCGCCTCGTCCGATGCGTTTGCCGGGTCCGATGCCTCCACCTCGCCCGATGCGTCCGCCGCTTCCGATGCGTCCGCCACTTCCGATGCTCCCGCCTCGTCCGATGGGTCCGGGTCCGTCGCGTTCTCCGCCTCCGCTGGTGCGGTGCCTTCGGTCGGTGTGCCCGATGAGATCGTCGGTGTGCTCGATGAAGCCGCCGCGCCCGAGGCCACCGCCGATGAAGCGAGGGGCGTCGAGGCAAGGGCTGCTGCGTCGACCACGGCGGGCGACGTACAGCGCGATCCTGAAGCTTTCGAGCCGGCTACTGCTCCCGTCTCCACCCCTGCGGCTCGCCCGGAGTCCCCGACCGAGTCTTCCAATCCGATCACGACTGATGGCCCGTTTGAGTCCGGCTTCACCTCCGCTTCGTCGGGTCACTCAGCCCTTCGTGCAGCCGCCTCGATCGGATTGGACGCAGAGCCGGCAGTCGCCGCCGCAGCACCTGTTTCACGTGAAACCGAAGAGCTCGAAGCGCCCGAGACGCGCGCTTCCAGCACCCCTGAGGACGAGTTCCCAGAATCGCCCCCACCTGTGGATGACCACCCCCTGATCAGCCCTTCTCAGGCGGGAATTCATCCACAGAGGCCTGTGGATAAAGCTGGGGGTAAGCCGGCCCCGACCCCCACCGACATCCTCTTCGGGCCAAGTACCGCATCTATCGGAATGGGCGCTATGACTGCCGCACAGATCGCCGCGCGGGCTACCTCGGACGAGCTCCAGCGACGCCTCCTCGAACCTCCGATCGCCGCCGCCACCGAACGGACCCTGCTGGTGAATGAAGGACGCACGATGGGCCGCGAGTTCCCGCTGCCCAAGGAGACCCGGGTCTTCGTGGTCGCCAACCAGAAGGGCGGTGTCGGCAAGACGACGACCACCGTCAACGTCGCTGCCGGCCTTGCCCTCTACGGCGCGCGCGTCCTGGTCATCGACCTGGACCCTCAGGGCAACGCCTCGACCGCATTGGGCATCGCCCACTCGGAAGGCACTCCGGGTGTCTATGAAGCAGTCATCGAGGGGGAGCCGCTGAGCAAGCTGCTCGCTCCTTGCGTCGAGCACCCCGGCATCGTGGTAGTTCCGGCCACCATCGACCTGGCCGGCGCAGAGATCGAGTTGGTCAGCATCGTGGCGCGGGAGAGCCGGTTGAAGAAGGCTCTGGACGCGCACCTGGCCGAGACCGAGGCCGCCGGTGAGAGGTACGACTACGTCTTCATCGACTGCCCGCCGTCACTCGGCCTGCTGACCGTCAACGCGCTGACCGCCGCCCGCGAGGTACTCGTACCGATCCAGAGCGAGTACTACGCGCTCGAGGGACTATCGCAATTGCTGCGGCATATCGACATGGTCAAGTCGCACCTGAATCCAACTCTCGATGTATCGACAATTCTGCTGACCATGTACGACGCCCGCACCAAGCTGGCCGGCGAGGTGGCGACCGAGGTGCGCAACCACTTCCAGGACTCGGTGCTGCGGACCGCGGTACCGCGCTCCGTCCGAATCTCGGAAGCGCCCAGCCACGGGCAGACGGTGCTTGCCTACGACCCGGCGTCGGCGGGCGCGTTGTCCTACCTGGAGGCTTCGCGCGAGATCGCGATGCGCAACAACGCTTCCTGACCTCGCGCTATCAGCAGCTCGCCGACACCTGGGTGTCGGCGAGCTGTTTGCTTCCCATAGCTGTTCCACGTGAAACCACCTCTGGCGTTCCACGTGAAACCTCGTGGAGGTGAATCGGATGGTCGCGGGAGCGAGTGCCTTCGAGCTCTCGGTTCCACGTGAACCGCGAGAGAGTGTCGTCCTCGTTCCACGTGAAACGAGGACGACGCCGGAGGCGTTATCCACAGAACGGGGGACCGGTACTGCGGTCGCCACTCCCGACCAGCTACCGTGGCGCAGTTGCTGTCGATGAACCTGATCGATCCGAAGTACTGAACTCAAGGAGCGGCGATGAACACACGACTCGGACGTGGACTCGGTGCGCTGATTCCCAGCACGCCAGCTCCTGGAGCCAGCAACTCGCTGGGCAGCAAGTCGAACTCGATCCCAGGCGCCCCGCCGGTACCGGCCGGGCCCGAACTGACCGCCGTCCCGGGCGCTGAGTTCGCGGAGATCGACGTCGACAAGATCACGCCGAACCCGAAGCAGCCCCGCAGCGTCTTCGACGAGGACGCGATGGCGGAGCTCGTCCACTCGGTGAAGGAGATCGGCCTGCTGCAGCCGATCGTCGTCCGTCGGCTGACCGACACGACGTACGAACTGGTGATGGGTGAGCGCCGCTGGCGCGCGACCCAGCAGGCCGGCCTCACCACGATCCCCGCGATCGTCCGCGACACCGCCGACGACAACCTGCTTCGGGACGCGCTCCTGGAGAACCTGCACCGAAGCCAGCTGAACCCGCTGGAAGAGGCTGCGGCGTACCAGCAGATGCTCGACGATTTCGGCTGCACCCAGGAAGTACTGGCGAACCGCATCGGCCGCTCGCGCCCCCAGATCTCCAACACCCTCCGCCTCCTGAAGCTCCCAGCCTCGGTCCAGCGCCGCGTAGCCGCCGGCGTCCTCTCAGCCGGCCACGCCCGCGCCCTCCTCGGCCTCCCCAGCGGAGACGCTATCGAGCGCCTCGCGCAACGCATCGTCGCCGAAGGAATGTCGGTCCGCACCGTCGAAGAGATCGTCTCCATGGGCGACATGGACGGCGACGACCCAACCCCCGCGCGCCGCCGCAAGAAGCCCGTGGCCCCCCGCCTGGTCGACCTCGCCGACCGCCTCTCCGACCGCTTCGAAACCCGGGTGAAGGTAGACCTGGGCAAGTCCAAGGGACGCATCACCGTGGAGTTCGCCACCCTCGACGACCTCGAACGAATCGTCACCCTGATGGACCCGAACAAGCAGCAGCAGTAGGCCCGATCCTCCAACGCCCTGCCCTCATCTGATGATGAAGGCAGGGCGTTCTTCGTTGCCGGCCGCGACCGCTGACCGCTGACCGCTCGAGTCCAACCGCATCCGCCGGTGCGTCGGCAGGTCACTGGGCCGAGCCCATACCCATGGAGTTGCTGAGCTCTACGTCCGGCCACACCACAGCTGCACGCTCTGACCTGACGACACAGAAGCCCATCGGTCATACCGGCGTCGACACACGCTCGCCATCAACAATGCGCTTGGCGCTACGGGCAACGATCACAGCACGCTGGCTCGCAGACCTATCGACACGTGTACCTCCGTGTCACCGGACCGACGTTCTTCCCACGTTTCCGAGTGCCTGCCACCAGACTCGTGAATGAGCCGTACCGTCGTGCCGCCGAGCCGCCGGACTCAGTTCGGGTTCCGTGCTCACAACGGATAGAGAAGACAGTCGGCACATCGGAACACCTCAGCGCCTAACGCTCGAAGGCTGTTCGGATCGGAGGAGCCCGGCCCAGTTCAGTCGCCCAACTACGCGACTCCAGCGATTCGGGCAGATCACCTTCACGCTTGCCAACTTCGCTGGACTTCGTCCGCTTCGACACCGAAGCGAGTCCCGCGTAGCAGCCTCAGGGACAGCCTGCTTCGACTGGTGCGCCAAGGATGATTCACTGCCGCGAACCGCGAACCGCGAACCGCGAACCGCGAACCGCGAACCGCGAACCGCGAACCGCGAACCGCGAACCGCGAACCGCGAACCGCGAACCGCGATTCAGATGCAGGGCATGGGAGCCAGTGGGGTAGGCGGCAATCTCCCGGATCTGTGGATCTTGTGGCAGGCGCAGAGGCTCACGGACCCGGTCGGGACGCGGATGGACATGATGTGGCAACGGCTCGAGGATGAACTGACCGAGGGTGCCGCCCCACCGGAGCATCGGATGCGGGGCGGCGCTGATGGACCGCGGTTGCATCGCGGGCTCGATGGCAGATGTCGAGAAGTGATTCAGCAAGCTGCGGAGCAGCCCAAGCCGGATGCGGCTCCCACCGCCTGGCAGGGTTCAGTTGATCGCGGTCCAGCTCACCGGCCTCCAAAACTGACTCCCTCGGGGGCACTCGCCGGCCCTTGTCCGATTGCCTGCAACCAACCACCCCCACTGAGATGGGCTCGGACGACTGGGGCAACCTACTCGAGCCAGGCCCTGGCAGTTCGAAGCCGATGATGTCTTGGGTTTCGTGTGCAGCTGCGCGGAGGATTCGAGGGCGGCGGCTGAGGCGATGCAGCGATGGATTTACGGCGCGAATCGACGAGAGTGTGGAGATCGCGAAAGCGGCAAGGCAGGCGGCTACGACGACAGTTGCGGGCTCGGAGTTCGCCGCCGCGCTGTGGTCGGCGGTGCGGCGCGCGATCCTGGAGGAGGCAGTCCGTCAAAAGCGATGGTTGATGCCGAGGCGGCGCTCAACAAGGTCGGAAGGCGTCAGTCAAAATCGGCACTGGCAAACGTGTTGAGGATGTGTCGGCTTCTAGGCCGGGTGCTGACGGCGGCTCACAGCAGTACTCACCGGCTTCGGCGTGACTCTTGAAGTTGGTGACCGAATCTGGGGAGGCGAAGTCGCGGGATCGCCGGGGTGGTCTAGCACCTGCGTCGCCCGGGACTCGTCAGTGGCAAGAGTCCGCCTGCGTCGCGGTCATGCGGAGACACTTGCACTCCGGTCAGGGAGGCGGATCGTTGCGCCTGGCGCGGGGATGACGGTTGGGCGCGAATCTCGGCAAATTGCCTGTGGTGCGCGGCCGTTGGATGGCGCGAGAGGAGTGGATGCAGGCGGGACGGAGCCAATTGAGACGCTAGTGCGTGTGGTGACGACGGCCGCGGTACTGATGTCGAGCTCGGTGGCGGATTTAGGGATAGGGAAGCCGGTTCGGGTTTGCCGCCTGCCTCGGTCTGGCACCTGAGCACTTCGCAAATGGCGGGGTAGCGTGAAGCCGCCGAGCATGCAATCCGTGTAAAGACACTCGACCTCCGCACAGAGGCAGACAGTGCGCCGACGGTCGCGGGTGGCAAGCCGTGTCGGGGTCGAAAATCGGTGAAGGCGCTGGCTTGAGGTGGTGTCGGCGCGGCGTGGTGCCGGTGGGCACGGTGCGACCTACGTTCGGCGATTGATGTGGGGGGCGGCGAGTCGGGTTGATGGCTGTGCCACCCCCGCGGTTCGCCGACGACTGCCTGCGCGCGGTGTCGATGAACGACTGCCCGCTCGCGGTGTCGATGAACCAGTTCGTCCGCAGAACTTCGCGTTGGATCGTCTGGGTGAGGTCGTGACCGGTGAGAGGTGTGGTGAGCTCGACCTGTTTGGCTCCAACGGCCCGCGCTGATCGAGGCGATGGAGTGCCGTCGGTGCGAACGAGCGGGTGAGCAGGAACCGTCGACGGGTCGAGGCGGTCGGCTTGGGCCGAGCGCTGGGGAGCTGTGCTCTTCGTGGCGACGGCTCGGGGCGTTGTGCCGACCACGCCGAGGTGGCCAGAAGTTCTGTGTGCGGCATTCTGCGGGAGCTGGCCGGCTCGCCCTTGTCGCGCGATTTGGGGGACTCGGGGGAGATCGATCGGCGAAGCGGTTGGCGTTCATGAGGTCCATCGCTTGATGCCAGGGAGTGCGACACGTCCCGGGCAAGTCCGCTGAGCTGGCGCCGGGCGGCTCTTACAAGGCATCGCGGTATGGCCGGTTCACCGACGTTCGGTCGAACGCATGTCGAGGTCTGAGCCAGGGTGAGTGCTCGACGACTCGTTTGGGTTCTGTCAGAGCGATTCTGCGGGACTTTGGCCTTGGACCGCTGTGGCGTCTTGTCAGCGACGGACTTCTGGTGGCGGCTCGGATTCAGGGGACTTTGAGCGGTTCGGGGCGATTTCACGCACGAACCCAGTCTGCGGTAGCGCTCAGAACCTACGGTCGCGATTTGTCGATATAACTACTTGGCGACCTATCGGCCGCGATGTTTCATGTGAAACATCGACGGGCCAGCTCGAAATGTTCGAGGGCGGGCCGCCTGCGCGGAGGAGTTGGCAGGTCGGCCGTGGCGGGCGACAGGGGTGAAGAGGGGACTACGGGTCAGGAAGGGTTGAGTTCCTGGCTTACCTTGCGCTCGGCGTAGAACGACAGGAACGGGATGGTGCCGGCGATTGCTACCAGGACCAGGCGGGGGAGGCCCCAGCGGACACGGCGGGCCAGGTCGAAGGCGCCGAGGAGGTAGACGACGTAGAGGAAGCCGTGCATCGGGCCGATGACGTTCATGGCGGCCGGGTTGTCGGCGAGGTACTTCATCGGCATCGCGACGAACAGCAGCAGGAGCAGCATGACGCCGACGATGTAGGCGATCACGCGGTACCGGGTGAGGGCGCTCTTCACCGCGGGGGTCAGGGTGCGGGCGGGTTCAACGGGGGAGGTCACGCTGAAACGGTACCGCTTGGCTCCAGTTCGTCGTCCGGCTGGTCGGCGTCCTCGGAGTCGTTCGAGCGGTGGGCGTCGAGGACCATTCGGCCCCACATCCAGAGCGTGAAGGCTGCGAAGATCCACCACTGGAAGGCGTAGGCGACATTGCGCAGGCCGGCGTGGTCGGTCGGGGGAGCCGGCGCCGGCACGATCGCGGGAGCCTGCGACGGCACAGCAGCGGCGGGGATGGATTTGTCGATCGACGACAGTACGACGAAGGCGTCGTAGACGCGGTAGTCCACCAGGTCCACGATGGTCGGGATCCGTAGCGACTGGAGAGTCCTGCCCTTGGCCGCGTCACCAGAAGCATCCTGTGCCTCGGACTGCGCGATCGCTCCGGTCAGCGAGACCTGGCCGGAGGGCGGTGTCGCCGCGGGGTCCGAGACGCTGGGCACCCAGCCGCGGATGATCATCGCAGCGCCGGGTGTGCCGTCCGCAGTACCGCTTTCGGTGAGGATCAGCGGCATCACCACCCAGAAACCGTCGCGGTCACCGAATCGTCGATCCGTGATGAAGAGCTGATCGGCCGCCGGTCCCCAGGTCCCCTCGACGGTCACCCTGCGACCGACAGCCTTCGATGGCAATCCGTCGTTGATCGAGAACAGCGACTGCAGGGCGATCGGCGCGCCCTCCGCTCGCTTCGCCGTCGCCGCCGCGGTCTTCGACTGATAGACGTCGAGCTGCCAGACACCGAGGACGGACATCACCGTGGCGATCGCCAAAGCGAGCAGGCCGAGCCCGAGCCAATGCGGCGTCAGCACGGTCCGCCAAAGCGGTCGAGGCGGGGAAGAAGGTGCCGCAGGGGATTCGACAGACATCAGGACCTCAGCGAGCAGCAGCCGCGGCCAGCAGATCGCGGCACAGCACGCCCAGTTCGATTCCGGCGGCCTCAGCAGCCAACGGGACCAGCGACGTCTCGGTCATCCCCGGCGCCACGTTCACCTCGAGGAACCACGGGACACCGTCGGGGTCGACGACCAGATCCGACCGCGACAAGTCGCGCAGGCCCAACGCGCGATGCGCCGTCACAGCAGCCTCCGCGCAGGCAGCGGCGACCGAAACATCCAGCCGAGCCGGTACGACGAACTGCGTCGCGCCCGCCGTGTACCGAGCTTCGTAGTCGTAGAACCCGGAGTCGGGCCGGATCTCCACGGCCGGCAGCGCCCGAGGACCATCGCCGGTGTCGACCACCGTCACGGCGACCTCGGTGCCTTCGACATACCGCTCGATCAGCGCGACCGGCCCATAGGCGTAGCAGTTGACCATTGCGGTCGGCAGCTCATCGGCCGACCGCACGATGGAGGCGCCGAGTGCCGAACCGCCGCGAGCGGGCTTGACCACCAGCGGCAGTCCGATCTGGCCGATGACGGCCTCCATCAGCGCCGCGGCACCCAGCTCGCGAAACGTGTCATGCCCCAGTACGACGGAAGGCGGCGTGTGCAGCCCGGCCGAGCCGACCATCGTCGCCGCCACCGGCTTGTCGAAGGCGGTCCGGCAGGCAGCCGCGTCGGCGCCGACGTACGGAACGCCGTACAGGTCGAGCACCTGGCGGAGCGCGCCGTCCTCACCGGTCACGCCGTGCAGGACCGGGAAGACCGCGTCGGGTGGGTCGTTGCGCAGCCGCTCGACCAGGCCAGCATCGACGTCGCTTTGCTCCACCTCGACACCGACGCTGCGCAACGCATCGGCGACTCGGCGACCGGAGCGCAGTGAAACGTCCCGCTCGTGCGACAGTCCGCCGGCCAGTACCAGCACTCGACCCAGATCACTCATCAAGACTTCCCGATCACTCGTGGGCGACTCCGGCAGGGCGCCGGTCCCGAGGCCCATTTGAACGGTACCGCGATCCACGGGCCGAGTCGTCCAGTGCCCGGTAAAACAAGCGCTAACTCAGCTCGGGCCCAGGCGCGTCGTAGTCCCGCCCGGCACCCGGCTTCAGCGGCCCGAAGGTCTGCCGGAGCTCGAGCTCCTCGTTGATCACCGCGGCGAGCCGGGCGACCCCCTCGGTGATGCGCTCAGGTGTCGGGTGACAGTAGGACAGCCGCATGCACTGCGAGCCGAAACCGTCGGAGAAGAAGGCAGTGCCGGGCACATAGGCAACCCGGGCGGTCACCGCTCGGGGCAGCATCGCCTTCGCGTCCAGACCGTCGGGAAGCGTCAGCCAGACGTAGAACCCGCCACCGGGTCTGGTCCACGTCGTTGCCGCCGGCATCTTGTCCGCGAGGGCGGCCAGCAACGCGTCACGGCGTTCGCGGTACATCTCCTGGAACTGCTTCACCTGACCGAGCCAGTCGTGCCGGCTCAGGTACGACGAGATGGCCAGCTGGCTGAAGACCGGTGGACACAGGGTCGCCGACTCCTGCGCCAGCACGAGTTTCTCCCGTACTGCGTGCGGTGCCACCGCCCAGCCCACCCGGAAACCGGGCGCGAACGTCTTCGAGAACGACCCGAGGTAGATGACGCCTTCGCGATCGTCGGCCCGCAGCGCCCGCTGCGGCTCCCCGTCGAACCCGAGCAACCCGTACGGGTTGTCCTCCAGGATCAGCAGATCGGCGCGCTGGCAGATCTCCAGCACCCGGCGGCGACGCTCGTCGGACAGCGAGACACCGGCCGGGTTGTGGAAGTTCGGGATCGTGTAGAAGAACTTGATCTTCTTGCCGGCCGCGCGGACCGACGCGATCGCCTGCTCCAGCGCCTCCGGTACGACGCCGTCGTCGTCCATCGCGACGTGAACGACCTCACACTGGTACGCGCGGAAAACCCCCAGCGCTCCGACGTACGACGGGGCCTCACAGATCACCACGTCGCCGGGATCGCAGAACACCCGGGTGACCAGATCGACCGCCTGCTGGCTACCCACGGTCACCACGACGTCGTCCGGATGGGCGTCGATCCCCTCCAGCCGCATCACGTCGCAGATCTGGTCGCGCAGGGTCGGATCGCCCTGGCCCGACCCGTACTGCATCGCGACCGCGCCGTGGTCGACCACCAGATCGCGGACCGCGCCGCCGACCACGTCGAGCGGCAGGCCGGCGATGTTGGGCATTCCGCCCGCCAGCGAGACCACCTCGGGACGGCTGGCCACCGCGAACAGGGCGCGGATCTCCGATGCGGTCATGCCCTTGGTCCGTGCCGCGTACCGATCGACGTAGTTGTCGAGACGGGTCTGCCGGACATCGGGCAGGTCAGCACTCACGGAGCGGCTCCAGGAACGGGCGACGAGGGGCATGCCGGGAAGGCACCAGGCTACGCCGAAGTAGCCGAGCGTGTTCGCGCGCCCGGACTGCCGATCGGAGCAACCTCTCACTACCATGCCTTATAGGGCCAGGTTCGACCATGGTGCCGACTGGTGGCTGAGATGGCCACCGGCCCTGAGCACGACCTGGTGTGCCGTGGAAGGCAGGATGGGATGAGCGTGGGCAAGGCGTTCGGATTGATGCTCGGCGGACTACTCCTCGGCGTGCTCGCCGGGTTCGCGGGTGAGCTGTTCAGACGGCAGCCCGCGGCCAAGGTGCAGCAGCGCTACGTCGCCCCGGAGGCGGCCGAAACCCCTGGCGCCCGGACCCCGGCACCGGCAGCTCGGTAGACCAGCGGACGCCCTGATGGCCCGACGGCTGGAACCGCTCAAGCTCGACAACCTCGGCGAGCTACCGCTTCCCTGCCGTGCCTGTGTCTTCTGGGAGCTAGATCCGGTCGCCTCGCGGCAGGCGAACCGCACCGGCGACACCCAACTGGAGAAGGAAGCCTGGCTCTCCCAGTTGCTGCTCGACTGGGGCACCGCCGGAGTCGTCCTGTACGTCGACGACGTCCCGGCCGGCTTCGTGCTCTACGCGCCCGCGTCGTACCTGCCCCGGACCCAGGCCTTCCCCACGGCACCGGTGAGCCCGGACGCCGTCGTACTGGCCACTGGACGGGTTCTCCCGCGGTACCTCGGGATGGGGCTCGGCAAGGTCCTCGTCCAGGCGGTCGCCAAGGATGTGCTCAAGCGGGGCTTCCGGGCGGTCGAGGCGTTCGGGGACTCCCGCTGGGACGGGCCGGGCTGTGTCTGGCCCACCGACTTCCTGCAGGCGGTCGGCTTCGGCGTCGTACGGGAGCATCCTCGGCATCCGCGGCTGCGGCTCGACCTCCGCTCCACCGTCACCTGGCGGAGCGAGATGGAGGCCGCGGTCGAACGCCTGATGGGCGCCATCCGGCCCGAACCCGCCCGGCCGGTCCCGGCCGCGGTCCGCGACACCTCGACCCGCCGGACGGAGCTGTAGATGATCTACCGAGCCCTCGCCGACCTGGTGATGATCGCGCACGGAGCCTTCCTGATCTTCTTCGTGATCGGCGGCTTCCTGGCCTGGAAGTGGCGGCGGGTGATCTGGGCCCACCTGTTCGTCGCGGTCTGGAACCTGACGATCGTGATCCTCGACTTCGGCTGCCCGGTGACGGCCCTGGAGAAGCACTGGCGGCGGGAAGGCGGCGAGCAGGTCTACGAGGGCGGCTTCATCCAGCACTACGTCGACGGCACCGTCTACCCCGAGGGCTACACCTGGCTCGCCGAGCGGATCGGCTTCGCGTTGCTGGTGATCTCCTACCTCGGCCTGTACTTCGTCAGCCGGCGAACCAGGGGACGGTCAGTGGAGACCCGGACGTGATCTCACCGGTTCTTCCCCATACTTGATGACGTGTCCAGCCATCGAACCGTCCTGCCGGACCCGGTCGACGTCTACCTGACCGGGCTCAGCCGCGCGCTGCGGGGTCCACGCCGCCGCAAGGCGGATCTGCTCGCGGAGGCCCGGGACAGCCTGATCGACGCCACCGAGGCTTTCGAGGCCGGCGGATTGAGCCCACGGGTGGCGGCGGAACGAGCAGTCGAGGATTTCGGCGACCTGACGGAGGTCGTGCCGGGGTACCGGTCGGAACTGGCGATCGCGCAGGGACGGCGTACTGCGGTGCTGCTGGTGCTCGTGATGCTCGCTCAACCGATCGTCTGGCTGGAAGGCACCTGGAGCTGGACGCAGCACGCCGACTCGGGCGTCGCCGTCGTCACCGTGCTCAACGACCTGGTGCAAGCGGTGGGGATGATGTCCATCGCCGGCAGTGTCCTTGCCCTGATCGCGAGCGGTGTAGGCCTGCGCTTTCCGGCCGTTCGTGAGCGCGCTACCAGAGTGATCGCGCGGTTCGCGCTGACGAGCTGTGTGGCGGTGAGCGGCATCGCCGTGTTGCTGGCGACGGCCAGCTCGGCCACCGAGGGCACAGGCGCTCAAGCGTTGCTCGTGGTCGGCGCCTTCGTCGTCGTACCGCTCCTGCTGGTCAGCCGCTCAGCTCACCTCTGCCTGCGCCTGGCTTAGGGCGCAGTACGCCTTCGACGACGGCACGGAAGGCGTCCCACTCGGACTTGCTGGTGGCGAGCATCTTCTGCCCGGCTGAAGTCAGTTGGTACGTACGCCGCTTGCGGCCCCCCACGGTGCTCCACTCACTGGCCAGGTAGCCGGCCCTCTCCAGTCGCCTGAGCGCTGGGTAGAGCGTCCCCGTGGGTAGGTCCAGCGCGCCACCGCTGCGCTCCAGCAGAGCCTCCATGATCGCGTAGCCGTGCAGCGGCTCGGGCTCGACCACAGCCAGGATCATCGGGTCCAAGTGCCCCCGGAGCGCATCGGCCTTCATGTAGGCAGTCTACCCATGAGAGTGCTACCGTCGTGAGGCAACATGTAGAGACGCTACATGTAGAGAGGCGACGAGATGATGCACCGGGTGGTGGGGTGGGCGATGCGGCGGGCCGGGCTGGCCGTGGCGCTGTGGGTGGTGGCGCTGATCGCCGTGACCGCAGGATCGACGCTGGTGGGCGACGCCTACCGGAACGACAACTCCTTGCCGGGCACGGATTCGCAGCGGGTGGTCGACACCTTCCGCGATCACCAGCCGCAGGGTGCGACCGAGTCGATCCAGATCGTCCTGTTCGACGACAGCGGCCTGGTGGCCGCCAAAGGCAGGATCAACGCGATGCTGACCGAGGTCGGGGAGCTGCCGCAGGTGGCGGCCGTAGCCGATCCCTTCGCCGGAAAAGGCTCTTTGTCGACTGACGGCAGGACGGCGTACGCGACGGTGCAGCTGGACGTGGCGGCGCCGGACATGCCCGCCGAGGATGTCCGGACGATCATCGACAAGGCCCAGGGGATCGCGAAGGACGGGCTTCAGGTGGAGCTCGGTGGCGACCTGGTCCGCAGTGCGCAGGAGAGTGACGGCGGCGCTTCGGAAGGCGCTGGAATGCTTGCTGCGTTGGTGATCCTGGTCTTCCTCTTCGGATCACTGCTGGCTGCCAGCCTGCCGCTGCTCACTGCGGTGTTCGCGGTCGGTGGCACTCTTGGCCTGCTGGTGCTGGCCTCGCACCTGTTCACGATCCCCGACTACACGGCGCCGGTGATGATGCTGGTCGGGCTCGGAGTCGGCATCGACTATGCGCTGTTGATCTTCTCCCGGTACCGCAGCGAACTGCTCGAAGGAGCGGATCGCCACCAGGCGGCCCGAATCGCGCTCGACACCGCTGGACGGTCCGTCCTCTTCGCAGGCTGCACGGTCGTGATCGCGCTGCTCGGCCTGCTGGCGTTGGGACTTGGCTCCCTGCAAGGCCTCGCGCTCGGGGTGACGGTCACCGTCCTGATGACGATGCTCGCCGCGGTGAGTCTGCTGCCGGCGTTGCTCACCTTGTTCGGCGGGCGGATCGAGCGCAGCGTCCGCAAGCACGCGGCCAAGGCGCGTCGTCGCCCGGGCGACGGCTGGCGCAAGCTCGCGACGATGGTCCAGCGTCGTCCCTGGGCACCACTCGTGCTCGGAACCCTTGCCCTGGTTACGCTTTGCCTCCCAGCGCTGGACCTGCGGCTCGGCTTCGCCGATGCCGGCACGGACGACCCGGCCAAGACCAGCCGCAAGGCCTACGATCTGCTGGCGAGCGGCTTCGGGCCGGGCTTCAACGGTCCGCTGATCGTCGTCTCGGAGGGATCGCCGCAGGCAGCACAGGCGCTGAACGCCAAGCTGGCAACGGATCCCGGCATCGCGGCGGTGACACCTCCGCAACTGCTCGCCGACGGCAAGGTCGCGACCGTTCTGGTCTTCCCCAAGTCGGCGCCGCAGGACGCGGCGACGAGTGAGCTGGTGGAACGCTTGCGGAACGAGACGCTGCCGCAGTTGGCCGAGCAGACGAAGGCGACGTACCTGGTGGGTGGATCGACCGCTGCGGCCGACGACTTCGCCAGTGCGGTGAGCAAGCGGCTGCCGATCTTCGTCCTCGTCGTGGTCGGGCTCTCGGCCCTGCTGCTGATGGCGGTCTTCCGGTCGGTGCTGATCCCGCTCAAGGCCGCACTGCTCAACCTGCTCAGTATCGGCGCGTCCCTCGGCATCATCACGCTGGTCTTCCAGCAGGGCTGGTTCGGCGTACAGGAAGGCCCGATCGAGGCGTTCGTGCCGGTGATGATCTTCGCGATCGTCTTCGGCCTGTCGATGGACTACGAGGTGTTCCTGATCTCCCGGATCCACGAGGAGTGGCGGCGGACCGGTGACGCGCTCGGGGCCGTCCGTGAAGGGCTGGCCAACACCGGCAGCGTCATCACCGCCGCGGCCGCGATCATGATCGTCGTCTTCGGCGCCTTCCTGCTCAGTCCGGACCGGATGCTGAAGCAGTTCGGCCTCGGCCTGGCTGTCGCCGTACTGCTCGATGCACTGCTGATCCGCTGCGTGATCGTCCCGGCCGTACTGCGCCTGCTGGGCACCCGGGCCTGGTGGCTACCGGGTTGGCTCGACCGCGTGCTCCCGGCCGTCGCCCTCGAGCGAGAGGACGCGGCGGACGACGTACCGGGGGAGTTGGCGGAGGTCAGACGGTGAGCTGGCCGAAGCGCAGCATGCCGGTGGCGGCGTCCTGCTCCGGCGGCAGGTACACGCGCTGGATCGCGACCACGATGGCCTCGGCGATCACGTCGCGGAAGGCCGGATCGGCCAGCCGGGACGAGTCGTGCGGGTTCGTCACGTAGCCGATCTCCAGCCGGACCGCGGGCATCTTGGTCCGGCGCAGCAGATCCCAGGTCTTCTGGTGGGTGCGGCAGTTCAGCAGGTCGGTGCGCGCGACGATCTCGCGCTGCACCAGGCCGGCGAACTGCTCACCCACGCTGGAGGAGGCGCCGTGCAGGTCGGAGCCGTAGTAGTACGTCGCGATGCCCTGCGCCTCGGGGTTCATCGACCCGTCGGTGTGCAGCGAGACGCAGAGGTTCGCGTCGGTGTCGTTGGCGAAGGCGGCCCGAGCCAGCTCGTCCGGCCCCTGGTCGCGACCCCGCGAAAGATAAGCCCGTACGCCGGTCGCGCCCAGCCGGCCCTCGATCCGGGAAGCCAGGTCGTAGGCGACGTCGGACTCGCGCAGGCCGAAACCCTGCCAGCCGTGGTCGAAGCCGCCGTGACCCGGGTCGATCACCACTGTCTTGCCCGACAACCGCGGTCCGGCGGCGCGAACCGCCTCGGACGCACGCAGCGCGTCGGGCCGGCCACCGGTCGCCATCGGACGGATCCGGTGCAGGGCCTTGAAGGTCGAAGGGCCACAGGTGCCGTCGGCCGGCAGGCCCATGTTGCGCTGGAACTCGGTCACCGCGCGCTGGGTGTCCGGCCCGAAGATGCCGTCCACCCGCGCGACCGCGAAGCCCAGCTCCTGCAGCTTCGCCTGCAGCGCCTGGACGTCGTCACCGGTCAGCGGGTGCGAGACGACGAACGTCAGCAGCCGGTCACCCAGCCGCCAGCGCGCGTCGTCGATCGCCCGGTAGGTCTGCGGACCGACGATGCCGTCGATCATCAGCCCTCGTTGCTGCTGGAACCCCCGCACGGCACGAGCGGTCGCTTCGTCGTAGACGAAGTGATCGCCCAGTTCCAGCAGGCCGAGCCGCTGGAGCTTCCCGATGATCTCGGCCACGGCTTCGCCGCTGTCGCCGATCCGGTAGATGCCCTGGGAGGCTGCCATCAATGCTCCTTGCTGCCGTGCGGCGGAAGGCGGTCCCTCGCGGGACCGCCGGTAAAGCGTGTCTCGGCCGGTACCGAGCCTACTGAGTGAAGGCGGCCAGTTCCTTCAGCAGCGCAGCCTTGGGCTTCGCGCCGACGATGGACTTGGCGAGTTCGCCGTTCACGTAGACGTTGATGGTAGGGATAGAGATCACCCGGTAGTTGCTCGGGGTGACCGGGTTCTCGTCGACGTTCATCTTCAGGAACGTCAGCTTGTCGCCGTGGTCACCGGCCAGCTCCTCCAGGATCGGCGAGACCTGGCGGCACGGGCCGCACCACTCGGCCCAGAAGTCGACCAGTACGGGCTTGTCGCTCTTCAGCACGGTCTGCTCGAACTCGGCGTCCGTCACTGCGTTCATCTTGTCGCCCATGAGTATCTCCTTCTGAGTGCTGCTCGAGGTGGTGCCGGAAGTGGCGCGGGGGTGGTTCGGAGTCAGACGCCGACGGGCGTGGTGGCCTCGGCTGCCGCCGCGGTCGCCTCGAACTCCAGGGTGGCCAGGAAGCGCTCGGCGTCCAGGGCCGCGGCACAGCCGGTGCCGGCCGCGGTGATGGCCTGGCGGTAGGTGTGGTCGACCAGGTCGCCGGCGGCGAACACGCCGGGCAGGTTGGTCCGGGTGCTGTCGGGCTGGACCAGCACGTAGCCGTCCTCGTCGAGGTGCACCTGGCCCTTGACCAGCTCCGAGCGCGGGTCGTGACCGATCGCGATGAACAGGCCGGTGACCGCGATCTCGCGGGTCTCACCGGTGACGGTGTCACGCAGCACGATGCCGGACAGCTTCTCGTCGCCCAAGATCGCGGCCACCTCGGAGTTCCAGGCGAACTCGATCTTCTCGTTGGCGAAGGCGCGCTCGGCCATGATCTTGGAGGCGCGCAGCTCGCCGCGGCGGTGCACGAGGGTGACCTTGTCGGCGAACCGGGTCAGGAAGGTCGCCTCCTCGATCGCGGTGTCGCCACCGCCGATCACGGCGATCTCGTGCTGGCGGAAGAAGAAGCCGTCACAGGTCGCACACCAGGAGACGCCGTGACCGGACAGCCGGTCCTCGTGCTCCAGGCCGAGCTTGCGGTACCCCGAGCCCATCGCCAGGACGACGCTCTTGGCGCGGTGCACGGTGCCGCCGGAGTCGGTGACCGACTTGATCTCACCGGTCAGGTCGACGGCGGTGATGTCGTCGGCGATCAGCTCGGCGCCGAAGCGCTCCGCCTGGGTGCGCATCTCGTCCATCAGCGCCGGGCCCATGATGCCCGCGGAGAAGCCCGGGTAGTTCTCCACCTCGGTGGTGGTCATCAACGCGCCACCGGCGGTGACGGAGCCTTCGAAGACGAGCGGCGCCAGCTGGGCGCGGGCGGCGTAGACGGCGGCGGTGTAACCGGCCGGGCCGGAACCGATGATGATGACGTTGCGGACTTCTGCCTCGCTCATTCAGGCGTTCCTCGGGGTCGTCGAGACGGATGGTACGTCGTACTCAACGGAACTCGGAGCCCGACCATTCCCACGGTACCCATCGGGTGGATCAGGCACCCAATCGCCTCACCGAACGGGATCAGCGGTTACGCAAAGTCACCTTGGTCTCGGCGAACGGCGCGGCGGTGTCCCCGGAGCCGCTACACCCGGTCACCACGGTGATCAGGATGTCGCGCTGAGAGCTACCCTCCAGCCCGATCACCGTCGCCCGCTTGCCGTCGACCTTGGCCTGCTGGACCAGCCGCAGCTCGGGATTGGAGCGTTCGGCCGCGAACCTCTGGGCGCACTCGACCTCAGCCGGACCGGCCCGCAGCACCGGGCCGTTGGCGTTCTCCAGCCAGCGCTGCACGTTCGGCCCGACCTGGTCGGTGCTGAGCGTCGGAACCGAGTCCATCGGCACGGTCGGGTTGATCCCGGCGGCACCGTCGTTGCTGTGGTCCGCCGTGGCGATCACCACGCCGACGCCCACCGCGGCGACCACGATCACGCCGGCCGCGGCCAGGACGAGTTTCGGCAGGTGCCGGCGTGGCTCCTCCCGCAACTGCACCAGCGAGTGCACGCCGACCGTGGAGGCGCGGAGTACGGACTCGGAGACGATCACGGCGTCCAGGTGGTCGGCCACGTCGGTCGGCATCGGGATGTCCGCGCGACCCTCGTCGGCCAGGTCCTCGGTCAGTTGCAGCAGCGCGTCGTAGGTCTGCTGGCAGTCCGGGCAGGCCTTCACGTGCTCACGAGCGCGATGTGCCTCGGGAGCGGGGAGCAGGTTCTCGATCAGGTCGGCGATGGTGTCCGGGTCCAGATGCTCGAGATGTTCACTGGTCGGCAGACCGGATTCGGTCATCGGGAAATCGCCCCCTCACGGGAGGTGCGCAGAGTGGTCATCGGTGAAAAGCTCCGGTCGGCGAGCGTGGGGCCGCAGGATGGCGACTCTGCTACGACGGGGCCGGCGGTCATTCGGTTCCCCTTGATTCTGCCGCGGTTTTCACGGGCAGGTCGGAGCCGCCCCGAGTGGTCTGCCAGTGCCTCAGCAGCGGCAGCAGGCGGGCCCGTCCGCGGGCACAGCGGCTCTTCACCGTTCCGGGGGCGCAGCCGAGGATCGCCGCCGCCTCCTCGATCGAGTAGCCCTCCATGTCGACCAGAACGAGCGCGCTGCGCTGGTCGACGTTGATCTGCTTCAGGGCGTTCAGGACGTCGAGCCGGCGCTCGCGCACCTCGGCGGCGTCCTCCTCGACCGGCCCGGCCAGCTCGGCCGCGCGGTCCTCGTCCTCCGGCAGCGGATCGGCCTGCCGGACCTGCCGGCGGCGGATCCGGTCCAGACAGGCGTTGACCACGATCCGGTGCAGCCAGGTGGTCACCTTGGCGTCACCGCGGAACGAGTCGGCCCGGCGGAAGGCCGAGATGAAGGCCTCCTGCAGCGCGTCGGCCGCCTCCTCGGGCTCGCCGAGGGTGCGGATCGCCACGGCCCACATCCGGTCCCGGTGCCGCTTGACCAGGATGCCGAACGTGTCCGGGTTGCCCGAGACGTGCAGCCGGAGCAGCTCGTGATCGTCCATCGAGTCGTAGCCGGCGGGCGGCGCGACCAGGGAGCCGTCGGCCGGCGGTCCGATCCGGCTGAGGTCCGATCGGGGCGGTGGGGTGGGGCTCGAATCCAGGGAGGTCATTTCTGGACCGTGACCTCCGAGATCTCGCCGCGATAGCCGCTGCCTTCCTTCGGAAGGCTGGTCAGCCAGACCAGAACGTACCGGGTCTTGACCGGCGCGGTCGGCGTCAGGGCCGCCTGGGCACCTTGCTTCTCCAGCGAGGCGACGGCCTTCCAGCCGCTCACGTCGGGCGCCGAGACGGCCGGATCCGCCTTCGGGATCATCAGCGACAGGTCGGTGGGCTCGCCGACCAGATTGACCGTCACCTTGGAGACGTCGGTCAGTGCGCCGAGGTCGTAGACGATGCCGACGCCGTCCTTGGTGCCGCCGAGATCGGGGCGCCGCTTGTACGACATCGTCGTCCAGGTGGTGCTGGCCTTGCCGTCGTAGGTGTTCCCGACGTCCTCGGGGTGCTCCTCGCCGTTGCCCTGCGGCTCCGGGTCGAAGTCCTTGGCGCCGGCGATCTTCACCGGCGTACCGGACGCGGCGGGCGGCGGCGTGTTGGCGGGGGGCGGCGCACTCGTCTTGCCGTCGGTGCCCTGGTCCTTGTTGATCGCGCCCTTCACCAGGAACTGCGCCATCGCGACCACGGACAGCAGTGCCAGTACGGCGAGCAGGATCAGGATCCGGCCACCCCAGCTGCCGCGCTGCTTCGGCTCGTCGGACGGCGGTTTGCGCCGGCCGTTGCCGTTCTGCGGCGGGCTGGGCTGACGGCGTACCGGCTGGGTCTCGGCTGCGGTCGCGTACGACGGTTGCGGCGCGGCGTGGCCGTTGTTCTCGGCGTACGCGCTCTGCTGGTAGTGCGGGACCGGCGGATCGAGCGCAGGCGGAGGCTGGATCGCCGGCGCGATCTGGGTGGCGTCGTCGACGCTCCCGTTCTGCCGGGCGACCGCGACCGTCTCGTCCATCTGGCTCGGCGGCTCGTGCGAGCTGCCGATGACGCCGGACAGCGCGGCGGAGAGGCCGGCCGCACTGGTGATCGGGACCGAGTGGTGCCGCGGCGGGTCGCCGAGCAGCCGGTCCGAGATGTCGTCGAGTGAGCGCGGTACGCCGGCGCGCACCTGCCGCGGGCTCATCAGCCGGCCGTGTTCGACCGGAGCGGGCTGCAGACCCCACGCGGGCGCGGGGCCTGGCCAGCGGCCGGTCAGCGAGGCGTAGAGCAGCTCTCCGAGCGCGCGGACGTCCTCCTCCGGCGTGCCGGGGCCGGTGGAGCGCAGGGCGGCCTCGGTGGCGAGGCCGACGACCTTGATCGCTCCGGCGTCCGTCACGACCACAGTGGAGGGGCTGATCGAGCCGTGCGAGTGGCCGGTGCGGTGCAGGTTCTCCAGTGCCTCGGAGACCTCGCGAGCGAGCCAGCCGGCCTGCTGGCCGGTCAGTGGGCCGGCGCCGAGCATCCGCTCCAGCGGGCGGCCTCCCGCCCACTCTCGGACGCAGTACGTGACGCCTTCGTGCATGTCGCAGTCGAGCACTCGCAGGAACCGCGGGTCTGCCGCTGCCGCCGCGCGCCGAGCAGCGTCGAAGAGCAAATCGGTCCGTGGATCGCCGACTGGCAGGACGTCCACGACGACGGCTCGGCTGAGCACCTCGTCCACTGCTCGCCAGACCCGCGCACCGTCGATCTCCGCGAGCAACTCGGCGATCCGGTAGCGGCCGGCGAGCAGGGCACCAGGACTGACGGTCTGGTTCGACACGGTGTCTCTCGCCCTCCTCGATGCACTGGTCGTCCTGCGTCTCCGCTCCGGGCCCAGTGGGTTCGGGCCCGGCTGCGAGCGGTTGGCGGTCCGATCGCAGGCCCCATGCTAGTGCCCCGTTGACGGGACAAGTGGTGCACGAGCGCACAAGGGGGGCGATCAGGACCTGCGGCCCCGCCCCGGAAGCTTGGATGTGACCATGGCCACCACGTCGGTGACCTCGTGGATACGAAGTACCCGGGCCACCCCGACGTACACCGGGAGCATCACGATTCCGCCGACCGCGAGCTGCAGGATCGAGCCGAGCGGACCCGACCAGTCGGTGGCCGACTCGACCAGGGACAGTACCGCGCGGCCGAGACCGGCGCCGATCACGGCAGCGATCACCATCGCGAGCAGCGGCAGGCCGACGCCCGCGCCGTGTACCCGGGGCACCTTGCGGGCGAGCACCCGGCGCGACATCACCACCGCGACCAGATAGGAGACCGAGTAGGCGCCGCCGAGCACGACACCGGAGTACCGCAGGTGTTCCTCGTCGAGCAGCACCCGGACGCCGATGGTGGCGGCCGCGATGTTGGTGGCGGCGATCACGCACTGCAGGAAGAACGGGGTGCGGGTGTCCTCGAAGGCGTAGAAAGTGCGGAGCTGGAAGTACTGGATGGTGAACGGCACGATGCCCAGCGCCAGGGTCATCAACGTGTAGGCCATCAACCGCGTGTTGCCCGCGCCCGCGCCGTACCCGGCGATGACCGTGGTGATCGGATGCGCGAAGGCCACCATCGCGGCCGCCGACGGTACGACGATCGCCAGCGTCTGCCGGATCGACCGGGCCGAGAGCCGGGCCACTTCGGTGACGTCGCCCTCCGCGGCCAGCGAGGACATCTGTGGCAGAGCGGCCGTGGCCAGCGAGACAGTGACGATGCCGTGCGGCACCAGGATGATCAGCATGGCTGTGCTGTAGGCGACCAGACCGGCCTTGGAACCGGTCCCCTCGGACGCGCTACCCGCGATCGCGAGCTGCGTGACCACGACCAGGGTCACCTGGTTGACCGCGACGAACATCAGCGTCCACAGGCCCTGCTTGGCCGTCCTGCCGAGCCCGGTGCCCCGCAGCCCGAACTTTGGCGCGTAGGTGTGCCCGCTGGCCTTCAGGTAGGGCACCAGCACCAGCAACTGCACGGCGATGCCGACCGTGTGGCCGAGACCCAGCAGCAGCTCCTCGCCCTGGGTGAAGGTCGCCGGGGTGTCGCCGGTGCGGTAGACGAGCAGGAAGACCACGATCGACGCGCAGGCGACGATGTTGTTCGCGATCGGCGCCCACATCATCGGGCCGAACCGGCGGCGCGCGTTCAGCACCTGGCCGACCAGCACGAAGGCGCCGTAGAAGAAGATCTGCGGCAGGCAGAGCCGGACGAACATCAGCATCGCCGACCGCTCCGAGGCCCGGGACGGGTCCTGCAGCTCCTTCGGCAGGTAGAGCTCGGCGATCAGCGGCGACAACAGCACGCAGAGCACCGTGACCAGGGCCAGGATGATGAAGCCGAAGGTCAGCAGCCGGTTGGTGAAGTCGCGGCCGCCGTCGTCGTGGTTCTTGATCGCCCGCACCAGTTGCGGAACGAGCACGGTGTTGAAGATGCCGCCGGCCAGCAGGATGTAGAGGCTGTTCGGGATCGTGTTCGCGGCGGTGAAGATGTCGCCGCGCAGTGCGGTGCCGACGGCGGCGGCGAGCAGAGCGATCCGGACGAATCCGAGCAGGCGGGACAGCACAGTTCCGGCTGCCATCACCGCCGCGGAGCGCAGGGTGCGGTCAGCCATCCTTCGTTCCGACTCCTTCTTTCAGGCTCTCGCGATCGCTCACGTCGTGGTTCGACGTCGCTGGTGGCTCAGGAGTTGCCGGGCTGCCGGCCGAGTCGTCCGGCGCCGGGGCGAGGTCCTCGGGGGACAGCGGCGCCGGGTGCAGCGCGTCGCCCTCGGGCTTGGCCGGGTTGCGCCGCTCGGAGCGCACCCGCCGGTAGATCCGGACGATCGACGTACCGAACAGCAGCGCGACGGCGGCACCGACCAGGATCCAGCCGACACTGCCGTACTGCGCCGCCTGGATCACCAGCTGCTGCGATTCGCCGACCGGCCGCTTGTCCAGCGTGACCAGCTGGGCGGTGGCGTTGATGAGACCGTTCTGCTCGGCGCTGGCCTGCACCTGGAAGGTGCCCTTCTGGCCCGCCGGCAGGGTCAGGATGCGCTCGACGGAGATCCGCAGGTCGTTCCGGTTGCCGGTCGCGGTGACCTGGAGGCCGACCCTGATGCTCACGTCGAGCCCGTTCTCGACGGTCAACGGGAAGCTGCCCTTGCTGCCGGACAGGTTGACCTTGATGCCCTGCTGCTGGCCCTTCTTGGTGGTGTTGGTGACCAGGTGGACGAGCTTGAGCTGAGCCTCGACGGCGGCACGCTGGTAGGCGACGTACCGCTGGCCTTCCTCCGGGAACGCAGTCCACTCCGTGGAGGAGGCCCGCATCATCGCCTCGGACATCATGTTGCGGGTGTCGGAGCTGGTGGCCTGACTGAGCAGCTGGTCGTACGTCGCGGTGGCCGCCGTGAGCCCCTGGATCCCGTTCAGCTGGCTGTCGTCGAGCCCGCCGGCGGCCGGCGGCGAAGTGGGCAGCCTGGTGGTCACCTTCGGCTCGCCCGCGGTCACCCGGTCGATGCCGACCGGGGTGATCCAGGGACTGGCCATCGCGTCGAGTACGGCGGAGATGGGCGCGGTGTCGCCGGTCTCCCAGCCGCGAGGCGGGACGACCGCCACCGTGGCCTGACCGGTGCCGGTGCCGGCCAGCAAGGAGGTCTCGGCCGCGAACCGTTGCCGCAGCTGGAGCGGCTGCTTGGCGGTGGCGGGATCGGGCCCGCCCGCGAGCAGGGTGGAGTCTGCGATCACCGCGTTGACCTGCCCGGGTGACGGACTCTCCGGGGTCAGGATCCTG
Organism: Kribbella sp. CA-293567; assembly: GCF_027627575.1. Taxonomy (NCBI): domain Bacteria; kingdom Bacillati; phylum Actinomycetota; class Actinomycetes; order Propionibacteriales; family Kribbellaceae; genus Kribbella; species Kribbella sp. CA-293567. The sequence goes on from NZ_CP114065.1 coordinate 362,461, forward strand.
GCGAACGGGCCGGACTGCAGGTTCGGCCGCTCGGTGGCCGGCCAGGAGGAGCTCTGGACGATGTTGAGCTCGTCGCCGCGCAGGCCGGCGAACCCGAAGGCTCCGGCGCTCAGCGTCTTGGCGGTCAGTTCCCCACCGTCGAGCCACAGACCGGTCGGATTGCTCGGGGCCGGGAGGCGCAGGTCGAAGCCCGCGCTCCGGGTCCGCGCGACGGTGACGATCTGCTTCACCGGGGGACCCGCGGAGGCGAGGGTCGCGACGTCCGGATCGCCGTACGGGAGCAGGACGACGGGGTTGACCTTGCGGCTCTCGTCGAAGGCGCTCAGCCAGGCCTTGACCACCGAGCGGCCGGTCCCGGCCTTGCTCCGGCCTGGGCCGGCCTCGACCTGGTACGACTCGGAGTTCGCGATCACGCGGGCTTCGTCGATCATCGCCGGGTCGACCAGCCAGCTGACGACCCGCTTCCGGCCGAGCGTGAGCAGTCGCCCGAGATCACCGTTGGGGGCCATTGACTCGGCCAGTGACTCGTTCGCAAAGAGGCGGTTGGCCAGCAGGGTGGGGCGGTGCGTCAGCGGCACCACCAGGGCGGCGTTCACCTTGCGTGGCGGCGTCTTGGCGACCACCGGCATCAGGATCCGGCTCAACCCGGCGGTGGTACGGAAGGTCCTGGTCAGGTCACCGCGGAATCGCACTCCGACCGAGTAGACGCCGGGCTGGCTCGAGATCTTCCACTCGTTCCAGGGCACCACCAGCTTGAACGTGACCGAGGACTTGGGGGCCAGTGGAGCGTCGTACCGCTGGAGGGTGGTGCCCTCGGGATTGGTCAGCCCGACGCACTGGTTGCGGTCCTTCATCGGCACGTCGAGTTCGGTCGGAACGGCCGCGACCGCCGCCGCCGTCGCGAGTCGCTCACGGTGGATACAGGCGGTCGCCTGCGAGTTCTGGAAGGTGCTCTGGCTGGTGTTCGTGATCCGGCCGGTGATGGTGACGGCCTGACCGGGAACGGGCGCCAGCGGACTGAACGAGTCGATGGCGACATCCACCACCGGGTTGTCCTCCACCGGGGCCGCGACCGCCTGCGTCGAGGCCAGCCCAGCCGACGACGCGGCAATCAGCAGGCTCGCGCCCGCCGCCACGGGGAGCCTCAGTCGCCGTCTCAACACGCCGTCACCGTAACCTAGTTCCTCGTGTCTCCTACTGCCGACCGCTCAGCCTCTGCCGGATCGTTGTCCGCCGTCCAGCGGCAAGGTGTCCAGTCACTGCTGAAGATCGCCCCGGTGGTCGACGAACTGGGCGCCCGGTTCGCCGCGGCCGGGCACGAGCTCGCCCTGGTGGGTGGTCCGGTCCGGGACATTCTGCTCGGCCGGGGGAGCAAGGATCTCGACTTCGCCACCTCCGCCCGTCCCGACGCGGTGGAGCGGTTGCTGGCCGGCTGGGCCGACCACGTGTGGGACATCGGCAAGGCGTTCGGCACCATCGGCTGCCGCAAGGGCGACTGGGTGCTGGAGATCACGACGTACCGGTCGGAGTCCTACGATCCGGCCTCGCGGAAGCCGGAGGTCGCCTACGGCGACAACCTGCAGGGCGATCTGGCCCGCCGCGACTTCGCCATGAACGCGATGGCGGTGCTGCTCCCGTCGCACCAGTTCGTCGATCCGTTCGGCGGCATCGAGGACGTCGCCAACAAGCTGATCCGCACCCCCGGCTCGCCTGAGGACTCGTTCTCCGACGACCCGCTGCGGATGATGCGCGCCGCCCGGTTCGCCGCGCAGCTCGGCTTCACCCCTGACCCCGGCGTGGTGGCCGCGATGACGGCGATGGCCGAGCGGATCACGATCGTGTCGGCCGAGCGGGTCCGCGACGAGCTGATCAAGCTGGTCTGCGCGCCGTACCCGCGGATCGGTCTCGACCTGCTGGTCTCCACCGGGCTGGCCGACCACGTGCTGCCCGAACTGCCGGCCCTGCGACTGGAGCTGGACGAGCACCACCGGCACAAGGACGTCTACGAGCACTCGCTGATCGTGCTGGAGCAGGCCATCGACCTGGAGTCGCGGATCGGGGTCGAGGTGCCGGACTTCGTGGTCCGGTTCGCCGCGCTGATCCACGACATCGGCAAGCCGAAGACCCGGCGCTTCGAGGGCGCGGGCAAGGTCACCTTCCACCATCACGACGTGGTCGGGGCGAAGCTGGCCAAGAAGCGGATGAAGGCGCTGCGGTTCAGCAACGAGCAGATCGACCAGGTCGGCACGCTGGTCGAGCTGCACCTGCGCTTCCACGGGTACGGCACCGGCGAGTGGACCGACTCCGCCGTACGCCGCTACGTGCGGGACGCCGGCGATCTGCTCGGCCGCCTGCACGTCCTGACCCGGGCCGACTGCACGACCCGCAACAAGCGCAAGGCGGACGCGCTGCGGTCGGCGTACGACGATCTGGAGAAGCGGATCGAGCGGCTCCAGGAGCAGGAGGAGCTCGACTCGCTCCGCCCGGACCTCGACGGCAACCAGATCATGCAGATCCTGGCGATCGGCCCGGGGCGCGAGGTCGGCGACGCCTACAAGTACCTGATGGAACTCCGGATGGACGAGGGCCCACTGGGCGAAGAGGCCGCTCGCGAGAAGCTGCTGGAGTGGTGGAGCGCCCGCTCCTGAAATGTCGACTGTTTCACGTGCAACGGTGACGGTAGCGGTGACGGGGAACAGTCCACCCTCCCTGCTGGTCTAGTCTCGCCGCGTGGACCTCTTGAGCATCATCGGGTGGGGCGGATCGGCGCTCGTTGTCGTGTCGTTGCTGCAGACCCGGATCCTGCGGCTGCGGGTACTGAACCTGATCGGCTGCGTGATCCTGGTCGGCTTCAACCTGGCCATTCCGGTCTGGCCGATGGTCGGAATGAACGCCGTCCTCGCGGTGATCAACGTCGTCCACCTGTGGCGACTGCTCCGGCACCGCCACGACGACCTCGAGTACGCCGTCCTGGAAGTCGACAGCTCCGACGCGTACCTCGGTCACGTGCTGACCGCGCACCGCAGCGACATCGCCAAGTTCAACCCCGGCTTCACCACCGCCACCAGCCCGTACGCGTTCCTGGTCCAGCGCGGAGAGCGCACCGTCGGCGTGGTCCTGGCCCACGACGCCGGCTCCGGCCGAGCCCAGATCGACCTCGACTACGTGCTGCCGAAGTACCGCGACTTCACCCCCGGCGAGTTCGTCTACCGCCGCAGCGACGTCTTCACCGGCCACGGCTTCCACCAGGTGCTGGCCCCGCCGCGGATGCGCGACTCGGCCAACTACCTGAAGAAGCTCGGCTTCCACCGCGAGGGCGACAGCCTGGTGATGGACCTCCCGAATGACCCAAAGTTGTAGAACTATATTTATTATAAGTATAGTTCTACATCATGAGAAAGCCTGAGCGGATCTTCGCCCGCGACCAGGAATGGGCCCACCTGACCAGATTCGCCGACGTGAAGGCGGACCGCCCTCAGCTCGGTGTGATCAGTGGCAGGCGAAGGCAGGGAAAGACGTACCTCGTGGAGGGGCTCGCCGAGCAAACCGGCGGTCTGTACTTCGGCGCGACCCAGGCGACCGAGACCGAGTCGCTGGCGCAGTTCGCCGCGGCGATCGCCGCTCACCTCGACTCACCGGTGCCGCCCCGCTTCGACAGCTGGGACGACGCCGTCCGCTTCTTCTTCTCGATCGATGCCCCCGGACCGTTCGTCATCGACGAGTTTCCCTACCTGAGTCAGGTCTCCCCGGTACTGCCATCGATTCTGCAGCGGGAGATCGACCGGGCAACGTCCGCCGGCCGGCGGACCAAGGTCCTGTTGTGTGGCTCGGCCATGTCGGTGATGGGCGGCCTACTGTCCGGCACCGCTCCTTTGCGGGGGCGGGCGACACTCGAACTGGTGGTCCGGCCCTTCGACTACCTGCTGGCGGCCCAGTACTGGGGAGTTGAGGATCCGGGGCTCGCCGCCCTGCTGCACTCCGTGGTCGGAGGCACACCGGCGTACCGGCGGTTCGTCAATGACGACGCTCCGGAGTCGCTCGAGGACTTCGACGACTGGGTACTGCGTACCGTGCTCAGCCCGGCAAGCCCGCTGTTTCGGGAGGCTCGCTATCTCCTCGAGGAGGAGATGGATGTCCGGGACAGCGCGCTGTACCACTCGGTGCTCGCGGCGGTGGCTTCCGGCAACCGGACGAGAGGCGGGATCGCCAACTACGTCGGCCGCAAGGCGACCGACATCGGTCACCAACTGAACGTCCTGGAAGACAGCGGTCTGTTGAGACGCCGGCCGGACCTCTTCAGGTCAGGACGCTCCGGTTACGAGGTCGCCGAGCCGCTGATCGTGTTCTACCAAGTGGTGATGCGCCCGCAGTGGGGCCTGCTCGAAAGCGGCCGGTCCGCCACCGTGTGGGAGGCGGCGCGTCCGCGCTTCTCGTCGCAGGTCGTGGGCCCGCACTTCGAGCAGCTCTGTCGGGAGTACGCGATGTCCGCGCCGGCCGAGCGGTTCGGTGAACTGCCGGGGGAGATCGGCTCGGGGGTAGTGCCGGATCACTACAACCGAAGCCAGATCGAGGTGGATGTCGCCGTTCTGGCGCCCGCGGTCAGTGGCCACAAGCGCAAGGTCTTGTCGCTGGGCGAGGCGAAGTGGGGTGAGGTGATGGGTCGGCGGCATGTCAGCCGGCTGGAGCGAGCGCGGCATCTGCTGTCTCGCGACTACGACACCTCGGAGACTGTGCTCGCCTGCTACAGCGGAGCCGGCTTCGAGCCTGGGCTTGACTCCAGTGTTCTGACAGTGGGGCTCGATGACCTCTATCGGCGGGCGAACTAGTCCAGTTGCTTCGCGAAGCAGAGGGAGGCTGGTTCGTTCTCGAACGGTGGGTACGGCGGGGTCGGGGTGTAGCCGTGGTGCGTGTAGAGGGCGCTGGCTTCTTGTTGCCGGGTGCCGGTCTCGAGGCGCAGCGTGGTGATGCCGCGGGCGCGGGCCTGCGACTCGATCTCGGCGAGGAGCAGGCGGGACAGGCCCCAGCCGCGGGAGGTTGGTTCGACGTACATGCGTTTCACCTCGCCGAGGCCGGGGCTGATCGGTTGCAGGCCGACGCAGCCGACCGGGGTGTCGTCGACGGTCAGCAGGATGAACTCGATGGCAGGGTGCAGCGGCCCGGCCTGGGGCTGGTCGTCGGCGTAGATGGCGGCCAGTTCGGCCTGTTGTGCGGTCGTCAGCGCGAGCACGGCAGGGTCGGCCCGGGCTGCTCGGCGTAGTTGGACGCCCTCCATCAGTTCCATGGTCGGACGCTAGCAATCAGGCGTGACGTGGCTGTTTCGCTTTCCTCACTCAGTCGTCGACCAGCAGTGAGGTCTACCGACCGTCACCGATCGGTCGCGCTGAGGTCTTCCCAGATTCATCATTACCTCTCAGTATTTTCTCCATGGCTGACCTCACCCGCAGAACCGTCCTCGGCGCCCTGACCGTCGCTGGTGCCACCGCAGCAGCGACGGCCGTCGCCTGGAGTGCCGGTACGCCGATGCTCCGCACCTCCGCCGATGCCTCGCCGACGCTCGTCCGTGGCGCCACCTTCCCGGAGGGGATCATGGCCGGCGTCCCGCGCACCGACGGCGCGACCCTGTGGACCAGAGTTCCGCGCGGACTGTTCGACGGTGACGCCGAACTGGCCGTCGTGGTGTCGAACCAGCGCGACCTGAGCCGGCCGGAGCTCGTCCGGACGGTGATCGCGGAGAAGCGGTGGGACGGCTGCGTGCACTTCCAGGCGACCGGTCTCGCCGCCGGAGCGGAGTACTTCTACCAGTTCCGCGGCAAGGACGCCGTCAGCCCGGTCGGCCGGTTCCAGACCCTGCGGCCGGCCGACTCGAACCAGCCGGTCCGGATCGGCTTCTTCACCTGCCAGGGCTTCACCGAGGGGTACTACGCCACCCACCGCCACCTCGCCGCCGAAGACCTCGACCTGGTGGTCTGCCTCGGCGACTACGTCTACGAAGCCACCGTGCCCGGCGTCCGGGGGATCGACCTCAACCTCTATCCCCAGATCCTGCCGACCATGCGGGCGAAGTACACGCTCTACCGCAGTGACCCCGACCTCCGCGCGATGCACGCGCAGCACGCGTTCCTGCCGCTGTGGGACGACCACGAGTTCCGCAACAACTACAGCGTCGACAACTGGACGCTGCCGGAACTGTTCTTCCAGGAGAAGAAGAGTGCCGCCTGGCACGCGTGGTTCGAGCGGATGCCGGTACCGCGGTTCAGCGGCGACATGACGCGCACCTACCGATCGCTCAAGCTCGGCCGGACCGTCGAGCTGTTCGCCATCGACAACCGGCAGTACAAGGAGGACCAGCCGTGTGACGACGGCGGCAGCGTCATCTGCGAGGCGGCGGACGCCCCAGGTCGCAGCATGCTCGGCGCCGCGCAGAAGAGCTGGCTCGCGGACGGGCTGCGCTCGTCGGGCGCCCGCTGGAAGGTGCTGGCCAATCCGAACATGATGATGGGCATGGTCACCGGAGCGGCCGGTGAGCGTGCCTTCATGGACACCTGGGACGGGTACGGCGCCGAGCGCACCGAGCTGCTGTCGCTGGCGGCCGAGCGGGTGTCCGACCTGGTGGTGGTGACCGGCGACGACCACGACACCTTCTCCGGCGAGCTGTGGGACACCGGCTTCGCACCGGGCGCACCCGGGAACCCTGGTGGGACCAGGCGGGCCGGCGTGGAGTTCGTCGTACCGTCCGTGTCGTCCACCAACACCGGCGACACCAATGGCGTCGCCGGTGCGAAGGCGGAGGAGCAGAAGCGGCTGCAGTACAACCCGCATCTCAAGCAGGTCGACATGCGCCAGCACGGGTACGGCGTACTCGAGGTGACTCAGGACGACGCCACCCTCGCCTACCGAGCTGTGGATAAGCTGCAGGCCAACGCTGGAGTCGACACCAGCTATCAGGTCCGCACTGCCCGTGGCAGCTCGACAGTCGAGGTGATCTGACTAGTTGTAGAGCCGCACGTCCGCAAGGGTCCACCAGTTGCCGGCTCTGCCGGTAGAGGAGATCCGCACGTAGCGGGCGCGAGTCGGCTTCACATCGACGTTGGTGAGCTGGCCAGTGCCTGCCCCCGATGCCAGCGGTCGCCAGGTGGTGCCGTCAAAGCTGGTCGAGACCTGCCAGCCGCGGGCGTAGTCGCCGAGGTTGCCGCCGCTGTCGATCGCGACCCGGCGGAACTGCTTCGCCGTACCGAGGTCGAGCTGCACGTACTGGTCGGCCGCCTGTGCTGTCTTCGACTGCCAGATCGTCGAGCCGTCGGCATCGAAAGCCAGCGCCGCGTCAGCAGCCGGTACTGCGCTGGCCGTCGCGCCGTCGAGCGACACGGGAGTCAGCGACGACCTGGGCGAGCGGTCCCAGGTGAAGGTCCCGATCGAGCCGCCAGGCAGCGTGTACTCGAAGGACTGGTCGCCGACGGCCACCGCGAAGGTCCGCGGCTCGTCGTTCTCGTTGTGCACCAGCAGAGCGGTCGAGCCGTCGGGGTTGCGGAAGGCCGAGGACATGAGCTGCCCGTTCCACCCGGTCGTCCCGTACGACGTACTGGCGATCCGCTGCGCGCCGGTGCGCACGAACTTCGACAGGTGCCCGATCGTGTAGTACTCCGCGTCGGTGGTGACGCTGCCGTCGGGCTGCACGGTGACCAGCCCGGTGCAGGTGGTGCAGCCGCCGTTGTAGGGGCCGCCCTTGTCGTCGAGCGCGATGTTCCAGTTGACGACCGACTTGCCCCAGTTGCGCGTCGTACCGAGCATCAGCGTGCGGGCGTGCCAGGTCAGCGTGCCGCGGAAGATCTGCGGCGGCGTGTCGTCGGGGCCGTGCGAGCCGGAGCACTCGGTGAACCAGATTCCCTTGCTGGGGAAGGCCTTGTGCAGGTCGGTCTGGTTGCTCGGGTTGCCGGAGTAGCAGTGGTACGCCGTACCGGCCAGCCACTTGCCTGCCGGGCTGTCGAGCAGTTGGTACGGGTAGTCGGTCTCCGGGTCCTCACCGGGCGGGGTGTTGTTGACGTCGCCCGGGTGAGTGGTCCAGTTGTGGTCGTAGCCGAGGATCTTGGTGCGGGGACTGACCGCGCGCAGCATCGGGCCGAGCTGCTCGATCACCGCGGCCGCCTGACGCACCGGCAGATCGGTGCCGGGGTAGCCACTGGGCGTCCGGTTCTGCGGTTCGTTCTGGATCGAGAGGAAGTCCACCGGTACGCCGGCCGCTTCGTACGCCTTCACGAACTTCACCAGGTAGCGCGCGTAGGCGTTGTAGATCTTCGGATCGTCCTTGAGCCGTCCGCCGACCAGGGAGTCGCCGGTCTTCATCCAGGCGGGCGGGCTCCACGGGGTCGCCATCACCTTGAGGGACGGGTTCAGCTGCTTGGCCCGGCGCATCAGCGGCAGGATCTGCGCCTGGTCGTGCGCGATGCTGAAGTGCCGCAGCGGGAAGTCGGTCTGTCCGGCCGGTACGTCGTCGTACGTGTAGTGCTGCGGCGCCGCGGTGAAGTCGGACGAACCGACGACCTGGCGGAGGAAACTCACCCCGATGCCCTGCCTGCGGTCGAACAGCGAGCGCATCGTCCGGTCCCGCACCGCAGGCGTCAGCTGGTAGAGCACCGCGGCCGACGAGTCGGTGATGGAGGCGCCGAAGCCGTCCATGGTCTGGTACTTCGTGCCGGGGTCGACCGTGATGGTCGTCTGCGCGCTCTGCCGCTTCTGGAAAGCGACCGGAGCACGTTGGTGGAGCAGCTCGGCGCGGTCCGGGGTCGTCACCCAGACGTCCGCCTTGGTGGTGCCGGCGGTGGTGGTCACGACAGCAGGCAGTTCGACTGCCTGGGCGCCGCTGGACAGGCCGCTGATCAGCAGGGCGGAGCCGGCCAGAACGGCACCGATCGCAGGTCTCTTCATCGTTCTCCTCAGGTCAACCCCGATGTAACAAATGAAACACGAACGCAACATCTGTGGCTCAGGAAACGCGCCTAGGCGAAGCCTGTCAAGATCCTCTATCGTGCGGAGTGTGAAACAGAGCGATGTAACAAATGCCTAGCCGAGCCACTGTGCGCGATATCGCGGCGGAGACCGGTGTCTCGATCGCGACCGTCTCGCGGGTCCTCAACCAGCAGGGCAACGTGGCGCCGCGGACCCGTGAGTTGGTGGAGCAGGCGGTCGAGCGGCTGGGGGTACGGGCGCCGAGCCCGCGGGGCGGATCACCCAAGCCGGTCGGCGGGGCGGTCTATCTGCGCTGCCCCTACGTGCTGACCGACTACTTCGGGGTGATCGTCTCGTCGATCGCGGAGACGCTCGACCGTCACGGCCGGCAACTGGTGCTGAACGCGGGCGAGGCGACCCAGCACGAACAGGTCCTCACCAGACTTCCCGCGCAGCGCGAACTGGCCGGAGCGATCCTGATCCTGCCGCCGGAGACCAGCGACGAGCTCATCCAGTTGCGGGCCCGGCGCTTCCCGTTCGTCGTCGTCGATCCCCGTACGCCGCTGCCGCGTGACATCGCCGCTGTCTCTGCCGCGCACTTCAACGGCGCCCGTCAGGTGACCGCACATCTGGTTCGCCTCGGTCACACCAGGATCGGCGTCATCGGCGGCCCCAGCGAGTGGCTGGCCTCGGACGCCCGCCTCAGCGGCCACGCCGCAGCCCTCGCCGACGCCGGCATCCTCCCCGACCCCGCCCTGGTTCGCCCGATCCAGCCCACCACCGACCACGGCCACCAAGCCGCCACCCAGCTACTCGATCTCCCCAACCGCCCCACGGCTCTGGTCTGCTTCAACGACAAAGCCGCAGTGGGCGCCCTCCAAGCCGCCACCTCCCGAGGACTCTCCGTCCCTGGTGACTTGTCGATAGCCGGCTTCGACGATCTGGACGTGAGCCGAGCCACCACCCCAGCCCTCACCACGGTCCGCCAACCCCTCCAGGAAATGGGCCGCATGGCAGTAAGCCTCCTGATCCGCCTGCTCGACCGCCACGAACTGGAAGCACTCCACGTCGAGCTGGCCACCGAGCTGGTCGTCCGCGACTCCACCGCCCCACCCGCGAGCTGACCGCCCGGCGGATTCCTGCTAGAGCGCGCGGAGTGCCTGCAGCGCAGCAATGAAGTGGGTGACCAGGTCCTCCGGCGTGCTCGGCCGATCCGCCTCCGGAAGCCCTGACCACTCGATGGCCAGGTCCTCCACGTACGCCAGCCAGGCATGCACCGCCATCCGGGTCTGCGAGGCCGGCGCCTGTTCCGGCTCGTCCAGGAGGTCGAGGACCCGAGCGGTGAGGCCGGCGCGAGTAGCGGCGTACACCTCGACGACGAAGTTGTCGCCGCCGGCGGCGCCACGGACGAAAGAAATGTAGGAGTCGCGCCGGCGGGTGACGAAGGCTACGAAGGAGAGCAGCATCTGCCGAAGCTGCTCGTCCCGCGGCAGCGACGGATCCGGCTTGGTGACGCGCAACAGCCGGCGGCCGGCGGCGCTCATCACCTCGACGTAGAAGTCCCGCTTGGTCGGGAAGTAGTGGAACAGCAGCCCGCGGGAGATCCCCGCCTCGGCCGCGACGGCGTCGATTGACAGCTCGTGGATCGGCTGGGTGCGCAACATCATCAGCCCGATGCCGACCAGCTGCTTGCGGCGGTCCTCCGCGGTCAGCCGCTTGCGTGTCTCGCCCGCCTTCACGCTATTGAGCATTGCTCAGTAGGTGCGCTACCGTCAAGGAAGCCGCCGGAAGAAGCGATTGGGGAGCCGTGATGGGGTTCGAACCGTCCGCGAGGGCGCAGCAGCTGATCGAGCAGGTCGCCGAGTTCGTCCGGACCGAGATCGAGCCGGTCGAGGCCGAGCTGCACGCCGCGACCAAGGCCGCCGAGGATCCGTGGCTGCCGCAGCCCGTCTTCAAGGAGCTGCAGGCGAAGGCCCGTAAGCAGGGTTTGTGGAACCTCTTCCTCCCGCCCGCCGAGCACGGCAACGCGCAGTACGGCGCCAGCTCGGAGGAGGGGCTCAGCAACCTCGACTACGCCCCCATCGCGGAGCTGACCGGCCGGTCGTTCATCGCGCCGTACGTGTTCAACTGCAACGCCCCCGACACCGGCAACATGGAAGTCCTGCTCCGCTACGGCACCGACGAGCAGAAGCAACAGTGGCTGGAGCCCTTGCTGGACGGCGCGATCCGGTCCGCCTTCTGCATGACCGAGCCCGACGTCGCCTCCTCCGACGCGACCAACATGGCCGCCACCGCGATCGTCGACGGCGACGAGGTCGTCATCAACGGCCGCAAGTGGTGGAGCACCGGCGTCGGCCACCCGGACTGCGAGCTGCTCATCTTCATGGGCCTCACCGATCCCGACGCCCACCGGTACGCGCGCCACACGATGGTGCTCGTCCCGCGCGCCACCCCTGGCGTGAAGGTCGAGCGCCTGCTCCCCGCCATGAGCCGGTACGACGAACCGCACGGCCACGGCGAGGTGTCCTTCACCGACGTTCGGGTGCCTGCCGCCAACATCCTGGTCGGCCCCGGTCGCGCTTTCGAGATCGCCCAGGGACGGCTCGGTCCCGGCCGCGTGCACCACTGCATGCGGCTGATCGGGCTGGCCGAGAAGTCGCTCGAGCTGGCGATCCAGCGTGGCACCAGCCGGACGGCGTTCGGCAAGCCCCTGGTCAATCTCGGTGGCAACCGGGAACGGATCGCCGACGCGCGGATCGCGATCAACCAGGCCCGCCTGCTGGTGTTGCAGACGGCGTACCTGCTGGACACGAAGGGCCTGGCCGGCGCGTTGAGCGAGGTCAGCCAGATCAAGGTCGCGGTTCCGCGGATGGCGCAGGACGTGATCGACATGGCGATCCAGCTGCACGGTGGTGGCGGGCTGTCCGACGACTTCCCGCTGGCCGCGGCCTGGACGAGCGCGCGGGCGCTGCGGCTGGCCGACGGGCCGGACGAGGTGCATCGTGGAGTGGTCGCGAAGATCGAGCTGGCGAAGTACAAGGAGTCCGAATGAGCAGGGTTCTCGTCACCGGTGGCGCCAGTGGACTCGGGGCGGCGCTGGTCGCCCAGTTCGTTGCTGCAGGCCACCAAGTGCTCAGTACCGACCTGGCGGCCGAGTCGCCCGCGCAGACCGGAGCGCAGTACCGGCAGCTGAACGTGCGGGACGCGGGGGACTGGCAGCAGGCGGTCGCGTGGTGTGAGGAGAACTGGGGCGGGCTGGACATCCTGGTCAACAACGCCGGGATCGCGACCGGCGGCCGGATCGACGTCGAGTCGCTGGACGAGTGGGACCGGGTCGTCGACATCAACCTGATGGGGGTCGTCCGCGGCTGCCGCGCCTTCGTGCCGCTGTTCAAACGCCAGAGCTCGGGCCACCTCGTCAACACGGCGTCGGCCGCGGGTCTGGTGCATCCGCCGATGATGAGTTCGTACAACACGGTGAAGGCCGGTGTGGTCGCGCTCTCCGAGACGCTCTCCCACGAGCTCCACCCGTACGGCGTCACCGTCTCGGTCATCTGCCCGTCGTTCTTCAAGACCAACCTGGGTGACTCGATCCAGGGCGACGACACCGAGATGGCCTCCACCGCCCGCCGGCTGATCGAGAAGTCGCCCCGGACCGCCGACGAGATCGCCGCCAACGTGATCGCCGGGATCCGGAAGCAGCAGTTCCTGATCATCCCCGACCGCCCGGCGTTGCTGGCCTGGCGTACCAAGCGGTTCGCCCGCCCGCTCTACGATCGGCAGATGCGCAAGATCGCCGCCCGGGCCCGCAGCCGCGCCGAAAGCGCGACCAAGCGCTGATGCCCCCTGACCACCCTCCGGTCGAAGGCGCCCGCCCGGTCCGGGACGAGGACGCCTTCGACGTCGCGGCCGTCGACAGCTGGCTCCGCGCGGCGACCGCCTCGCCTCGCCTGCCCGAAGGGCTCCCCGAGGTCCAGCAGTTCTCCGGCGGCGCCTCCAATCTCACCTATCTCCTCCGCTATCCCGACCGTGACCTGATCCTGCGCCGGCCGCCGGCCGGCACCAAGGCCAAGGGCGCGCACGACATGGGCCGCGAATACCGGATCCAGCAGCAGTTGGCACCGGTGTTCCCGTACGTCCCGAAAATGGTTGCCCACTGCAACGACCAGGCGGTGATCGGCTCCGAGTTCTACGTGATGGAGCGGGTCGTCGGCACGATCCCTCGCAGGTCGGAGCTCGGAGTCGAGCTGACTCCGGGCAAGACCAAGCTGCTCGGGTACAAGCTGGTCGACACCCTGGTCGACCTGCACCAGGTGGATCCGGCCGCGGCCGGGCTCGCCGACCTCGGCAAGGGCGACGGGTACGTCGAGCGCCAGGTGAGCGGATGGTCCGGCCGGTACCGCAAGGCCAAGACCTGGAACGTGCCCAGCTTCGAGAAGGTGATGGCCTGGCTCGAGGCCAACCAGCCCGGCGACGTCCGGATCTGCGTGATCCACAACGACTTCCGGCTCGACAACGTGGTGCTGGCGCCGGACGATCCGTTGAAGATCGTCGGGGTGCTCGACTGGGAGCTGGCCACACTCGGTGACCCGTTGATGGATCTCGGCAGCGCGCTGGCCTACTGGGTGCAGGCTGACGACGACTGGGCCTTCCGGCGGTTCAAGATGCAGCCGTCCGACGCCCCGGGGATGATCGGCCGCGACGAGATCGTCCGCTACTACTGCGAGAAGTCCGGCCTCGACGCGTCCAACTGGGCGTTCTACGAGGTCTTCGGGCTGTTCCGTCTGGCCGTGATCGCGCAGCAGATCTACTACCGCTACCACCACAAGCAGACCCGCAACCCGCGCTTCAAGAACCTCTGGCTGCCGGTCAACCTGCTCGAGCGGCGCTGCCGCCGGATCATGAGCCGCTGATGCCGACCATCTACCTGATCCGGCACGCGCAGGCGTCGTTCGGGCGCAGCGACTACGACCGGTTGTCGCCGCAGGGCGAGCAGCAGTCCGCGGTACTGGGCCGGGCGCTCACCGAGCGCGGCATCAAACCCACCTTGGTGATCAGGGGCGCGATGCGGCGGCACGCCCAGACCGCCGAGTTCGCGTTGCGGGCCGCAGGTCTCGACGCGACCAGTGAGGTCGACGAAGGACTCAACGAGTTCGATCACGACCAGGTGATCGTCGCCTACAAACCCGCCTACAAACGCCGTCCGGTCCTGCTCGCCGACCTGGCCCGCACCGGCGATCCCCAGCGGGCGTTCCAGCAGATGTTCACCGCGGCCACCCAGCGATGGGCCGAAGGCGACGGCACCGGTTACCCGGAGTCCTTCCAGGCCTTCTGCCAACGCTCGGAGGACGCCGTACGCCGTACCGCGGACCGCCTCGGCAAGGGCGAGTCCGCGATCGTCTTCACCTCAGGTGGACCGATCGCCGCCGTCACCAGCCGGCTGCTCGCCGGGTCCGACGACCTCTGGCTCGCGCTCAACCCGGTCACGGTCAACACCGCGATCACCAAGCTCACCTCGGGACGCGGCGGCCTCACGCTGGTCAGCTACAACGAACACGGCCATCTCGACGGGACCGACCTGCTCTCCTACAGATAAGGCGACCTGATGCGACGCAACATCCTGATCACCGGGGCGAGTTCGGGGCTGGGCGAGGAGATGGCCCGGCAGTTCGCAGCCAAGGGTCACAACCTGGCGCTGACCGCCCGGCGCGAGGACCGGCTGAAGGCCCTGCGGACCGAGCTGATCGCCGCCCATCCCGGGCTGACGATTCTGGTCCGCACGCTCGACGTGAACGACCACGACGCCGTGTTCGCGACCTTCCGCGCGATCGACGCCGACCTGTCGCTGGACCGGATCGTCGTGAACGCCGGCATCGGCAAGGGCGCGCCGCTCGGCACCGGCCGGTTCGACGCGAACCTGATCACCGCGCAGACCAACTTCACCGCCGTTCTGGCCCAGGCCGAGGCCGCTCTCGAGCTGTTCCGCAGCAAGAACGCCGGTCACCTGGTCTTCATCTCCTCGGTCGCCGCGATGCGCGGCCTGCCCAAGTCGGTCACCACGTACGCCGCCACCAAGGCCGCGATCGCCACCCTCGCCGAGGGGCTCCAGCTGGAGCTGCTCGGCAAACCGATCAAGGTCAGCACGATCTTCCCCGGCTACATCAGGTCGGAGCTGAACGACCACGTCGCCAGGGCACCGATGATCGTCGACACCGTGCCGGGCGTCCGGGCGATGGTCGCGGCGATCGAGTCGGAGAAGGCGAAGGCGTTCGCGCCGCCGTGGCCGTGGGTCGTGATGGCACGATTCCTGAAGTACGCACCGCTGCCGCTGCTGAAGAGGATGGTCTGACATGCGCTGGGGTCTCACCGTGCCGCTGACCGGAGTACCGATCCGGGACCACAAGCCGCTGATCACCGAGCTGGCCGCACTGGGGTACACCGATCTGTGGTCGGCCGAAGTGGCCGGCGCCGACGCGTTCACGCCGCTGGTACTGGCGTCGGAGTGGGAGCAGGAGTTGCGGCTGGGGACGGCCGTCGTACCGGTTCACACTCGTGGGCCGGCGGCGCTGGCGATGAGCGCGGCGGCACTGGCCGACCTCGCGCCCGGCCGGTTCGTGCTGGGCATCGGGGCGTCGTCGGAGACGATCGTGACCGGCTGGAACGGAATCGCCTACGACCCGCCGCTGGCCCGGACGCGCGACGTCCTGCGGTTCCTCCGGCAGGCGTTCGCGGGGGAGAAGGTCGACGGCGAGTTCGACAGTTTCACGATCAAGCGGTTCCGGCTGGAGAAGGCGCCGGACGTCGCGCCCGCGATCATGCTCGCCGCGCTCCGCCCGCAGATGCTGCGGCTGGCGGCTCGTGAGGCGGACGGCGCGATCACCAACTGGCTGTCGGCCGGCGACGTCCGCCAGGTCCGGGCCGAGCTCGGCGACGACAAGGAACTGGCCGCGCGGATCTTCGTCTGCGTCACCGAGGACGCCGAGATGGCCCGCAACATCGGCCGCTTCCTGATCGCGACCTACCTGACCGTGCCCGGCTACTCGGCCTTCCACGACTGGCTCGGCCGCGGCGAGGCGATGAAGGCGATGCGCGACGCGTGGGCCGCCGGTGACCGCAACGCCGCGATGGCCGCCGTACCGGTCGAGGTGATCGACGACCTGATCGTGCACGGCTCGGCCGCCGACTGCCGCGCCAGGATCGGCGAGTACGTCGCCAACGGCCTCGACACCCCGATTCTCGCCACCCTGCCGACCGGCGCGGACCTGTTGGAGACAGCCCGCGCGCTGGCCCCAACTAGTTGATCAAGGCGATGATTGTCGTTCCGGTGGCGAACCGGCGGACCTGGTCGAACAAGGCGTACATCATCTTCGCTTCGTAGACCGGGTCCAGCCGCAGCCCGTGCCTGGCCTCGAAGTCGTCGACGAAGGCAGCCAACGCGGGCGTCCGCTTGGCATAGCCGCCGAAGTGATAGTCGTTCTCCAGCCGCCAACTGCCAGTCCGTCCCCCGTACGCCGCCCGCTGCAGCGCCACCACATCGTCTTCCAGTGGCGCCTTCAACACGGACACCCCGACCGCCGTCTGTCCTGGCCGAAGCCCTGCCGCGACCCCGGCCAACGTCCCACCGGTCCCCACCGCGCAGTAGATGACGTCGAAGGGCTCATTGATCTCCCCGGGCACCTCGGCGCACCCGAACACGGCCGCCGTGTTGCTGCCACCCTCGGGAATCAAATAGAACTCACCGAACTCGCAACCAAGACCGTCGATCACCGCGGCCGACGTCTTCAGCCGATAAGCCGACCGGTCGAGATAGGTCAGCCGCATCCCCTGCGACACCGCGTAAGCCAGCGACGGATTGAGCGGCAGGTGCTCTTCGCCCCGCACCACGCCGATCGTCGCGAACCCGGCGTACCGGCCGACCGCCGCAGTCGCCCGGAGATGGTTGGAGTACGCGCCGCCGAAGGTCAGCATCGTGCCCACCTCGCGGGCGGGCTCGATGTTGTACTTCAGCTTCCGCCACTTGTTGCCCGGCATCTCCGGGTGGATCAGGTCGTCCCGCTTCAGCAGGACGCGGACCCCGCCCAGCCGCTCGTCGACGAGCTCGGTCACCGGCGACGGCAGCCGCAGCTCAGGCAGGTGACAGCTGGAAGACCCGGACACAGGACCCCTGGACGATGACCATGCCTTCCATCTTCTTGCCGTTGGTGGTGCCGGACATCGCGATGATGTACGGGTCCTGGCCGATCGCCACGTCGCTCAGCTTGAGACTGGTCGGCGCCGCGATCCAGACCCTCATCAGGCTCGGGAACAGCTGCCTGGTCTCGGCGCAGCTGAGCGCGGTCGCGGCGTTCTCGTTCCCGGCGTTGAGGTGCCCCACGAACCGCCCGGCCAGCGCGACCGCCGCGGCCTTGGTGCCCCGGCCCACCGGCTTGCTCGGCACCGGCAGCGTCGGCACCTTCGTCGGCAGCTTGGTGGGCGCCGGAGTGGGGATCGCCGACGGGACGGTCGGCGGCGGCGCGGTCGGCGACTCCTCGGCCGGCGTAGGCGCGACGGGCACACTCGATGGCGCCGGAGCGGGCGCGGTGCCGTCGGAGGAGTTCCCCGAGGCCAGCCGGTAGGCGACGAAGCCGCCGATCCCCAGGACGACGGCGAGCAGGATCGCGATCAGCACGATGATCAGGACGGCCTTGTCCTTGCGCGGCGGTCCGCCGTACGGCGGTGCTGCCCAGTTGCCGCCCTGCGGCTGGTAGGACGGCCCGCCTTGCGGCTGGTACGGCTGCGACTGCCAGCCGGGCGGACCGTTCTGGGGGCCTTGGCCCGGTGGGCCGGGCGGCGGTGGGTAGCTCACGGAGCAAGTGTCGCAGCGAGAGGGGCACTCGAGGTCCATGCGCCGCGAATGAAAGGTACTCGCCTCTGCTCCCATGGTGCTTCAGACTGTTCGCGTGACCGAGCATGCACGGGTAGTCAGAGCGGTGGTCGGCGCAGTCGTGGTGGGACTCGGACTCGGGTTCCTGACCCAGCACCTGCAGGCCTACCTGCCGGGCAACTGGAACACCCTGGCCAACTCAGGAGTCGTCTGGGTCGTCTTCGCCTTCGCAGTCACCGCCGTACTGCGGTTGCCGACCGGCTGGTCCGCGCTGCTCGGCTTCCTCACCCTCACCGGCGCACTGACCGGGTACTACGTCTCGGCGCGCTTCATCGAGGACGCCACCAGCTCCGTGTCGACGATGGCGGTCTGGGCCTTCGCCGCGATCGTGGGAGGACCGGTCTTCGGCATCGCCGGCAGCTGGTGGAGCGAGGGCGCGGCGGTCCGCAGTACCGGGAGCTGGCTGAGTGGCGGAGGCGAGTCGCTGCGGAGCGAGGCGCGACTGTGGCACCTCAGCCGCCCGGTCGTCGGCGTCGCGCTGCTCAGCGGCGCCTTCCTTGCCGAAGGCATCTACTTCCTCTGGCAGGTGGAGAACAAGCACGCCTCCGGCCGAGTCGAGGTAGTCCTCGCCGTGCTCGCACCGATCATGCTGGCCCGCTCCAACCGCGACCGCTTCACCGGCCTCCTCCTGCTGGTCCCGCTCGGTCTGGCCGGCATCGCCTTCTACGGACTGCTCGACCTGCTGCTGGCCGGCTGACTTCCCCGCGCGGCCCCCGCTGCTCGCTGCGCGCACTGTGTTCCCACGGCCATTGGTCGCTACAGCCGGAGCGTCTCCAGGTCCACGTCCGCGACGGCCAGCTGGATGGCCGTCCGTTCGAAGGTGTACAGGAAAGCCTGAATCTGTGGCGGTGGCAGCAAGGCGGTGTCCGCCATCATCGACAGCTGGATCCGCTCGGCTGTCCCCCGGATGTCGAGGAACAGGACCATGCCCTCGTCATCGGTCATCTCCGGCCAGCTGAAGGTCGTCCCCTCGGCCAGCACTCTCAGCTCGGCCTCGTCCGTGGCCACCGGTCTTTTCGGCCGGTGCAGCAGCGACCACATGTCGTTCAGCTGGGAGCCTGGCTCCCAGTCCGCCCCTCTGAGGGAGAGCGCCATGGCCCGGGCTGCCCGAGCGTCGTACCGGCCGTGCCGGCGGGCTCCGTCCATCGCCACCGTCGACTGCCGGACGATCTCCTCGAACGAGTCTGCCGTCAGGTCGATCGCCGTCGGCACGATCTGGTTCAGGGTGGTCACTGCGCCGACCAGCTCGGGCAGCAGCCGATTGCTCTGCATGATGTCGATCGAGTAGACGTCCGCCCCGGCGATCGAGCGAACCAGAGCGGTCGTGATGGCCAGCAGCATCGCCGACGGACTGGTCCGATGACGACGCGCGGCCGCCCGCACCGCCACCGGTACGGCGTCCGACTCCAGCTCGCCGCGGCGGAACCGCGGCGTCAGCGGCTCGGCCCGCAAGGGAAGCATGCCCGGCTGGTATTTCTTGTACTGCTGTCGCTGGTAGCTGATGGCCTCGACGTTCAGTAGTTGCCCGTCCGGCGAGTTCTCGAACATCGCCAGATCGACCGGCTGCATCCCCGATCGGGCCGCCGGAGGGGCGCTCGCGTCCGCCTTCGCCTGCAACAGCGCGGCCAACTCGGTCGAGAGCAGGTCGGCACTCAGGTAGTCCGCGGACAGGTGCGAGACGCCGAAGGTCACCAGCACCGGAATGCCTTCGTGCATCGCGACGTAGAAGCGGATCGGCAGTTCGGTGCCGTAGTCCCAGGCGGTCTTCACAGCCCGGCCGAGGCTCTCCTCCACCAGGTCGTGGAACTCGACCGGGTCGTCGGCCGGCCGATCGAAAACGGTCACCGCGACGGCACCGGCGGCCAGCACCTCCTGGTTCGCGGTACCCCGTGCGCTCGAGCGGTAGAGGGTTCGCAGGGACTCGTGCCGGTTCAGCAGCTCGCCCAGCTGCTCCAGGACATCCGGCAGGCTCAGCACGAGCGGCACCGGCAGCCAGCGGGTCAGGGTGAAGAACGGCTTGATCTCCGGAAGCCACTCGTGGATGCCGTCCCAGGTCCCCTGCTGCCCCCAGGTCAACGGTGCGACCCGCGACCGTCCGCCGCTGAAAAGCGCCTCGGTCGTACTCTCGGTGATCACGCTGACCAACCTCACTGACTTGGGCGTCGGGCCGCGCGAAGAGCACCTCGCGCAGACAAGTTCAACTAGATCTTGCCCTTTGTGTCTGCTGTCGCGGGTGCTACCGGGCGCGTCGGTCCAGCGGATCGTCCGCCACCCGCTAGGTGAGCCGGTGCTCCTCCAGCCAAGCAGTTGCCCGTCGCTTGGACGCTCTCGACAGCCAAGCATCCTGAATCACCTCGGTCAGCTCCTGCAGGCCGAGCTCCCCGATCCGGCTGCCACGCAGCAGCACCGACTTGTGCCCGTCGAAATGCGGCGTCGTGAAGAACGGATTGCTCTCGTCCGACACCAGGGCCAGCTTGTCGTCCTCGGACGGCACCCAGAACACGATCACGTCGTCGTACCGCTCGCCGGTCTCGGGATCGAAGGCATCCGGCCGAGGCGTTCGGAAGAACACGAACGACTTGCCGCCGACCTGGTAGACCGGGTTCTCCCCGCCGCCCTGCACCACCGTGACGTGGGGCATCGCCAGTGCGATCGCGTGGACATCGGCCACTCGAGCCTTCTTGCTCGCCATTTCCGCAGTCTAGTTACCTGGCGGGCAGCTGGATGGTGAATGTCGAGCCGTGCCCCAGCCGGCTGGTTGCGGCGATGGTGCCGCGGTGTGCCTCGACCAGGTGCTTGGTGATCGCCAGGCCGAGTCCGCTGCCGCCTGTGGTTCGGCTGCGGGACTGTTCGGCCCGGTAGAAGCGGTCGAAGAGATAGGGGAGGTGCTCCTCCGCGATCCCCGTCCCGTTGTCGGTGACGGTCAGCTTGTAGCCGTCGCCGACTCGGCGTACGCCGACGATGACCCGGCCGTCGGCAGGTGTGAACCGAATCGCGTTGGAGACCAGGTTGCCGAGTGCTTGCCGGATGCGGGCGTTGTCCACCACGGCCGGCGCGGGGCCGGTGACCTCCGCGGTCAGCGTGACTCCGGCCGCGTCCGCCGCCGGCCGGTGCGCCGACACCACCTGCTGAGCCAGCTCGGAGAGGTCCTTCAGCTCAGGATGCATCCGGAGCTTGCCCGCGTCGGCGAGGGCCAGATCCTGCAGATCCGCAACCAGCCGTTCGAGCAGGCCGGCTTCCTCCAGCAGGGAGGTCACCAGTGCGCTGTCGAGGGGGACGACCCCGTCCTCGGAGGCGACCAGGTACCCCTTGATGTTGGCCAGCGGCGTCCGTAGTTCGTGGGCGACGTCGCTGACCATCGCCTTGCGTTGATGGTCGTGGTGCTGGATCGACTCGGCCATCGCGTTGAAGGCATGCCCGAGCCGGGCCACCTCGTCCCGTCCGCTGACCGGCACCCGGGCCGCGTGGTCGCCGTTCGTCATCCGCTGGGCCGCCCCGGTGAGCGCCAGGATCGGCCGGACCAGTCGGCGGCCGGCGAACACCATCACCAGCGCCGCGATCAGCAGTACGCCGAGCGCGGTCGCCGCGGTCCGGGCCAAACCCTCGCCGGAGAAGACGTTGAAACTGCTCTTGGCCCCCAGATAGAGCTTCGCCTGCGGTGCGACGTACGGCGTGAGCGCGGCGACCCGGGCGGTGTTGCCGCACTCGAAGAACGCCGCGGAGACCGGCGTGTTCTCCGCGTCGAGCGGGGTGACCGCGACGAGTCCGTCGTCCGGGTTGGCGGTCAGCTTGTACGGCTGGCCGGCCGCGTCCAGGCACTCGGTCGAGCGGCGGATCTCGTCGGCGTTGACCGCGGCTGCCTTGGCGCTCGGCGCGTACAGTCCCGCGGGCACGCAGGGATCGCCCTGGAGCGTGACCGGCCGCTGGATCTGCATCGCGCTGCCGTCGGCCTGTGCGCTCTCCCAGGCCAGCGCGGGCGGGGTGCCGTCCGGTGCGCTGATCACCTGGACGGGACGGCCCTTCGACCGCAGGCACGCCGCCGCCTGGTCCGCGAGCTGCCGGCGTTGCGCCTTCTCCTCGTCGGTCATGCCCCAGCTGGCCGACCCGACGAGTTGCGGACCGGCGTACGAGAGGCCGGCTACGGTCGTCGACAGGGGCGCGACCGCTCGGGTCGCCATCCGGGTGGTGGCCCCGGAAGCGAGACTGAAGGCGACGGCCTGGCCGCCTTCGCTGCGTGGGTCGACTGTTGCCGCCGGCACCGATGGCAGCTCCGGACCGGCGCCGAGGGTCCGCGCCGAGTCGGCGATGACGGCACCGTCGGCACCGGTCAGCGCGATTCGCCGTCCGGTCCGGTCGGACAGGGTGCCGATCAGCTTGTCCACGCCCGACCAGCCGGCGTGATCGGCGGCGTACGCGCTCAGCTGGGCGTAGATGTCGCCGTCGACCTGGAGCTGGGAGGTGTTCTGGTCGATCTCGCCCTGGAGCTGCTCCGAGGTGCTGTAGGTCGCGATCAGCGCGGTGGCGATGACGGCGCCGAGCGCGACCGCGAGCGAGAGCCCGAGGAACCTGACCAGCACGCTACGACGCATCGGACACCACCTTGTCGGCGGCCAGCTTGTAGCCCACGCCGTAAACGGTCTTCAGGTACGCCGGGTCGGCCGGCACCGGTTCGATCTTCTTGCGCAGGTTCATCACGTGCACGTCGATCGTCCGGTCGAACACGTAGTGGTCGAAGCCGAACGCGTGCTCCAGCAACTGCTGCCGGGAGAACGCGCGGCCGGGGGAGGCCGCCAGGCAGGCCAGGATCTTGAACTCGGCCGGCGTCACCTCGACCAGGTCGCCGTCCAGCCGGACCTCGTGCCGCACCGGGTCGATCTCCAGCCCGCCGACCCGGTAGCTCTCGCCGTCGACGCGGCCGCGGGTGCGGCGCAGTACCGTCCGGACCCGGGCGACCAGTTCGCGGGGGTTGTACGGCTTGGTCAGGTAGTCGTCGGCGCCCAGGTCGAGGCCGAGCAGCAGGTCGTCCTCGGTGGAGCGGGCGGTGAGCATGATGATCGGCACGTCCCCGTTGCCGGAGGCATCGGCCCGGAGTACCCGGCAGACGTCCAGGCCGTCGACCTTCGGCATCATCACATCGAGCACGAGCAGGTCGGGGCTGCGCCGGCGGGCCTCGTCGATCGCGGCCCGCCCGTCGTGCACGACGACCGTCGTATGGCCCTCCCGCTCGAGGTAACGCCGGATCAGCTCCGCCTGCTTGAGATCGTCTTCGGCGACGAGAATCCGGGCTGCCATGCCTCGACAGTGACTGATCATCATGAGATTTCGATGAAGATCGGCTGAGAGCATCGGGAGCTGATCGGTCCTTCACAGGTTCTTCACGGCGTTCCCGCCAGGCTCCAGCTCATGAAGAACTCACGCATAGCGCTCTCGATGGTTGCCGCCCTGGCCCTGGCCGGCTGTGGAGCCAACACCTCGGCAGCCGACAAGGAACCGGTCGCGAGCGACGGCAAGAGCCCGCTCGCGGAGTACATGGGAGAAGGATTCGTCAGCTCCGGTGGTGGCGGGATGAGCGTGACCAGGGCCATCGGTCCGGGGGCGAACGAGTCGTCCGAGGAGCAGCTGGCCAAACAGCGCAAGATGGAGGACGCGATCGCCGCCTGTATGAAGACGGCCGGCTTCGAGTACGTCGCGGTGCCCCCGGAGGCGCGGGGCAAAGGCAAGTTCGACGAGGCGTTCAAGCTGCCGCCGGACAAGTTCGCCGAGCAGTACGGCTACGGCATCTCCACGATCGACTGGGGCAAACCCGACGACCAGGCGAACGAAGACCCGAACAGCAAGATCCGCAAGGCCCTGTCACCGACGGCGCAGAAGGCCTACGGCAAGGCGCTGAACGGCCAGTTCGACAATCCCGGCGGTGGGGTGATCGGGATCGCGCCGTCGACCGGTGACAAGGGGAAGAAACAGGACACGGGGTGCCGGGGCAAGGCGGCCGAAGAGGTCTACGGCAGCCCCGACGAGCAGGTGACCGACTTCAGGAAGTTCGACTCGCTGTTCAAGGACATCGAGGCGCTGCGCAAGCGGGTCGAGGCCGACCAACGGGTCATCGACGCCACCTCGGCCTGGTCGGACTGCCTCGCCGACGCGGGGCACAGCGGCTTCACGAAGGTGAACGAGCCGCGCGAGTCGATCAGCCAGAAGCTGCAGACGTTGTCCGGCGGGGACAAGGGCGCGCCGAAGCCCGGTGAGATGACCGCGATCGGCCCGCCGTCGCTGGACAAGGTGGACGCCGCCAAGCTGGGTGACCTCCGCAAGGAGGAGATCGAGCTGGCGAAGGCCGACCAGGGCTGCAAGCAGAAGGTCTACGAGGAGCCGTTCAAGAAGGCGCAGTACGAGCTGGAGAAGGAGTTCGTCGAGGCGAACAAGACCCAGCTCGAGCAGTACCGCGACTCGGTGTCGGAGCGGTGACCGCGTCACCCAAATCGCGTCGCCGGGTACTGATCGGGGTCTCCGCGGTCGCGACCCTCTCGCTCGGGGTGGGCGTCGCCGCGGGCAGCCGGCTGATGTCACCGGAGGACGCCGCGGCCAAGACGGCGCCGCCGAAGGCCTCCCAGATCACCGTGCCGGTGGAGCTGAAGGCGTTGTCCAGCAAGATCGTCGGGCGGGGGGACACCTCGTTCGACGGAGCGGTGAACATCAGGGTCGAGACCAGCGGTCTGCAGACCCCGGCGGTGGTGACGGGCAAGGTGCCGAAGGTCGGATCGTCCTTGCTGGCAGGGAAGGCGCTGCTGGAGATCGCGGGGCGCCCGGTGATCGGGCTGCCCGGCGTACTGCCGATGTACCGGGCGCTGGCACCGGGCTCCAAGGGGCCGGACGTGCTGCAGCTCGAGCAGACGCTGGCGAAGCTGGGCTTCGATCCGGGCAAGGTCGACTCGAAGTACGACACCAGTACCTCGCGAGCCGTCGAGGAGCTCTACGAGGCAGCCGGGTACGACGCGCCGGAGCCTGACGAGCAGCTGAAGCAGGCGGTCGACCAGGCGGACAAGAGCGTCGACGCGGCGAAGAACGCGCTCCGGCAGGCGAAGGCGGCGCTCAAGCAGGCCAAGGCCGGTCCGGGCAAGGCGGACACGTCGGTCCAGCAGGGGCTGGTCGACGACGCGGAGGAGAACCTGGCCGACGCCCAGCTGGCCAAGAACGAGGCCCAGTTCAAGGCCGGTACGCCGCTGCCGCTGTCCGAGGTCGTCTACGTGAAGTCGCTGCCGCGCCGGGTCGACGAGGTGAAGACCGAGCGTGGCGCCGTCGTCAACGGAGTGGTGATGTCGGCCAGCGGCGCCGCCCTGGTGGTCAGCCTCAAGGTCGACGCGGCAACCAAGGAGCGGCTGAAGGCAGGGATGCCGGCCAGTTTCGACATCGGCGACGGGTCGGTCGTCCAGGCGAAGATCGTGCGGATCACCGGCAGCGGCGACGAGTACACGGTGGTGATCTCACCGAAGACGCTGACCGCGGCTCAGCTGGGCCGGCTCCGGGACGCGAACGTCAAGGTGACGGTTCCGCTCAAGAGCACGAACGGCAAGGTTCTCGCCGTACCGCTGGCCGCGCTGTCGGCGGGCTCGGACGGCGGTTCGCGGGTGGAGGTCCTGCGCGACGGCAAGGTGGAGCTGATCCCGGTCAAGGTCGGGCTGTCCGCCGACGGGTTCGCGCAGGTGACCGCGACCGGCGACGCGAAGCTGTCCGAGGGCGACCAAGTGGTGGTCGGCAAATGAGCTCGACGGCGGTGGCGCTGCCGGCTCCGGTGGTGGAGATGATCGGCGTCCGGCGGTTCTTCCCCGGGCCGCCCGAGGTGCAGGCGATCCGCGAGATCGACCTGACCATCCGCGAAGGCGAGTACCTGTCGATCGTCGGGCCGTCCGGCTCCGGCAAGTCGACCCTGCTGCACCTGCTCGGGCTGCTCGACAACCCGACCGGCGGGATCTACCGGCTGGACGGCGTCGACACGATGAGCCTGCGGGAGCGGCGCCGCGCCGTCCTGCGGGGCGAGCGGATCGGCTTCGTCTTCCAGTCGTTCCACCTGCTCGACCACCGCACGGTGCTGGAGAACGTCGCGCTGTCGATGGTCTACGTCGGAGTACCGCGGAAGGAGCGGATGGCGCGTGCACGAGTCGCCCTGGAACGGGTCGGGCTGGCACACCGGATGGAGTTCGGGCCGAGCACCCTGTCGGGCGGCGAGCGGCAACGCGTCGCGATCGCCCGGGCGCTGGTCGCCGAGCCGAGTCTGCTGCTGGCCGACGAGCCCACCGGAAACCTGGACAGCGCCAACGCGGAGGCGATCCTCCAGGTGTTCGACGAACTGCACCACGAGGGCATGACGCTGGCGGTGATCACTCACGACGACCACGTCAGTGAGCGCGCCCAGCGCCGGGTCCGCATCGTCGACGGGACGCTGCAGTGGTGAGCTGGCGGCGTACCCCGAAAGCCGGCCCGGCCAACGCCGGGCGGCCCAACCCCGACCCCCGGAACGCCGGGGCGCCCAACCCCGACCCCCGCAATGTCGGGTCGCTCAACGCCGACTCGTCCAATGCAGGCCTCCCGGATCCCGCCGGCGGGCCGTCCACCTCCCGCCGGCGCCGCAGGCAAGGACGTGTGGCGCTGGCGGGCGTAGTACAGCGAATCGCCGGCTCGCGGCGAGACGATCAACGTCCGGCGCGCCCCGGAAGTCCGCAGCGAAAGAGCGGACCCGCGCTGCGCGATCTGCTCGACGAGGCGCTGGCAGGCGTCGCGGCCCGGCCGACCCGTCTGGTTCTGACCACGCTCGGCACGGTGCTCGGCATCGCCGCGCTGGTGGGAACGGTCGGCCTCGGGCAGACCGCGGCCGGTCAGATCACTCAGCTGTTCGATCTCGCCGCCGCGACCCGGGTGGTGGTGACACCGGACGACAACGGACAGGAAGGCGAAGCGGCGACGCAACTGCCATGGGACGCGCCCCAGCGAATCGTGCGGCTGAACGGCGTGGATGCCGCCGGCACGGTCAGCCAGGTCGAGGTCGGCGCAGACCTGGTCCGCAGCGTCACCGGGCTGGACGGAGCGAAGGACGGCTACAAGCTGCAGGTGATGGCCGCCTCGGGCGGGCTCTTCGACGCCGTACGTGCCGCGCTGCAGACCGGCCGGTTCTTCGACGCCGGCCACGACGCCCGCGGCGACCGGGTCGTCGTCCTCGGCAAGAACGCGGCGAAGCGGCTCGGCATCAACCGGGTCGACTCGCAGCCGGCCGTCTTCATCGGCGACCAGGCCTACACGGTGATCGGCATCCTCGATGCCGTCAGCGGCAAGGCCGAGTTGCTCGACTCGGTGATCGTGCCGAACGGGACGGCCAGGGCGGAGTACGACCTGAAGGCCCCGGAGTCGGTCGAGATCCGTACGTCGGTCGGCGCGGCCCAGCTGATCGCCCAACAGGCGCCGGTCGCGATCGAGCCGAACGACCCGAGCGGCCTGAAGGTCGACGCTCCGCCGAAACAAGGCGGCGTCCGCAAGGGCGTCGAGTCGAACCTGAACGCGCTGTTCCTGCTGCTCGGCGCGGTCGCGTTGCTGGTCGGCGGTCTCGGCATCGCCAACGTGACCCTGCTGTCGGTGCTGGAGCGGGTGGGGGAGATCGGCCTGCGCCGCGCCCTGGGCGCCGCGCGAAGACACGTGGCCGGGCAGTTCCTGGTGGAGAGCGTGATCGTCGGGTTCCTGGGCGGACTGCTGGGTACGGCGGTGGGTGTCCTGCTGACCGTCGGAGTCTCCTTCGCCCGCGACTGGACTCCGATCCTGGACAGCCAACTCACCTTCGGGGCGCCCTTCCTCGGCGCCGTCATCGGCCTGATCGCCGGCACCTACCCGGCCTGGAAGGCGTCTGCCATCCAGCCGATCACGGCACTGCGGGGGACCTGAGCGGTGAGGACCAGCGGGAGTAGAGCACCGCGGACAGCAGGAAGCCGAGCACCACGAAGGCCAGAACCGGGTACGACTGGCCGTTGTCGGGCAGGATCAGCGCGCCGAGGGCGGCCGCGGAGACCTGGCCGACGTTGAAGATCATGTCGTAGAGAGCGAAAACGCGACCGCGGTAGACATCGTCGACACCCGTCTGGACGAGGGTGTCGACGCTGATCTTCACGCCCTGCGCGCAGAAACCGGTGAGCAGGCCGGAGACCAGGATCGCGGGCTGGGTGTAGAGCCCGCCGGGGAACGCGGTCACCACGGCGGCCGCGACGAACAGTACGGTGATCCATCGGCGCAGGCTCAGCACGCGGGTCGCCCACGGTGTCACCAGGGCCGCGACGAAGAGCCCGGCACCGACCGCGCCGGTCGCGAGCGCGAGCGCGCCGAACGCCTGGTCCAGCTGATCGGGACCGTAGAACTTGTTGCGGTACAGCAGAATCATCGCGACCGTGACCAGGCCGAAGAAGAACCTCAGCGAACCGATCGCGGCGAGCCCGAGCGCTGCCTGCCGCCGCTCCTTCAGATGCCGGCCGCCGTCGATCAACCCGGCCAGGATGCCGCGGATCGCTTCCACCACACCGGGTTCGTCACCGGTCAGGTCGGGGCCGAGCTGGTTGCGTCCGAGCCGCAGCGCGAGCAGGGCGGCGACGACGTACACGGCGGACGTCGTACCGAGGACGGCCAGATCGGAGTCGGAGACGAGTTTGACGCCCGCGCCGAAACCACCGCCGACCAGGAACGACGCCGTACCTGAGGTCGGCGTGACCGCGTTGGCCATCACCAACTCGTCGCGCTCCACCACGTGAGGCAGTCCGGCGGACAGCCCGGACAACAGGAACCGGTTGACCCCGAGCGTGAACAGCACCGCCAGGTAGAACGGCGTCCCGGCGTTGCCTGCAGCAACTATCCCGCCGACCACCAGTACCAGCCCGGCGCGGGTCAGGTTCGCCCCGAACAGGATCTGCCGCCGCGACCACCGGTCCAGCAACACCCCGGTGAACGGTCCCAGCACCGAGAACGGCAGCAACGCCACCGCGAACAGCCCCGCGATCGCCGCCGCGTCCGGCGCTCGCTCCGGCGAGAACAGCACGTACGACGCCAGCGCCACCTGGAACACGCCGTCCCCGAACTGCGAACTCAGCCGAACCGCGAACAGCCGGCGAAAATCCCCACGCCGCAACAGCCTGCCGAGATCCCGGATGAACTGCACGCCTGCACTGTAGTCACAGCTACTTGCCGCCGAGCCGCTCGGCCGCTGTGTCACCCCGCTTGTTCACCGGGATGACGCCCGCGGCGTCGCAGTCGCCCGGCTCAGCTTCCACCGGACCCGGCGTACGCAGTACGGGCTAGTTGGCGCGAGCCGCCTGGCGCTCCAGCAACCGGGTGCGCTGCTCGACGAACCGCGACGCCTGAGCGTCCAGCGCGGTCATGAACTCGGCCAGCTCGTCGCGGGCCTTGGCGCCGTCGCCGGACAGGTCCTCGCGGTCGTAGACCTTCCACATCCGCAGGATCGGCGCGACCACCTCGTCGTGGTGCAGCCGGAGGTCGTAGATGCCGGCCTTGGCGATCGTCACCGAGTTGCGGGCGAAACCCTCCATCGTGGCGCCGGGCATGGAGAAGTTGCGGACCTCGTTGGTGACCGCGCGCATGGTCTCGTTGGGCGCCGACTCGAACGCGGCGGAGACCAGGTTGCGGTAGAAGATCATGTGCAGGTTCTCGTCGGTCGCGATCCGGGACAGCAGCTGGTCGGCGATCGGGCAGCCGGTCGCCTTGCCGGTGTTGCGGTGCGAGACGCGGGTGGCGAGCTCCTGGAAGCTGACGTAGGCGATCGCCTCCAGCATGTTCTTGTCGACCTCGTGCCCGGCGGTCATGTGCTCCATCCGGGCGACCTCGAGCTCGACCGGGTCGACGCCCCGGGTGACCACCAGGTAGTCGCGCAGCGCGATCCCGTGCCGGCCCTCCTCCGCGGTCCAGCGGCCGACCCAGGTGCCCCAGGCGCCGTCGAGGCCGAACTGGGTGGCGATCTCGCGGTGGTACGACGGCAGGTTGTCCTCGGTCAGCAGGTTGGTGATCATCGCGACCTTGGCGACCGGGTCGAGCCGGGACTGCTCCGGCGACCAGTCCTCACCGCCCAGGAAGGCGAAGTCGCGGCCCTCGCTCCACGGCACGTAGTCGTGCGGGTTCCAGTTCTTGGTGATCGCCAGGTGCCGCTCGAGGTTCTCCTCGACCACGGGCTCCAGCTCGTGCAGCAGGTTGGTCACCAGCTTGTCGTTCACCGGAATCTCCTTCGTCGGGGGTCCCCCCACCCTACGGCACCGTAAGTTACGCATCCGTAGGTTCGGAGCCGGCGCACTAGGCTGGGCCGATGGATCGGAGCGCCTACCCGCACTTCCTCGCGATCGGTACGCGGTGGAAGGACAACGACGTCTACGGGCACGTGAACAACGTCGAGTACTACAGCTTCTTCGACACCGTCATCAACGAGTTCCTGATCCGGGTGGGGGAGCTCGACATCCATCGCGGCGACGTGATCGGGCTCTGTGTGGAGTCGCAGTGCGGCTTCCGGCAGTCGCTGGCGTTCCCGGAGACGGTGGACGCCGGACTGCGGGTGGCGAAACTCGGCAACTCCAGCGTCACGTATGAGATCGGCCTGTTCCGGGAAGGCTCAGCGGAGCCGGCCGCGACCGGGCGGTTCGTGCACGTCTTCGTGAATCGCTCCGACCGCCGGCCCGTACCGATCCCGGCCGGGATCCGCGCCGCGCTGGAAGGGATCACCGGATGATCGTGCGAGGCGCAGTACTGCGGGAGATGGGACTGCCCGGCCCGTACGCCGAATCGCGGCCGCTCGCGATCGAAGAGATCGAGCTCGCACCCCCCGGCCCCGGCGAGCTCCTCGTCCGCATTCGCGCCGCCGGCCTGTGCCACTCGGACCTCTCGGTGATCAACGGCTCGCGCCCCCGCGTCCTGCCGATGCTGCTCGGCCACGAAGCAACCGGCGAGGTCCTCCAGTCCGAAGCCCCCGGATTCGCACCCGGCGACACGGTCGCCTTCGCCTTCGTCCCAGCCTGCGGCGCCTGCGGCCCCTGCGCCGAAGGCCGCGCCGCCCTCTGCGAACCAGGCGCCGCAGCCAACACCGCCGGCACCCTCCTCTCCGGCCACCGCCGCCTACGTACCCCGCCTTCGACCGACCTCCACCACCATCTCGGGGTCTCCGGCTTTGCCGACCATGCCGTGGTGTCGGCCCGCTCCGCGGTGAAGATCGACCCCACCCTCCCCCCAGAGGTCGCCGCGCTCTTCGGCTGCGCGGTGATGACCGGCGTCGGCGCCGTCGTCAACACCGCCCGCATTCAGGCCGGCCAAAGCGCGGTCGTGTTCGGCCTCGGCGGCGTCGGCCTGTCAGCGCTGCTCGGCGCAGCTCTCGTCGGCGCCCACCCCCTGGTCGCGGTGGACGTCGTACCGGAGAAACTCGCACTGGCACTAGAGCTGGGCGCCACCCACGCGATCGATGCCCGCAGCAACGATGTCGTCGGTCAGGTACGCGAGGCGACCAGCGGCGGCGCGCAGTACGCGGTCGAGACCGTCGGCAGCGCCGCAGTACTGGGCCAGGCGTACGCCGCCACCAGCCGCGGCGGCACCACCGTCACCGTCGGCCTGCCGGATCCCGCGCAGCTGCTGAGCATCCCGGCGGTCAGCCTGGTCGCGGAGGAGCGCACGCTCAAAGGCTCCTACCTCGGCTCGGCGATCCCCAGCCGCGACATCCCGCGCTACATCGCGCTCTACCAGGCCGGCCGCCTCCCGGTCGATCGCCTGCTGACGTCGACGGTCAGCCTCGACGACCTCAACGAAGCATTCGACACCCTCGCGGCGGGAACAGCGATCCGCCAGGTGCTGGTGCTCTAGTCGACCGAGAACGTCGAAGTACCGTCCTCGATCACCGCGGTACCGGTCCGGAACGGCGTCGGCCGGAGAGCGGCGTACGTCGCGCCGGTGCTGGTGACCCGGCTCTCGACCAGCTCGAACCCCATCGCCGGGGCGTCCTCGGTGAAGAGCCGCTTGCCCGCGCCGATCGCGACCGGGAAGGTCAGCAGCCGGTACTCGTCGATCAGCCCGGCGCGGTGCAGCGAGCGGGCCAGTCCGGCTGAGCCGTGGACCTGCAGTTCGCCGCCCGGCTTCGCCTTCAGCTCCTCGACCTGCTTCAGGACATCGCCGGTCAGCGCGGTGCTGTCGTTCCAGACCGGCTCCAGCGGCGTCGAGGTGGCGACGTACTTCGGCAGGTTGTTGAGCCCGCTGGCGGTGTTGCTGCCGTCGTCGATCTGGGACCAGTACGCCTGCATCATCGTGTACGTCGTCCGGCCGAGCAGGATGGCGTCGGCCCGGGCGAACCAGCCCTCCGCGATCTCGCCCATCACCTCGTCGCCGTACGGAATCAGCCAGCCGCCGCGGTCGAAGCCGCCGCTGCGGTCCTCGTCGAGGCCGCCGGGGCCCTGCATGACGCCGTCGATGCTGAGGAAGGTGTGCAGTGTGAGCTTCATGATCGGTCTCCGTTGTCGTCGAACTGGTTCGTGCCTGCGACAACGCGTCGGACGGTTGGCGGCAGGATCGACATCTCTCGCTTTGTGATCCACCTCACACTCGACGATTGCCGTGTCAGGGAGTCCGGGAGCGTCGCAGCCAGCCTTTGGAGTACGTAAATTCCGCGGAAAACCGTATACAGCGAGGCAACCGATGGGGCACGCTTCGACGCAGAGTGCGCGCGAACGCACCGCAAGTGAGGTACGACGGTTCCTCCTCGCCGCCCGGCGTACACCGCCGAGGAGCCGTCAGGAGTCCCTGAGGAGGGCCCCAGATGCACAGCAGGTTCCGCCGGACCGGTGCGCTCGTAGGCGCCGGTGCCGTTCTGTTCGGAGCGCTGGCCGTTGTTGCCGGTAACCAGGCAGGCGCCCAGCAGAGTCCGTCCCCCGCCCCCTTGGACACGCTGCTCGGAGGGCAGTCGCTCCAAGGCAAGACCGCGCTCGGCAAGGCCAAGCCGCGACTCGCCGAACTGGCCGAGCGCAACGGCATCGCCGAGCAGAAGTTGCAACAGATCCTGGCCACCGACAAGACCAGCTGGCTGGACAAGACCGGCAAGCTGTTCTACACCGAACCGGTCGCCTCCGCGAAGGAGCGGGCCGCCACCACCAAGTCGCCGAAGTGGGCCACCCGTGCGCGGGCCGCCGCCGACGGCCCGGCCTTCCAGTTGCACAGCAAGGCCGGCTCGAACCGGGTCATCTACCTGGACTTCGACGGTCACACGATCAGCGGTACCGCCTGGAACACCGGTGGCAAGCCGGCCAGCGTCAACGTCACGGCGTACGACACCGACGGCAACACCGGCAACTGGAGCACCGCCGAGCAGAACGTCGTCCGCGAGGTGTGGGCCCGGATCGCCGAGGACTACGCGCCGTTCGACGTCGACGTGACGACGCAGGCGCCGCCGGAGTCGGCCATCACCCGGTCGGGTTCGTCCGACCAGCAGTACGGCACGCGCGTCGTGATCGATCCGACCACCTGGTACCAGTCCGGCTGTGGCTGTGGTGGCGTCGCCTACGTCGGTGTCTACGACAACACGTCCCAGCACTCGTACTACCAGCCCGCCCTCGTCTTCACCAAGGGCGTCGGTACGGGCGCGAAGAACATCGCGGAGGCCGCGTCGCACGAGGCCGGCCACAACCTCGGTCTCAGCCACGACGGCACCTCCTCGGTCGGCTACTACACCGGTCACGGTGCCTGGGCGCCGATCATGGGGGTCGGCTACTCCAAGGCGATCAGCCAGTGGAGCAAGGGCGAGTACTCCGGCGCCAACAACAAGGAAGACGACTTCGCGGTGGCCGGCCAGAACGGACTGGCACTGCGCGCCGACGACCACGGCAACGGCACGGCCGACGCGACCGCCCTCACCCTGGGTACCGCGGTCAACGGCGTCTACGCCAGCGACTCGGACGTCGACACCTTCCGGGTGGACCTGTCGGCCGGAACCTTCACCTTCGCGGCCAACGCCGCGGCTTCGGGTGCGGATCTGGACATCAGGCTCCAGTTGCTGAACTCCTCGGGGGCCGTCGTGGCCACCGCGGACCCGGCCGCGGGCCAGACCAACTCCGCTACGCCGACCGGTCTGAGCGCCAGCATCAACCGCCAGGTCACGGCGGGCCGGTACTACCTCCGTGTCGAGAACGTCGGCTACGCCAGCCCGCTGAACACCGGCTACTCGACGTACGGCAGCCGCGGCGGCTACTCGGTGCGAGTCACCGCCGGCTGATTCCCAGTTGTGGTTCGGGACAGGTGTGCGCTCGGCCCGCACACCTGTCCCGGCTACGTCCACGGGGGGACGGACCACTTGGCTGGGGGGAATCCTTGAGGAGGGTTCCGAATTGTTCGACAAATCTCGTCGTGCCGGTGCGCTGGTGAGCGCCGGCGCGGTCGTTTTCGCAGCACTGTCGGTAGCTGCCGGCACCCAAGCCGACGCCCGGACTTCAGACCGGCCCGTACCGGGCAGGATCGCGCTCGACCAGTCCGGGTCCCGGCTCGGAGAAGTTGCCGTGAGCAATGGAATGTCCGAGCGGAAGTTCCGCGACACGCTGGCCGCCGACAAGACGGCCTGGCTCGACTCAGCCGGCCGGTTGTTCTTCCGTGAGCCGATGCTGACGGAAGCCCAGCAGGCGCACGAAGTTTCGCCGCGCTGGGCGACCACGAAGGTCGCCGCGGCGGAGGGCCCGGCGTTCGAGCTGCACAGCAAGCCGGGCGCCGACAAGGTCATCTATCTCGACTTCGACGGTCACAGCATCACCGGTACGGCGTGGAACGCGGACAAGGCGATCGATCCGATCGCCGTTTCTGCCTATGACACCGACGGAAACGCGGCAAGCTTCAGCACCGCCGAGCAGGACGTCGTACACGAAGTGTGGGCGCGGGTCGCGGAGGACTACGCCGCCTTCGATGTGGACGTCACCACCCAGCAGCCGTCGCAGGAGGCGATCAACCGCACGGACGCGGCCGACCAGCAGTACGGCACGCGGGTCCTGATCGATCCCGGCACCTGGTACCAGTCGAGCTGCGGTTGTGGCGGCGTCGCCTACATCGGCGTCTATGACAACGCGGACCAGCACGACTACTACCAACCCGCGCTGGTGTTCACGAAGGGCGTCGGTACGGGCGCGAAGAACCTCGCCGAAGCGGCTTCGCACGAAGCAGGTCACAACGTCGGCCTCGGCCACGACGGCACCGCGTCGGTCGGGTACTACGAGGGCCACGGCGCGTGGGCGCCGATCATGGGCGTCGGCTACTACCGGGGCATCAGTCAGTGGAGCAAGGGCGAGTACTCCGGCGCCAACAACGCCGAGGACGACTTCGCGGTGATCGGCAGCCACGGTCTCGCTCTTCGCGCCGACGAAGCCGGCGACAGCACCGCCGCCGCGACTGCCCTGTCAGTGGGCACCCCGGCTGCGGGATTCATCGCTGCTGAAGCCGACACCGATGTGTACCGCGTCGATGTTGCGACCGCCGGCAACTACACAGCCACCGCGAGTTCCGCAGCTCTTGGCGGCAACCTCGACATCAAACTCGACCTGCTCAACTCAGCAGGAGCAGTCGTCACCACAGCTGACCCGGACTCCGGCCAGACCGACGCAGGCACTCCGACCGGTCTGGGCGCCACCGTCACCAGCAACCTCCAGCCCGGCACCTACTACCTCCGCATCGACAACGTCGGCTACGGCAGTCCGCTGAACACCGGCTACTCCACCTACGGCAGCCGCGGCGGCTACTCCTTGGCCATCAACCCGTCCTGACACTTCGGCCCGGGCCTCCCGCCCCCCGGCCCGGGCCGCCGAACCCCTGCAATCGGTCAGCTCTCTGCTGAGTTGGCCAATCGCAGGCTCGTCCCGCTCCCGCCCTCTCGCTAGAGGGCGGGAGCGCTCGCGTTCAGCCCATGTCTAGCCAGCAAGGCCCTGAGCACGTCGTGCCCCTGAGCCAACTCCCACTGCTCAGCAATCAGCCCCGCGCTCCTCGCCCCGTCGACATTGGCCGCGCTGTCATCCACGAAGAGGATGCTCGAAGGCTCGGCCCCGATCCGCCGGGCCGCCTCGACGAAGAAGGCCGGATCAGGTTTGGCGACCCCGAGGTGGTAGGAGTAGCAGCTGACGTCGAAGAGACCGTCGTAGCCCATGGTCGTGCGCATGTGCGCTCCGCGATACCTCTCCTGGTTCGTCCCCAGGTGTACGCCATACCCGTTGCGCCGAAGGGCGTCGACGATGGCGAACGACTCGTCGTTCCGGTCGATCCGGTGCCACACGTCGGCGTACACGACCTCCACGGCCGCCGATACGCCGTACTCCGCCAGGGTCGCCGCGAGCAGAGGCAGGTAGTCGCCTCGCCCCGCCAATGAGGGCAACTCTTCCTTCCAGGTCTTGTGCAGCAAGTCTCGCGCCATGTCTCCGGCGTACGGCTCCATTGCGGCGTACCAGCCGCCCGGGATCTCCTGCAGCACTCCGTCGGCGTCGAACAGCACATGCTGAATCGTCATCCGCCGGCAACCTCGGCGCCCCGCGGAATGCCGAGAGTCGCGATCAGGTCTTCGTGAAGCTCGAACCAGACGGTGTGGCAGGAGTCCGCGCCGGTTCGATCGACCCAGGTCCCGTCGCCGGCCCGTACTTTGGCCAGCGCCGCGGCGAACCGCTCGTCGTACCCGTGGAAGCGGTCGAGAACGACGCTGATCCGGTTCGAGATGGTTCGCAGTGCCTGCCCCAGGGAGCGCAGTTCCTCGATCACCCGGCGATCCCACTGTGAGTCGGTGTGATCGTTGAAGGCCAGGGCGTCTGCCTCGGTCGGCCTGAGCTGCCAGTCGGTACAGGCTTGCTGCAGGCGCTCATTGAGCGGAAGGAACTCCGAGTAGGTCTCGCGAATCCACTCGCGTCCGGCGGCTTGGTCGAGCTCGATCGCCAACCGTCGTTCGTTCTCGACCCGACCGGCGTCAGTGAGGGACCAGCCCCCCGTGCCGGCGAACTCGCTCCAGGTGATCCACCCGAACGCCTGGTAGTCGAGCAGCAACTCCGTCGTCGCAGCCTGATCGAGCGCGAACCGCTCGGCGACCCCTCGGTCATCGGCAACACCCTTGAGCCGAACGGCGTGCAAGGTCAGCAACTCCGGCGCGGAAGCCGACCCGGACACCCGGTCCCCGCCCACACCGCCAGCCTCTCCGCCGGGCACCCCCGCGCCGCTCGCACCGCCAGCTTCCCCGTCGGGCACCCACGCGCCGCTCACTGCGCCGGCCGTTCCGTCGGGCGGCTTCCTCGGGCAGTGAGTCGATCCAGTCGCTGCTGACAGGCCTGCGGCGAGTTCAGCCCGAGCGCCGTCGCCATCTGAGCCCAGGTCAGCCCGAGCCCGCGGGCGGCGAACAGGAGCCCGGTCTCCAACTGATCGAGCTCCGCCCGCGCGGCCGAGAGCAACTGCAGCGCAGCCTCCACCTCGTCAGTCAGCTTCTGATCGCCCTCACCTTCTTCGCCGAAAGCCGCCGTCCTCGAGTGCCACAAGAAGAACTGAACGAGATCAACCGCCGACGGCGGCATCGCACCAATCTGCCACGGCCGCTGGTCGAGGCCGTCCGCCCCAGCCGCCAGCAAAACCTCCCTGGCCGCCCGCTCCCGCTCGGCCTGATCCTGATCACTCACTGAGCCACCTCTGATTGCGCTGCACCTCGAAACAGTCCATTATCAACAGAATGTTGTCAACATCTTGTTGAGATCTGTTCGCTCTGGCTGGACTCCGATTCGCGACTGGAGAGATTCGCTTGATCATCCGTCTCACCGAAGCCACGCCCCAGAACGCCGGCGCGAAGGCCGCTGTCCTGGGCGGGCTGAGCCGAGCCGGATTCTCGGTGCCACCCGCGTTCGTCATCCCGGTCGCCGCCTACCGAGCCGCCACCGCGCATCTCGACCTGCCCCGCGCGCTCACCAGCCAGAATCCGGACGAGGCCCGCCTCCTCGTCGAAGCCCAGCCGGTTCCCGCTCAGCTCCTCGACCACCTGTCCAAAGCATTGGCCGCCCTGGGCAACACCCCCGTCGCCGTACGCTCCTCAGCCACCACCGAAGACACCCCCACAGCCTCAGCAGCCGGCCAGCACGACACCTACCTCGGGATTCAGGGCCTCCCGAATCTCACCGCGAAGATCCAGGCAATCTGGGCCTCTCTCTGGAGCCCTCGAGCGATCGCGTACCGAGCTGGCCTCAGTGGCGACCCGCGCCGCGAAGCACCCGGCATCGCGGTGTTGATCCAACGCCACCTGGATGCCGAAGTGGCAGGTGTCCTCTTCACTGCAGACCCTCGCGGCAACCCCGACACCGCAGTACTGGAAGCGTCCTGGGGGTTGGGGGAGAGCGTCGTGCAAGGTTCGGTCACCCCGGACACGTACGTCCTCACCTCGACCGGCGCCCTCAACCGCACTCTGGGGACGAAGCAAACTCGTCGAGATCGCCTCACCACGCCCGCTTCAACTGCAGCGCACGCCGGGACGTCCGGCATCGCCACCACCGAAGTTCCGCTCGCTCAACAGCAGCAGTTGTGCCTCACCGACGAGCAGGCTCACCGGATCATCCAGCTCGGCCAGCGAACAGCCGACCTCATGGGCGAACCACAGGACATCGAGTTCGCCCTGGAGAACAACCACATCTGGCTGCTTCAGTCTCGCCCCATCACGGCTCCGCTGGACCCGACCAGCAGCTCAGCGGCAACCGATTCCGATGGAGCGGCGACTGGCTCCGGCGAATCGGTGGCAGCGGATCTCGACGTACTCCGGGGAGTTGGTGGCAGCGCCGGGGTTGCCGTCGGTCCGGCACGCATCGTCAATGGTGTCGAGGACTTCGGGCGGGTTGAGCAGGGCGACATCTTGGTGTGCCGGTTCACCGATCCTGGGTGGACTCCGCTGTTCAGTTGTGTGGCGGGGGTGGTGACGGAAGTCGGTGGCCGTCTGTCGCATGCCGCGATCGTTGCCCGTGAGCACCGTGTTCCTGCTGTTCTTGGGGTTGTCGATGCGATGAGGGCGCTTCGCGACAACCAGCGGATCAGGATTGACGGCAGCACTGGGCTGGTTGAGCCAGTTCCACCCAGCTAGTCGGACGGGGCGGTCCCAAGGGCTAAAGGTCCCGTTGCTTTGCGGAGCCGGCCGGAGGGGTCGGTGATGGCGGAGCGTTGGGTGGTGCGCTGATGGAGGCAGTTGGTGGGGTGAGGCCGGCGAAGGCGTGGTGGAGGGCAAGGTGGGGTGAATTGATCGGCGTGACGGTGGCCGCCGGGGAGGGCGAAGCAGGCGACGGGGTGGAAGCCTGAGGTGGGGTGCAGCTCGGAGGCTCCGAGAGAACCTGAGGTGGGGTGGAGAACTGACTCTCCGAGGAGACCCGAGGTGGGGTCAAGAGCTCAGGCTTCGAGGAGAGCCGAGGTGGGGTGGAGCGCTGAGGCTCCGAGGAAAGCTGCGGTGGGGTGGCGAGTGGAGGAGAGGGCGCGGAGGCGTCGAGGGGCTTGGGGGGCGGCGGGAACGTCAACTGGACTCGGGGTGACCGTGGGGCAGGCGTGTAGCGGCGTTCGGTGACTGCTACCTCCTGGTGGAGCAGGGAGATCATGCGGGTTGTGGCCGCGTGGGAGCGGGAGGCGGCGAAGCCTCGGGGGAGGGGTTCGTAGAGCTCCAGGCCTTTGAAGGATGCGCGGAGGGCTTGTTCGAGGTGGAGGCGGATGGCGGGGGCTTCGGCAGCCGGGACAAGGTGGGGAAGGCGGCTGGAGTGGTAGATGCGGGCGACCACTTGATGCCATTGGCCTTCGGCGGTTTGGCGATTGAGCAGGTGGAGGGCTTCGCCGGGTGGGGCCGCGGCTTGCTGGTCGAGGTCGGTGGTGAGGAGACGGACGGCGGGGACGAAAGCGGCGTACGACGGTTCGCAGCGGACGTCGAGGATGCCGGGGGCAACCTTGTCGATCTCGAGGTCGCGGAGGTACTCGTTCAAGTGATCGTGGGCCCAGGCCTCGGCGACGCCTTCCTCCAGAGCCCGGCCGCCGGGGAGGCTGAAGGCGGTGCGGGCTGCCTTCTGGGTAGCGCCGGCCGGGCCGAGGAAGTGGGATTGCTCGTGCAGCAGCGTGACCAGTGCCTCGCGATAGCGCAGGAGCTCGGCGTCGCCGCGTGGTTCACCTGCGCGGGCGTAGAGCTCGCGCAACGGGTCGAGGATGAACTCGCGGTCGAGGTGGAGCGTGCCGTCCCAGTGCGCCAGGCCCAGGATTCCTTCGCCGGCTTCGACGATCTCACCGCTCCACGAGGACTGGTCGGCTCCACTGACCCGCAAGGCGGCGGAGGCGTGCTGCTCCAGCAGGCCCTCGAACGAGGTGATCATGACTGGTGCGCCGCGGCCAGGCGGACCAGGGAGTCCACGGATCGACGGAGGTTGGTCTTCTCGTTGGGGTCCTCGCAGGCAGCGGCGCGTTGGCGCAGATCGGCGATCAGCACCTGTAGGCGGGCCTGGCGGTCGTGACTGGATTCCATGGCTGTCCTCCCGGAGATGGGGTCTCGCCAGGGAACATATGGAGATTCGGGCCGCGCGCAGCTACGGATTCGTCAGCTGTGGATAACCCTCAGAAGAGCGTGGGCGGCTCGGCCGGTGCCGTCAGAGGTGCCGGCAACTCCGCGAGCTCCGGCACCAGAGCGCGGACGTCGTCGTAGAAACGTCGTGCGAGCGCAAGCGCCTCGACGTTGTCGGGCGTGTGCAGGAAGACGGTCGGCGACCGGCCCTCACGCAGCCAGACGGCGGTCTGCTCCGCGAGGTACTGCCAGCCCTTGATCGTGACGGACACATCGTCCCGGCCGATGTACCGCACGATCGGGAACTCCGTCAGCGCCCGAGTACGCCGAGGCAGCCGCGGCTTCTTCATCCACGCCTCCCGCTCGCCGTAACTGTCGGCAGGAGTCTCGAACAGAGTCACGGTGTCGAAGGGAACCCACTCGGCTCCGGCCCGCCCGAGGATCTGCTCGAGCTGCTGCGTCCACCGAGCCTCTTCGAAGAACGCCGGATGCCGCACCTCGACCGCATACCGGAAGGCCGACGGCGCTCGGTGCAGGAAGGCGGCCAGCGAGCCCAGTTCGTTCGGTGAGAACGAGGCCGGCAACTGGATCCACAGAGCATGCGCCCGCGAACCGAGCGGCCGCATCGCGTGCAGGAAGGTCCGCAGCTCGGCATCGGCGGCGTCGTGCAACCGCAGGTCGTGGGTGATCGTCTTCGGCAGCTTCAGCACGAACCGGAAGCCGGGCGCCACCTGATCGGCCCACATCTGCACGGTCGCGCGGGCCGGCGTCGCGTAGAAGGTGGTGTTGCCCTCGACCGCGTTGCACCAGGTCGCGTACGCCTCCAGGCGCTCGGAGGACGGCAACGGATGCGGCAGGAACCGCCCGTTCCACGGCGCGTGCGTCCACATCGCGCACCCCACATGCAGCCGCATGACCCGGAACGCTACCGATCACCACCGACAGAACGCACCAGGGCCCCGCGACCCGGGAAGGGTCGCGGGGCCCGCAGTACCGGAGTACCTGGGTCAGCGCTCGATCTCGCCCTTGATGAACTTCTCCACCAGGTCACGGCAGACGTCGTCGGCGTACTGCTCCGGCGGCGACTTCATGAAGTACGACGAGGCGGACAGGATCGGGCCGCCGATGCCGCGGTCCTTGGCGATCTTCACCGCGCGGATCGCGTCGATGATGATGCCGGCCGAGTTCGGCGAGTCCCACACCTCGAGCTTGTACTCCAGCGACAGCGGGACGTCGCCGAAGTTGCGGCCCTCGAGCCGGATGAAGGCCCACTTGCGGTCGTCCAGCCAGGCCACGTAGTCCGACGGGCCGATGTGCACGTTGCGCGGGTCGATGTCGTCGACCAGCTGCGAGGTGACGGACTGGGTCTTGCTGATCTTCTTCGACTCCAGCCGGTCGCGCTCCAGCATGTTCTTGAAGTCCATGTTGCCGCCGACGTTCAGCTGGTAGGTCCGGTCGACGGTGACGCCGCGGTCCTCGAACAGCTTGGCCAGCACGCGGTGCGTGATGGTGGCGCCGATCTGCGACTTGATGTCGTCGCCGATGATCGGGACACCCGCGGCGGTGAACTTGTCCGCCCACTCCTTGGTGCCGGCGATGAACACGGGCAGCGCGTTGACGAACGCGACGTTCGCGTCGATCGCGCACTGGGCGTAGAACTTCGCGGCCTGCTCCGAACCGACCGGCAGGTAGCAGACGAGTACGTCGACCTGCGCCTCACGCAGGGCGGCGACGACGTCGACCGGCGACGCGTCGGACTCGGTGATCGTCTCGCGGTAGTACTTGCCGAGACCGTCCAGCGTGTGACCGCGCTGCACCGTGACACCGCTCGGCGGCACGTCGCAGATCTTGATCGTGTTGTTCTCGCTGGCGCCGATCGCGTCGGCGAGGTCGAGGCCGACCTTCTTGCCGTCCACGTCGAACGCGGCGACGAACTCGACGTCGCGGACGTGGTACTCGCCGAACTGGACGTGCATCAGACCGGGAACGCGCTCGTCGGGCTTCGCGTCGCGGTAGTAGTGCACGCCCTGGACGAGCGAGCTGGCGCAGTTGCCGACACCGACGATCGCTACGCGGATCGAGGTCATCTGGAACTCCTTAGTTGGGGGGTGGTACAGGCGGTTGGTGCTCTTCGGGGGTCCGCTGCCGGCTGCGTTCGCCGTCGATCAGCTCGTTCAGCCAGCGGACCTCTCGCTCGGCCGACTCCAGGCCGTGCCGTTGCAGCTCGAGGGTGTACGTGTCGACCCGCTCCGCGGTCCGGCTCATCGCGGCCCGGAAGTTGGCCAGCCGCTCCTCCATCCGGGCCCGTCGGCCCTCGAGGATGCGCAACCGGGTGGCCGGGTCGGTCCGGCCGAAGAACGAGAACCGGACGCCGAACGTGTCGTCCTCCCACGCCGACGGACCGGCGTCGTGCATCGCGCTGGCGAAGTGGTCCTTGCCGTCGGCCGTGATCGTGTAAACGATCTTCTGTCTCCGCCCGGCGTCCGGCGTACCGGCGTCGGCGGAGATCAGTCCGTTGCGGAGCATCGCCTTCAGGCACGGGTAGAGCGACCCGAACGACAACACGCGTCCCCACCCGAACTGGGCGTTGACGCGCTTGCGGAGCTCGTAACCGTGCATCGGCGCTTCGTGCAACAGGCCGAGTACGGCGAGTTCCAGGACCCCACTGCGGTTTCCCATGACCCACCTCCCTCGACCATTTTGTCATGGCTATGTCATGACCTGATGTATCGAGTTGATACATCGCTCCGCCACTGTAAGCACGAGTCCGCCGGTGGACAACTCCTGACAAAGGCGGGCTTTGTCAGGTACATCACGACGCGCTGAACGAAAAACCTGTTACGTCAGACGCTGAGCTGCGTTAATCAGCTGACACAGCGTCGTGGGTCAGGAGCGGAGGGTCATGGCGGACAGCCATGGGAAGCACGCGAAGCACAGCACCGAGGGCGAGGGCCCGTTGGCCCGGACCGCGTTGCGCTTCACCGCCTTCACCGAGAAGTGGTTGCCGGACGCGTTCGGCTTCGTCCTGGTCGGCACGTTCCTGGTCTTCGTCTTCGGCCTGGTCACCGGCGAGCCGCTGCTGAAACGGCCGGACGACCCGGCGGCGACCAACGGGTTCGGCCTGATCGACGCCTGGGGTCTCGGCTTCTGGAGCCTGATCACCTTCACGCTGCAGATGGCGATGATCATCATCGGCGGGTACGCCGTGGCCACCAGCGGCCCGGTCGCGCGGCTGATCACCCGGCTCGCGCGAATCCCCAGGTCACCCCGTACGGCGGTCGCCTTCGTCGCGGCGGTCGCCATGCTGGCGTCGTACCTGAACTGGGCGTTCAGCCTGATCTTCGCCGCCATCCTGGCCCGTGAGGTCGCCCGCAACGTGCCGAA
Organism: Kribbella sp. CA-293567; assembly: GCF_027627575.1. Lineage (NCBI taxonomy): Bacteria > Bacillati > Actinomycetota > Actinomycetes > Propionibacteriales > Kribbellaceae > Kribbella > Kribbella sp. CA-293567. The sequence continues at coordinate 406,266 of NZ_CP114065.1, forward strand.
GGCCGACTACCGGGCGCTGGGCGCGATGGCGTTCCTGGGGCTCGGCACGGTCTGGGCGCAGGGTTTGTCCGGCTCGGCGGCCCTGCAGGTCGCCAGTGCGAGCAGCAGCCCCGCCCCTGTGCAGGAGGTGATCCGGGAAGGCGGTCGCGCCTCCGGACTGATTCCGCTCAGCGAAACGATCTTCACCTGGCAGGCGCTCCTCGCCACCCTCTTCGTGTACGTCGTGGGCGTGGCGATGGCGTGGTTCGTCGCGCCGGGCGAGGACAACGCCAAGACGGCGGAGGACCTCGGGATCGAGCTGCGGCCGCTGATCGGCCGTGGTTCGCCCTACAACGGACAGCGGGACAACGGCCAGCGGGTGGACGGCGCCGAGGACGAGAAGCGCCGGCCGGGTGACTGGCTGGAGCACTCGCCGCTGTTCAGCCTGCTGGTGGTGCTGCTCGGCTCGATCTACCTGCTCCGGTACTTCGACGGCAAGAGCTTCTTCAACGCGCTCGACCTGAACACGGTGAACCTGATCCTGTTCCTGCTCGCCATGCTGCTGCACTGGCGGCCCTGGCGGATGGCCCGGGCGGTGCGGGACGGCGCACCGGCGGCGGCCGGCGTACTGCTGCAGTTCCCGTTGTACGGCGGCATCTTCGGCATGATCGCGTACACCGGGATCTCCGCCCGGCTGGCCGGGTGGCTGGTCCAGGCGAGCAGTCAGTTCTTCTTCCCGCCCCTGGTGGCGATCTACTCCTGCATCCTCGGCGTGTTCGTGCCCAGCGGCGGCAGCAAGTGGGTGATCGAGGCGCCGTACGTGCTGGACGCGGCGAACCAGCTCAAGGTGGACGCGGGCTGGATGGTGGTCGTCTACGACCTCGGCGAGGCGAGCGCCAACCTGCTGCAGCCGTTCTGGATGCTGCCGACGCTGGCCGTCCTCGGGCTCAAGGCGCGCGACATCATGGGCTACACGTTCACCATGTTCCTCGCCTGCTTCCCGGCGGCCCTGATCGCCGTGACGCTGCTGGCACCCCACGTGACGGGCTGATGCCGGCCTGACCGCCGGGACGGCTACGATCCAGGCGGAATAGGGTCCGTTACCACATCCGCCGTACTCTGGGTCGCAATGACTTCAGCGAGATCGTCGAGGATTGCACTGTGAGTGAAGCTCGTAGGAAGGCCCCCACCCGCGCGGTACGCCGAAAGAAACACTGGGCGCTGCGGGTACTGGGCTGGATGCTCGCGTTGGGCTTCCTCGGGGTGATCGGTGCCGTGGCCACTTTCTTCATCGGTTACCAGACCACGGACATCCCGGACCCGAACAAGGAGTTCGCGACCAACACGACGCAGGTCACGTACTCCGACGGCAAGCAACCGTTGGGCACGTTCTTCGAGCAGAACCGGCGCTCGGTGCCGTTGGCGGAGATTCCGAAGTACGTCCAGGACGCCGTGATCGCGGCCGAGGACCGGACCTTCTGGACGAACCCCGGCATCTCGCCGTCGGGGATGGCGCGGGCCGCCTTCAACATCGTGCGCGGTAAGCAACTGCAGGGTGGCTCGACGATCACCCAGCAGTACGTGAAGATCATGTACCTGAACCAGGAGCGGACCTTCTCGCGGAAGTTCTCCGAGCTCTTCATCGCCACCAAGCTGAGCCGTTCGCAGGACAAGAAAGAGATCCTCGAGGGCTACCTGAACACGATCTACTTCGGTGAGGGCGCGTACGGCATCGCCGCCGCGGGTGACGCCTACTTCCAGGTCAAGGACCCGAAGAACCTGAGTCCCCAGCAGGCCGCGTTCCTGGCGACGGTGCTGAACAACCCGACCCGGTTCGACCCGGACAACCCGGCGGCGCAGAAGCGGATCATCGAGCGGTACCAGTACGTCATCGACGGGATGCGGCAGACCGGCTCGATCACCGAGGCGAAGGCGGCGCAGTACAGTGCGCGGCTGCCCAAGATCAACAAGCGGCAGAAGAGCAGCCGGTACAAGGGCTGGCAGGGTTTCCTCCTCGACATGACGCGCAAGGAGCTGGCCAAGGAGGGCTTCACCGACGACCAGATCGACGGTGGCGGCCTGCAGGTCCGGACGACCTTCGACTACGGACTCCAGAAGAACGCCGTCGCGGCCGTTTTCAGCGACAAGCAACCGGGCAGCGCGGCCAACCTGCATGTCGGCCTTGCCTCGGTCCGCCCGCAGACCGGTGAGCTGGTCGCGATGGTCGGTGGACCGGACTTCCTGAAGAGCCAGATCAACTGGGCCACTTCGAAGGCCAGGCCCGGTTCGTCGTTCAAGCCGTTCGCGGTGGCGGCGGCGCTCAAGGACGGCAAGACCCTCGAGGACACCTTCGAAGGCGACGGGCCGATCGAGATCCGGGGCGGCAAGTACGACAACGAGCTGAGTGAGGACTACGGCCGGGTCAGCCTGCTGCGGGCCACCGAGATGTCCGTCAACACGGCGTTCTACGACCTGGTCGACCGGCAGATGGAGGGCGGGCCCGGCAAGGTGGTCGAGATGGCCGAAGCGGCCGGCATCCCGAAGATCCCGGCCTCCGACCGCGACGCGCCCGCGCTGGTCCTCGGTCCGAACGCGTACGCGTCGCCGGTGGACATGGCCGGGGCGTACTCGACCTTCGCGGCGGACGGCAAACGCGTCCCCGTGCACGTGATCAGTGAGGTCAGGGACCAGACCGGCAAGGTGGTCTGGGCGGCGAAGTCGAAGTACAAGCAGGTCCAGGCGATCGAGGCGGAGATCGCCAAGACGACCAGCTACGCGATGCAGCAGGTCGTGGAGGACAAGAACGGCACCGGAAACCGGGCGCAGGAGCTCGGCCGGCCGGCCGCGGGCAAGACCGGTACGGCCGGTGGTATCTCCGTCGATCACCGCCGGGCGAACGCCAAGTGCAAGTGCAAGCAGTTCAAGGACGGCTCGGACACGCTGACCTCCTGGTGGGTCGGCTACACGCCCCAGTTGTCGACCGCGGTGCTGTACCGCGCCGGCAAGGAGGGTGAGTCCGACCTCGACCCGTTCAGCGACGACCCCGCCTTCTTCGGTGGCAACTACCCGACCAAGACCTGGGTCGACTTCATGAAACCGTCGATGGAGGACCTGCCCGAGGAGCCGTTCTCGGAGCCGTCGGAGGAGAACATGGGTACGCCGACCCCGACGTACACCCCGCCGCCGAAGACGGCCACGCCGCCGAAGAGCAGCACGCCTCCGCCGCCGGCCAGCACGCCGCCTCCCTCCAGCACGCCGCCGCCCCCGCCGAGTTCACCGCCGCCGTCGTCGCCGTCTCCGTCGGACACCCCGACGAAGACCAAGCCTCCCAAGCCGACGTTCCCGACGCTTCCGACCAGACCGACGGATCCACCGGGAACACCGGACGACCCGGACAATCAGTAGCTCCAGGAGACGGCACCCCGACCGGGGTGCCGTCTCCTGCATTCGGGTGAGGTGAGGGGATGAGGCCGGTGCGAGGGCGGACGGTCGCGCTGTACGGCTGTGGGGTCGTGCTGGCCGGTGCGCTGATCTACGGGTTCTTCCTCGCCTCCGCGTACTCGCCGATCCAGCCCGCGAGTGAGGCTTGCGCGACCGCGCGGGGTGGACTCAACCGGGACTTCGGTGGGATGCCGACGAGGACGCCGGGGGCGTTTCCGGTCAGCTCGGTGTGCCGGTGGCCGGAGACGGGGGAAGAGCTGGAGCTGGTGTCTCGCAACGTGACCGTCCTGCCGTTGGTGGTCATCGGGCTCGGGCTGGTGATGGTGCTCGGCGGTGCAGTGGTGTGGCGGCGAGCGAAGGGCGCCGGCGAGCCTCAGCGGTGAGGCGTCTCGTTCGACTGGGAAATGTGGATGGGGCACGATGGGGGTGTGAGGGCGCCTGGACAGAATGCTGCGTGGCGGTGGAGCCGCGCGCAGAAACGGGCGTCTGGTGGTTGCTGAGCGGTCGGCTCCGGAGGAGCAGCCGCGGCGGGCTCGGCGGGCCAAGGACGGAGCCGCGGTCGGGATTCGGTGGCGGCCTGAGCTGGTGGTGCGGGAGACGCTCGGGTGGTGGTTGGTCACCCGGATCGGAATCTTCGTGCTGTCGGTGTCGGCGCCGTTGTTGTTCAACCGGGGGAGCGAATACCCCAACGTGTGGCGTGCTTGGTTGCAGTGGGACGTCTGGCACTTCAAGGCGATCGCGGACTTCGGCTACAACCAGGGTGAGCCGTCCGGGGCTCCGCTCGCGGCGTTCTTCCCGGGGCTGCCCTATCTGATGCGGGTGGTCGGCTGGACCGGGATCGGTCCGGTCGCGGGTGGCGTGGTGATCTCGCTGGTGGCCAGCGCCGTCGCGGGGGTCTACCTCGCCAAGCTGGCGCAGCACGAGTTTCCCCAGCTCAGTGAGCTAGGGCCGAAGGCGGCGCTGATCTGGTTCGCGGCTCCGGTCGGGGTGTTCCTCGCGGCGCCGTACACGGAGGCGTTGTTCTGCGCGTTCGCCTTCCCCGGCTGGCTCGCGGCGCGGCAGGGCAGGTGGGCGCGGGCCGCCCTCTTCGTCATGCTGGCGTCGACGGTCCGGGTCTCGGGGCTGTTCCTGATCTTCGCGCTCGGCGTCGAGTTCCTGACCTCGAAGAAGCGCGACTGGTACTCCGTACCGTGGCTGGCGCTGCCGCTCGTCCCGGTGCTCGGGTTCATGGCCTACCTGAAGCAGATCCACGGCTCCTGGTTCGCCTGGCAGGAAGCGCAGGACAAGGGCTGGGCCCGCGAGTTCACTGCGCCGTGGGTCTCGCTGATGCACACCGTCGAGGCCGCGACGAAGGGCCACTTCGCGGCGGATCGCAGCGACTGGACCTGGATGTTCCGGGCCGAGCTGGTGACGTTGCTGATCGGCCTGCTGGTGCTGCTGTGGCTGGTCCGGCGGCACTCCTGGGGCGAGGCGGCCTGGGTGGCCAGCACGATCGCGGCGTTCGTCACCTCGTTCTGGATCTACTCGCTGACCCGCGCCACCCTGCTGTGGTGGCCACTGTGGATCGGCCTGGCGGTGCTGCTGCACCGAAGACCCTGGCTGGGCCGCCTCTACCTGGCGGTGGCGATACCCCTGGCAGCCATCTGGGCCGCCGCCTTCTTCACCGGCCGCTGGACCGGCTGAGCACCGGGCGCTGAGCGACCCGGGGAGAGCTGAGTAGTTGTGCTCACGCGGACGCCGAGCAAGCTCACCTACCGTCAGTCGTATGACGGACGAAGCGAGTGGTAGCGAGCGGCTGACCGGACAAGTCAGGTGCTTCGCGGGGGCACTTGCCGTTGGACTGTTGGTCGCAGTGGCGGCCGGGCTGATCGGTACGTCGGTCTACGAGGCCCGTTGTGCTCCGGACGACGAATGCTGGGCGCTGCTGGCGGGACTCTTCACCGCGCTGATCGCCGGATCGGTCGCCGCCGCGATCACCGCCATCGTGCTGGCCGTGCGGTTGCAGATCGGAGTGGCGTTCGGGGTGGGAGCCGGCATCGCGTTCCTGCTGACCGCCGGCGCGAACCTCTGGTGGGCCCAGTGGGGCTGGGCGCCTCTCCTGTACTTCGGTGCAGCACTCGCTCTGGTCGTCGGCTTCACGCTCAGCCAGGCAGCGGGTGGCTGGGAGCGGCCGAAACCGATCGCGGTCCTGGTGCTGGCCGCCGTCCTCGGCGTCGCCACCGTCCCGCTGGTCAAGGAGCTCAACGACGTCCGCCAGGCGCAGCGCGGGATCGCGAGCCTGGTCGAGCGGCCGCTTCAGCCCGAACTGGCCGGCACGGACCTGTGGGCCGTCGGCTACGGGACGACCGGTGTGACGTACGCCGTACTGGAGCCGGCGAGTAGTGATGGCACCAGAAGCGCCGACATCGACATCACCCTCCGGAAGCTGCCGTCGTCGTCGGCGCCGTGCACCGGCTTCACCGATCTCGCCCCGGCCAGTACGACGAAGAGCTGCGTGGAAATCCAGCCTGGGATCTGGCGAGGTCTGGACGGAGTCAAGGCCCACGCCTGGGTCCGCGGTGAAGGCGACCAGTGGGCGCACGTGTCGGCCAACCACTATGTGGGCGACGGCAGCCGGCAGAACGCGCGGGTCGAGGAGGTCGCGCGGTCGCTCGAGCCCGGCTCGGCCTGGCCGCTCGCGGCGGCTGCCGCGGAGTGTGGATTCTGCACGCCGCTCGCCTGAACGTCCACGATGTGGACAGTTTCGGCCCAAGGCAACCTAACCGCGGCCTTGCTCGTCAGTACTGGTGTTGGGGTGGCAGGCCGGGCGGGGTCGCCACCCCTCCATAAGTTTCCGGCCGGCAGGCCGTAGGTGTCCGGCGGAACCTCTCAGGGGCAGGTTCCGCCGGAAATTTTTTTGCCCTTTTCGACCGCGAGGAACACGGCGCCGCACCGGTCGGGCCGGTGCGGCGCCGTACTTCAACTCAGCCGTAGTTCCGATCGATGGACTGCGACGGCGTCGGGCTCGGCTTGGTCCGGGCGACCCGCTGCTCGCTCGGGTGCGTCCCGGCCTCGATGCCCTTCACGGTGCCGAGCAGTTCCAGCTCGGACAGCGTCACGCCGGTGGCCCCGGCCGCCGGCGTCAGCACCAGCCGGTACTGCGTGTAGGCCTTCGGCGAAGCAACGCTGAACGACCTCGTGTACGCCGGGAACGCCCACTCCTGGCCGCTCCGCTTGTCCACCTCGGCCCACGTCGTCCCGTCGTTCGACCCCTCCAGCGTCCAGCCCGCGGGCGCCGTACCGGTGGTTCCGCTGGTCAGCGTGTACATCGTGACCGGCCGGCCCTGCTGCAACTGAACCGTCACGGTCGGAGCGGCGCCGGTCAGCGTGACCTGCTTCTTCGAGTCGTTGTCGGTCAGCGCGGTGACATCCACCCCGCCGGCCGCCACGACCGCGCCGGTGTCCTCGGTCGAGTCGCGCCACGTCTTCGGGTCCTCGCCCGGAGTCGTCAGCGACGGCGGAGCATCGTCGCTGCCGGTGCCCCAGGCCGACGGCTTGTCCGTCATCTCGAACTCGATCTTGCCGCCGTTGCCGATCAGGTCGTGCGGCAGGTTGGTCGAGGTCCAGGCCTTGCCGTTGACCTTGACGCTCTTCACGTACTTGTTCGTGGCGCTGTTGTTCGGCGCGACGACGGTCAGCTTCTTCCCGCCGGGCAGCCGGACCGCGGCCCGGGTGAACAGCGGCGCCCCGATCGCGTACGACGGCGAGCCGACCTGCAGCGGGTAGAACCCGAGCATGCTGAACAGGTACCAGGCCGACATCTCGCCGTTGTCCTCGTCGCCCGGGTATCCCTGGCCGATCTCGGACCCCAGGTAGAGCCGGTCCAGCACCTCGCGGACCTTCTCCTGTGTCTTGGCCGGCTGCCCGGCGAAGGCGTACATGTACGCGATGTGGTGCGACGGCTGGTTGCTGTGGCCGTACTGGCCCATCCGGACGTCCCGCGCCTCGAGCATCTCGTGGATCGTGCCGCCGTAGCCGCCGGTGTGCAGCGCGTCCTCCGGGGTGGTGAAGAACTCGTCGAGCTTCTTGCCCAGACCCTCGCGACCGCCGTACAGCGCGGCCAGGCCGGCGCCGTCCTGCGGAGTGGAGAAGGCCATGTTCCAGGCGTTGGTCTCGGTGTAGTCGTGACCCCAGTCGCGCGGGTCGAAGGTGCTCGGCGAGTGGCCCCAGACGCCGTCCGGGCCCTTGCCCTGGAAGAAGTTCAGCGCCGGGTCGAACAGCGTCACGTAGTTCCGCGCGCGGTTCAGGTAGTAGTCGTAATTGTCCTTGTACTCCTGCTTGCGCGGGTCGTCGCTCTTTGCCGCGTCGTACAGCGCCTTGGACATGTTGGCGATGCCGTAGTCGTTGATGTAGCCGTCCATCGACCAGCTGAAGCCCTCACCGGTGGTGTTGGCCGTGTAGCCGTTGAACACCGAGCGGTCGAGACCCTTGCGGCCGACGTTGTCCGTCGGCGGACGGGCGGCCGCGTTCTTTAGTGCCGCGTCGTACGCCGCCTGGACGTCGATGCCCTTGATCCCCTTCAGGTAGGCATCAGCGAAGGCGACGTCCGAGCTGGTGCCGACCATCAGGTTGGCGTAGCCCGGCGAGGACCAGCGGGAGATCCAGCCGCCGTCCTTGTACTGCTGGACGAACCCGTTGACCAGGTCGGCGGCCGTGTCCTGCGCGAACAGGCTGTACGCCGGCCATACGGTCCGGTAGGTGTCCCAGAACCCGTTGTTCACATAGGTCTGGCCGGCCACGATCTTCGAGCCGGTCTTGGTGGGAGTGTCGGTCCCGACCTTCGGTGAGGTCGGCGACGCGTAGGTGATCACCGGCTTGCTCGCCGTACCGGTGTTCTCCGAGCCGTTGTTCGGGTAGAGGAACAGCCGGTACAGGTTGCCGTAGATGGTCATCAGCTGGTCGGTGGTGGCGCCGTCGACCTCGATGGTGCCGAGCTTGGCGTCCCACGCGTTCTGGGCGGCGTTGCGGACCTTCTCGAACCGGCTGCTCGCAGGCAGTTCCAGTTCGAGGTTCTTCTTCGCCTGCTCGGTGCCGATCAGCGAGGTGGCCAGCCGGAGCTGGACCTGCTTGACCTTGGGGTCGAAGGAGAAGTACCCGCCGACATTGGCGCCGCCACCGTCGGAAAGCTTGCCGCTGGCAACGACCTTCTGGTCGACGACGCCGTACACGAACAGCCGGCCCGCGCCGGTGGACAGCCCGCTCTTCACGTCGCTGTAGCCGGTGACCACGCCGGTCGCCGGGTCCAGCGTCAGGCCGCCGAGGTTGCTGGTGTTGTCGAAGATCAGCTTCGCCCGGCCGGCCGGGAACGAGAACCGCAGCATCGCCGCGTGGTCGGTCGGGGTCAGCTCGGCCGCGTTGCCGTTGTCGAAGGTGACGCCGTAGTAGTGCGGCCGGGCGATCTCGTTGTCGTGGCTGAACGCCCAGGCCCGCGCCTTGCGGTTCGCGGTCGGCGTCTCGGCCGTCGACGGCATCACCTGGAAGGTCTGCCGGTCACCCATCCACGGGCTCGGCTCGTGGCTGATCGAGAACGCCTGGATCTCCGGCTTGTTCTGGTCGTTGTTGCCCTTGGCGTAGTCGTACAGCCAGGACGTCGAACCCGCGTTCGTCACCGGCGTCCAGAAGTTGAAGCCGTGCGGTACGGCGGTCGCCGGGAAGTTGTTGCCCCGGGAGAAGCCGCCGGTGGAGTTGGTGCCGCGGGTGGTGGCCACCAGGTCCGACGGGTGGTGCCGGGCGGTCAGCTGCGAGGCGGCGTCCGTGGTGGTCGCCTTGCTGATCCGGAGGTCGTCGATCCAGCCGCGGAAGTCCGCCGGGCCGGATGCCTTGTCGTAGCCGACCAGGATCCGCTTGACCGTCTTGCCGGCCGCGACCTTGCCCAGGTCGGCCTCGACGTTGTTCCACTGGTTCGTGGACAGTCCCTTGGCGTCGCCCTGTCCGCGCGGGCTGAGCTCGAAGCCGTGGTGGTCCTTGGCCTTCAGGTCGCTCAGGTAGGTGCCGTCGGAGAAGGCCAGGTCGACCGCCGCGAAGGTGCTCGGATAGCTCAGGTCACCCTCGACGTGCTCGGGGAAGATCTTGTAGCCGAGCCGGGTGTCCGGACCGATGGTCAGGTCGACGTCGGCGATCTTGTTCCAGCTGAAGCCGCGGCCCTCGGCGGTCTGGTGACCGGCGTACCGGAAGGACTTGACGCCGGTGAAGCCGGTCCGGGCCCGCGCGTTGTAGGCACTGGTGGGACCGGAGTCCAGCCGGGACTCGACGGTCTTGCCCGGGGGCGGCAGCGGGGCGCCGTTGGACAGGTACCAGTCGGCGAGCTGGACGATGTCCTCGCCGTGGTTCAGCGTGACGTCCAGCTTGAAGAACTTGTACGCCGTCGCGCTGGTGAAGCTGTACTCCTTGGTCTGGAACCGGTTCTCGAAGCTCTGGCCGCTCCGGGTGTCCAGCGTGGTCCAGGTCGTGCCGTTGACCGAACCGGACAGGGTCCAGTTCTGCGGGTCGCGCCCCTCCGCGTCGTTGGCCGAAGTGAGCGCGTACTTGCGGATCACCACCGGCGCCGACGTCTCGTAGGTCAGCCAGCCGGCCGGCTCGAAGACCAGCCACTTGGTGAACTTGTCCCCGTCGGCGACGTTGGACGCGATCTCACCGCCGCCGGTGTTCTCGCCGTTGGCGGTCACCTTGACGACCTTGTCCATCTCGGAGCCGCCGATCCCGGTCGGCGTCGGTCCTTCGACCCCGCCGCTGCGTGGCTGCCCGTCGGGTCCGGTCTCGACCGCGTCGGTGTACCCGGGCTGCGGCTGGCCCGGCTCGAAGGAGGTGAAGAAGCTGGTACCGGTCGCGGCCGGCTGTGCTTCGGCGGCCGGGCCCGGGTCGGACGCGGCGCTCGACGATGTGGAGGACATGGCAGACATTGTCACAACAAGCCCGAGAGACGTGACGAGCCCCAGGGGGCGGCGGAGATCCATCTACGCTCCTTGCACGACGGAACCGGCGTACGGCGGTCGCCGTGTGCCGGAGGTTTACGCGGCCCCGATGACAAGGTTGTCAGCCCGCGTCGGGGCTGATGATGCCCAGCTTCGTCACCCCGGGTCAAGGGTTCGTCACCGAACCCTACGGCTGGGATGCCACGGTTGAGCGGAGCCTGCGCGGGTGGCGACCGGTTCTGGCCACGGCGGTAGGTTGGCGGACATGGACGGATTCGACGACAGGGTGCTCGTGACGGGTGCCTCCGGCTTCATCGGGCGGGCCGTGGTGGCCGCGTTGCGGGAGCGGGACCTGCCGGTGACGGCGGTGGACCGGGAGCCGCCGGACGAGTCGTGGGACGAGGGCGTGACCGCGATCACCGGTGAGCTGTCCGAGCAGGAGGTCTGCATCGCGGCGTTCGAGACCCGGCCGCGGGCGGTGGTGCATCTGGCGGCTTTGACCTCGGTACTGCGCTCCGTCGGCTCCCCGATGCGGACCTTCGCCGAGAACGTGACCATCACCCAGGTGCTGCTCGAGCTGTCCCGGGGCAGTGGCGTGGACAGCTTCGTGCTGGCCTCCACCAACGCCGTGGTCGGCGACGTCGGCACCGAGACGATCACTGCCGAGCGCGCGTTGCACCCACTCACGCCGTACGGCGCGACGAAGGCTGCGGCGGAGATGCTGCTCTCGGCGTACTCCGGCAGCTATGACCTGGCGACGGCGGCGCTGCGCTTCACCAACGTCTACGGGCCCGGCATGGGCCACAAGGACAGCTTCGTACCGCGGATGATGCGGGCGGCGCTGACCGGCGGCGGTGTGGAGGTCTACGGCGACGGCAAGCAGCGCCGCGACCTCGTGTACGTCGACGACGTGGTCGCTGCCGTCCTGCTGGCGCTCGACAACCGTTTCGACGGCCGGGCCATCATCGGCTCCGGCAACTCGGTCTCCGTGCTCGACCTGCTCGACACTGTGCGCGCGGTGACCGGCGCCGCCGTGCCGGCAGAGCACGTGGAGGCGCCGGACGGGGAGATGCCCGCTGTGGTGGTCGACGTGTCTGCCAGCGCGGAGAAGCTCGGCTACCGGCCGACGGTTTCGCTGGAAGACGGCTTGGCGCGAACGTGGCAGTACTTCCAGTCCCAGTGAGGCGGGGCCTCCGGGCCCACTGGCTGCTCGTCACCTTCCTGGTGGCGGGCCTGGTGCTGCGTGTGCTGGCGACCGTCGCCTATCGGCCGGCCATCATCTACACCGACTCGGTGCAGTACCTGAACAACATGAAGCACCTGCGGGCCGATCAGCTCAACCCGATCGGCTACGACTTCGTCCTGAAGCCGCTGGTCGACCTCGGCGGTCTCACCGCCGTGGTGATCGTGCAGCACCTCGCCGGGCTCGGCCTGGGGATCGCCGTCTACGCCCTGGCCCGGAGGCTCAGCGTCTACAAGTGGCTGGCCGCCCTGGCCGCGGCACCGCTCCTGCTCGACGCCTACCAGGTGCAGATCGAGCAGAACATCATGGCCGAGACCACCTTCGACGTACTGCTCGTCGGTGTCCTCTGGACTCTCCTCGGTTGGGGCAAGCCCGGGTGGAGGCGAGCGCTGCTGGCGGGTCTGCTCCTGGGCGCCGCCTTTGCGGTGCGGACGATCGGTCTCACCCTGATCGTCGCTGCCGTCCTGTACGTGGTGGTGGTCGGCTCCGACTGGCGCCACCACCGCACCCGGCTCGTACTGCGAACCGCTGCCGTACTGGCCGGCTTCGCTGTCGTCTTCGGCTCTTACGTCGGCTACATCCACAGCGAGACGGGCAAGTGGGCCCTCTCGGGCGCCGACAACACCGTCCTGTACGGCCGGGCCGCAGTGGTCGCCGACTGCGCCAAGCTGCCGCTCGACGAGGGCACCAAGCTGTTCTGCCCCAAGGAGCCGCTCGGCCAGCGCCTGGGCGTCGACAAGTACGCGCACAACCACCTTGGCGATCCCAACTGGCCGGGCGAGTTGCCACCAGGCACCAACAAGCAGCAATTGGCTCAGGAGTTCGGCGCGCTGGTGCTAAGGCATCAGCCGCTCGATGTCGCGTGGGCCGCGCTCAAGGACTTCGCGAAGGGTTTCGCGCCGACCCGGACCACGTCGCCGGATGACGTACCGCTGGAGCGTTGGCAGTTCCAGTTGACCTACCCGAACCTGGAAGATCCCAACACGGCCAAGGCCTCGCGGCTCTGGGGTGGAATGGAGCCGCACGTCAACCACGGCCCAGCGGCCGTACTGCGGGCCTACCAGCTCAACGGCGGCTATACGTCAGGTGTTGTGCTGGGGCTAGCTGTCCTATTCGCGTTGGCTGCAGTAGCTGGTGCAGGCCGAGCCAAGCAGTCAGGGCTCCGCGCAGCTGCACTGCTGCCGGCTGCGGCCGGAGTCATCCTGCTGATGGGATCTGCGGCTTTCGAGTTCTCCTGGCGCTACCAACTGCCCGGCCTGGTGCTGTTCCCGCTGGCAGGAGCGATCGGACTTCGCGCGATCCTCGGCAAGGACCAGGCAAGGCCGCCGCTGGACAGCTACCCGGACCGGACCGACTCCGAGGCGCTGGACGACTTCCGGGACCGGCACGGTGACGTGAGCTTCGCCCCGCTGGTCGTAGTCATTGCCGCCTACAACGAGGCCGGTGGCATCGGACCCGTGCTGGCAGGCATGCCCAGGATCTGCGCCGACCTGCCGGTCGACGTACTGGTCGTCGTGGATGGTGCCGAGGACAACACGGCCGAGATCGCCGCTGCGCACGGTGCCTACGTGTGTGTTGCCCCGCGCAACCGCGGCCAGGGTGCCGCGCTCAGACTCGGCTACCACCTTGCGGGCCAGGGCGCAGCGCAGTACATCGCGACGACCGATGCCGACGGGCAGTACGACAACGACGAACTCGACGTGTTGTTGCGGCCGATCCTGGACGGCAAGGCGGACTTCGTCACGGGGTCGCGCCGGTTGGGTGCCGAGGATGCCGACAGCAGGCTGCGCTGGCTCGGCGTCCGCGTCTTCGCTGCGCTGGCGTCGATCCTGACCCGCCGGCGCCTGACCGACACGTCCTTCGGTTTCCGCGCGATGCGCGCAGGTCTTGCCCGGCAGGTGACGCTACGCGAGCCGCAGTACCAGTCGTCGGAACTGCTGCTCGGAGTACTGGCCAGTGGTGCGCGGGTGGTCGAGTTGCCGATGACCATGCGTCGCAGGGGAGACGGGACCAGCAAGAAGGGGCCGGGGCTCGTCTACGGTGCCAACTACGCGCGAGTGATGACCACTACCTGGCTGCGGGAGTACGTGCCACGCACAGTACGGTTTGGCCGAAAGGAACAGGTATCCGGCGCTCGACCGCCCGCGTGACCGGTACGACGAACCTGTCGTAGATCGCCACCAGCTTCGGGTTCGGCGCCGTGCTGCCACCTCGCCGAACCGCTGCCCACCAAGCGATTCCACCCAGCAGGTTGACCGGTTTCGCGACCTCGACCTGTAGTCCCGCCCGCCGTACGGCGTCGCTGACGGTGGCCGGGGTGTAGCGGCGGAAGTGCCCGACGCGTCGATCGAACTCGCCGTACAGCTGCTGGTAGCCGGGCACCCACAACACGATGGTGCCGCCGGGAACGACCAGCTCCGCCAGGCCGGCCAGCGCCGCCGCGTCGTCCTCCAGGTGCTCCAGCACGTTGATCGCGATCACCGTCTCGACCGGCTCGGCCAGCGAAAATTTGTTGCCCAAGGCAAATTGCTGCGCCTCGACCTCGGGTCGGCCGGCGAACCGCTGGGCCATCAGGGCGACCGCATCGGGGTCGGCATCGGTGACCACCAACCGGTCCAGACCGGTCAGGCCGGCGGCGAACTCGCCGAGTCCGGCGCCGACCTCGAGCACCGAGCGGCCGCAGTACGGCGTGATCAGTTCTCGCTGGTAGCGGCGGTACCGCGGCTGGCCGGCGCCGCCCTGCTCGAGGGCGCGGCCGGTGGCGTTGCTGAAGGCTCCGGTGTGTTCTTGCATCGAGCCCATTCTGCATCGTCGGCCGCTTTCGTTGCCGATGCGAGCCGATTCACAGCAGATTGCCAGCTTGTCCACAGGTGTTTCCGGCGTCAGGTGGGTACACATGACAGAACAAAGCATCTTCTTCGTCCGGAAGGCGGTTGGAGCCGTGCGCGTTCTCGTCCTGGGTGGTGACGGTTACCTGGGGTGGCCGACAGCACTGCATCTGTCCGACAGCGGACACCAGACAGCGGTGCTCGACAACTTCGCCCGCCGCGGTTACGACCGCGAACTGGGGGTCGACAGTCTGGTGCCGATCGAGGATCTCCGGACCAGGGTCGCCGCCTGGCAGGAGGTGTCCGGGCAGCAGCTCACGACGTACGAGGGTGACCTGTGCGACGCCGACTTCGTCTATCGGGTGCTCGAGGAGTTCCGGCCCGAGGCGATCGTGCACTTCGCCGAGCAGCGGGCCGCGCCGTACTCGATGATCGACCGGGCGCACGCGGTCTACACGCAGCAGAACAACGTGATCGGCACGCTCAACCTGATGTACGCCATCGCCGAGCTCGATCCGGACATCCACCTGGTCAAGCTGGGCACGATGGGTGAGTACGGCACGCCCAACATCGACATCGAGGAGGGCTGGCTGGAGATCGAGCACAACGGCCGCAAGGACCGGATGCTCTATCCGAAGAAGCCGGGCTCGTTCTACCACCTGAGCAAGGTGCACGACTCGCACAACCTCGAGTTCGGCTGCCGGGTCTGGGGGCTGCGCGTCACCGACCTGAATCAGGGCGTCGTCTACGGCCAGCAGACGCCGCAGACGATCCGGGATCCGCGGTTGGCGACCCGCTTCGACTACGACGCGGTCTTCGGCACCGTGCTCAACCGCTTCGTCATCCAGGCCGTGCTCGGTGAGCCACTGACCGTCTACGGGACCGGGGGGCAGACCCGCGGTCTGCTGGACATCCGCGACACGATCGAGTGCGTCCGGCTCGCGGTCGAGAACCCGGCCGACGTCGGCGAGTTCCGCGTCTTCAACCAGATGACGGAGAGCTACTCGGTCAGCGAGATCGCCGAGAAGGTCGCCGAGTGCTTCCCTGGCCCGGTCCAGGTCGAGCACCTGGAGAACCCGCGGGTCGAGCAGCCCGAGCACTACTACAACGTCAAGCACACCGGCCTGGTCGGCCTCGGCCTGCAGCCGCACCTGCTCTCGGAGACGCTGATCGAGTCGATGTTCCCGATCGTCGCCGAGTACAAGGACCGGGTGAACCTGGACGCTCTGCTGCCGACCGTCCGCTGGCGGGGCGGTCTCAAGGCCAGGGGCGTCAGCGGGGCCTGATCTCCGGTACTGCGGCGCGGAGCCGGTCACGCCGGCCCTGGTCGGCCTGACCGGCCGGCCAGCACGATCCGCCCACCGGGTCGTGCTACCCGGCGGGCTTCGAGGATCGCCGCCGGGTCAGTCCATCGACACCTTGTCGAAGACGGTGGTGGTGTAGCGGACGTCGACGCCGACCTCGTCGCCGACAGCGGGCGGTGCCACCGCGGACGGCAGGAAGAGCATGCTTGCCTGCATGTGCGGCGGCTCGGCGAACCAGCGCTGTTTGCCCTCTATCGTGAACGGCGAGAGCGCCATCCCGGCGGCGTCCAGGCTGCCCTTGGCCATCGCGATCGCCCGCTGGCGGACGGTGGCCGCGGCGGTCGGGGCCTCCAGGCCGACGCCGTGCGCCGTACCGCCCGAGACCACCAGGATGTGACCGTCGCCGGCCACCCGGCGCTGCCGGTAGCCGACCCGCTCACCGCGACGGACCGAGTGCACGTCGAGAACCGTCGCGCGGACGCTGAACGCGCCGCGGTCACCGAGCCACAGGCCGGTGCCCATCCGGAGCTTCACGTTCTCGCCGACGTCGGCGAGCTTCTGGGCCGGAACGTGCGACACCCACAGCGGTCCGTTGCGGACCGCCCGGGCCGCGCGGCCGAGCTCCTGAGCCTCCCGGATGTTCGCGGACGTGCCGCCCGCGCCCATCGGGAAGTGCAGCGACCAGCCTTCGAACTTGATCCGGTCCAGCGCGTTCAGCAGCATCGTGTGCCGCAGTTCGCGGGCGCCGATTCCGTGCCGCCGCATCGACGTCTGGACCTCGATCAGGACCCGGCTGCCGGCCGGGATCGAGACCAGGTCGGCGAGCCGGCTGACCGTGTGGATGACGTTCTTGCCCTGCGGAATCTCCAGGAACGGGCGCCACGGCGAGAGCACCACGACGTCGTCCTTGAAGTCCGGCGGGACCTCGGTGTAGGTGCCGACCGCGACGGTCCGGGCGCCGAGCGCGCGGGACTCGGCCAGCAGCCGGGTGTTGCCCACGCCGTACCCGTTGCCCTTGGCCACCGGGACGATGTCGGGGTTCCACGTGGAACGTAGATGGTCGCGCCACCGATCGGAATCGATGTGCAGGATCAGGGGCATGTTGTCATCGCCGTCTCATGTAGAGGTCGAATGCGGTGTAGAGCGCCTTGTTCAACGGCAGATCCCACTCACCGACGTACTCGACGGCCTCGCCGCCGGTGCCGACCTTGAACTGGATCAACCCGACGTGCGGGTCGTTCGCGTCCAGGGTGTCGGTGATGCCCCGTAGGTCGTACACGGACGCACCCTCGGCGAGGGCGTCCGACATCATCCGCCATTGGATCGCGTTCGATCCACGGACGTCTCGCTTGGCGGTCGAGCTGGCACCGTAGGAGTACCAGGAGTGACCGCCGACCCGGACCCAGATCGTCGAAGCGACCAGATCGCCCTCGTGATGGGCGTTGTAGACCCGGAAGTCACAGCAGTCGGCCGGCTGGTCGGCCATCGCCTCGTACATCTTGACGAAGTACGGCAGCGGCCGCGGGGTGAAGTGATCCCGCTCGGCGGTCTCGAGGTAGAGGCCGTGGAAGGCCTTCAGGTCCTCGATCGTGCCCTGGGTGACCTCGACGCCCAGCTTGGCCGACTTCTTGATGTTGCGGCGCCACTGCTGGTTCATCCCGGTCAGCAGGTCCTCCGGCGTCTTGCCGGCCAGCGGCACCTGGAACACGAACTGCGGCTGTCCCGCTGCGAAGCCCTCGCCGGTCTTCGGCGCCTTCCAGCCCAGCGCGCGCAGTTGCGCGGACACGGTCGCGCCGGACGGCTCGATCACGTCCGGGCGGACATCGCCGAGCTTGGGCTGCTGCCCGCCGGCGATCGCGTCCTTGATCGTCTTCGCGCTCCAGCGCCGGGTCGGCACGGGCGGTCCCATCCGCAGCCCGAACGCGCCCTGCTCGGCAGTGTGCGCGGCCAGCGGGCGCAGGTAGCGGCCGAGGTCGATCGCGTCCCAGTCGATCACCGGGCCCTCGGGCAGGTAGGCGAGGTAGCGCTTGACCTTCGGCATCTGCCGGTAGAGCACCAGAGCGACGCCGACCAGATCGTTCGGAGCCGCCGGATCGAACCAGCCCAGCGACTCGGCCTTCCACTCGCTCTTCACCGCCGCCCACCCTGGGGTCTGCAGGAAGCTCGCCGAGGGCTGCGCCGCGAGATAGGCAGCGTGCTGCTCGGCGGAGATGGTCCGGATGCTCAAGTCACTCACGGTCGGTCAGGTTACCGGCCCGCGGCGCCAGACCGTAGCCGAGCCGGAAACCTGACCGGATGCTGCCTCGCCCGGCTACTGGAGCAGCAGGTCGAGCGAGAGCTCCCAGAGGCGAGTGGCGGCCTCCGGGTCGAGTGCGTGCTGGGCAACTCCGGACACTCCCGGTACGAGGGTCTGCTCGGCCTCGTTGCAGTCTTCGAAGTACCGGCCGGAGACGCCGTCGACCAACGGGGAGCCGGCCAGCAGGACCGAGGTCGCGGCCCCCTGCTCGGTCGACTTCCAGTTGGCGAGCCAGAGTTAACCGGAGGAACCTCCGGTATCCTCAGTTGATCGGAAGATCCTCCGTTTCACAACCCGCCGGTGGGGTCGGCTAGGTTCGTGGTCCACGTCCGCTGCGGCAAAGGAGGCCGGATGGGTACGCCGAACGAGCGGCCGCTGCGCGCGGATGCCCAGCGCAATCGTGACCTGCTGCTCGCGACCGCGGCCAAGGCCTTCACCGAGTGCGGCCCGGACTCGACGCTGGAGAGCATCGCCAAGAACGCCGGCGTCGGGATCGGCACGCTCTACCGGCACTTCCCGACCCGTGAGGCCCTGGTCGAAGCGGTCTACCGTAACGAGCTGGCGACCGTGTGCGCCGCGGCGCCCGAGTTGCTGGCCGCGATGCCGCCGGTGCAGGCGACCCGCGCCTGGATGGATCGCTTCGTCGACTTCATGACCCGCAAGATCGGGATGGCCGACGCGCTCCGGGCGTTGATCGCCGCCGGCGCCGACCCCTACGCCCACAGCTTCGAGTTGCTGGTCGGCGCGATCCAGCCGTTGCTGGAGGCCGCCGCAGCGGCTGATGAGATCCGCTCCGACATCGCCGCCGAAGACGTGCTGATGAGCCTGAGCGGTGTGGTGCTGGCAGCCGGCTCCGACCGCGAGCAGACCGGGCGCCTGCTCGATCTGCTGCTGGACGGTCTGCGCTACCGCGCCTGAAGGGTTGGCCATGCAGAAGGTCGCGTTGGTGACGGGCTCGACGTCCGGGATCGGTGAGGCGACGGTACGGCGGTTCGCTGCTGACGGTTTCCAGGTGGTGGTGCACTCTCGGACCAGCCGGGACGCGGGAGCTGCGCTTGCCGCTGAGCTAGGTGTGATGTCCAGGAAGGTTGTCCCGTGTTGCGGCGGTGAGTCGGTGTGACAGGTGAAGGCCTCCGGTTGTGAAGTGGAGCTGTCTAGTTCACCGCTTCACCACACCGGAGGCCTTCGTGTCCCACGTTAACGCGACTTTGACCCCCCGCACCCGGCTACGGCTCGCGCGTCTGATCGTCGATCAAGGCTGGAGCTGTGCCGCGGCGGCGAAAATGTTCATGGTCGCAGCCAAAACGGCGCGCAAATGGGCCCAGCGGTACCGCGCCGAAGGACCTGCAGGGATGGCTGACCGCAGCTCCCGCCCGCGCCGCAGCCCCTTCAAGACCCCGCCACACCTGGTACGCCGGATCGTGCGGTTGCGGTGGCGCCACCGGCTCGGCCCGGTACAAATCGCCGGCCGCCTCGGCCTGCCCGCCTCCACCGTCCATGCAGTACTGGTGCGCTGCCGAATCAACCGGCTGTCCCGGATCGACCGGGTCACCGGCGAACCCCTGCGCCGCTACGAACACGACTATCCCGGATCGCTGATCCATGTCGATGTCACCAAATTCGCCAACATTCCCGACGGCGGCGGCTGGCGCTACCTGGGCAAACAACAAGGCGACAAAAACCGTGCCGGCACCGCGCTACGGACCGGACGCACCGCCAAAGGCCACCCCAACATCGGTACCGCGTTCGTGCACACCGTCATCGACGACCACTCCCGCCTCGCCTACGCCGAAATCCACACCAACGAGAAAGCCAGCACCGCCACCGCAGTACTCCAACGCGCCGTCGCCTGGTTCACCCACCACGGCGTCACCGTCGAACGCGTCCTGTCCGACAACGGATCCTGCTACCGCTCCCACGCCTGGCACGACACCTGCACAGCACTCGCCATCACCCCGAAACGCACCCGGCCCTACCGGCCACAAACCAACGGCAAAATCGAACGCTTCCACCGCACCCTGGCCGACGGCTGGGCCTACGCCCGGCTCTACAACTCAACCAACCAACGCAACACAGCCCTACCCGGCTGGCTCCACTTCTACAATCACCACCGAGCCCACTCCGCCATCGGAGGCAAACCACCAATCAGCCGACTGACCAACCTCCCTGGACATCACAGCTAGGCGGGATCTACTTGCAGGCTGACCTGTCGCAGGAAGATCAGGCAGCGACGCTGGTCCCGGCTGTGCTGGCGGCCCACGGGCGCCTCGACGTACTGGTGAACAACGCGGGGATCAGCTGGCCGGTGCCGCATGCGGAGCTCGACGGGTTGTCGGCCCCTGACTGGCGCCGGCTGCTCGAGGTCAACCTGATCGCTCCGTGGCTGCTGTGCACGGCGGCGTTGCCCGCGCTCCGCGAGTCGCGGGGTGCCATCGTGAACGTGACCAGCCATGCCGGCGTACGGCCGAAGGGCAGTTCGATCGCGTACGCCGCCAGCAAGGCGGCGCTGAACCACGTCACCAAGCTGCTCGCCGCGGCGCTCGGGCCCGGCGTACGGGTGAATGCGGTGGCGCCCGGGCTGGTGGACACTCCGCTGACGGCCGACTGGACCGAGGCGCAGGAGCTGTGGAAAACCATCAGCCCGATGGGGCGGGCGGCTCGGCCGTCGGAGGTCGCCGACCTGATCGCCACGCTGGCCGTGCACGAGTATCTGACCGGTGAAGTGATCCTGCTCGACGGTGGGCTCAACCTGCGCTGATGACCGGGTGAGCTGGGGGTCGGCGAGTCTGTCGGTGGCGGCTCCTACGATCGGCTGATGTCGTCCGGTGTCGCTCTGAGTCAGGATTTCCGCCGGCTCTGGGCCGCCTATGCGATCAGCGCATTCGGGAGTGGCATCGGGTACGGCGCGCTGCCACTTGTCGCTCTGCTGGTGCTGGACGTGAGCACCTTCCAGGTATCGCTGCTGGCCGCGTTGTCGGCAGTGGTCGGTGCCGTGCTGGCGTTGCCGATGGGCGACTTCATCGAGCAGCGCCGCAAGCGACCGGTGATGGTCGCGGCGGACGTCGTGCGGTTCCTCGCACTGCTGAGTGTGCCGGTCGCGGCAGTGCTCGATCTGCTGACTTATCCACAGCTGTGCATAGTCGGGGTGATCCAGGCCGCCGCGCTGATCGCTTTCACCGCCGCGAGCGGCGCTCATCTCAAGGCGCTCGTTCCGGTCGCCGGGCGAGCCGAGGCGAACAGCCGGTTCGAGTCGACGGCCTGGACGGCGATGAGCGTCGGGCCGCCGATCGGTGGCGGGCTGGTCAGCCTGGTCGGCGCTCCCTTGACCCTGGTCCTAGACGCGGTGTCGTACCTGCTGTCCGCGGTCGGTGTCCGCCGCATCCGCGAGCCGGAGGCAGCGCCGGAACCCCGTCAGGGCAAGCGGGACGTGACGGCGGGCTGGCGCTACATCTGGCGCCACCAAGGGCTGCGTGCGCTGTTCTGGAACTCTCAGCTGTTCGGCGGCCCGGTGATGATGGTGTCGCCGCTGCTGCCCGTGCTGATGCTGCGCGAACTCGACATGGACCCCTGGCAATACGGCCTGGTGGCAGGCGTGCCGTGCCTGGGCGGCGTACTCGGCGCCTGGTTCGCGCCGCGTCTAACCCTGCGACTCGGGCTGCATCGAATGCTGCTGCTCTTCGGCGTACTGCGGACCCCGTGGCTGCTGTTGCTGCCCCTGGCAACCCCCGGTCTGGACGGCTTCGTGCTGCTGATCGTCGCCGAGACCTGCCTGCTGGTCGCCGCGGGAGCCTTCAACCCGTCCTTCGCGACGTACCGGATGAACGTGACCGATGACGGCTTCATGGCCAGGGTGATCACCTCGTGGTCGATCACCTCGCGCTCGGTCCAGCCCGCCTTCATGGCCGCGGGCGGCGTACTGGCGGCACTGACCAGCATCCGCACGGCGATGGTGATCGCCGGCGGTCTGTGCCTGGTGAGCGCCTTCGTGCTGCCGTGGAAGTCGGCTAGATGTGATGTCCAGGAAGGTTGTCCCGTGTTGCGGCGGTGAGTCGGTGTGACAGGTGAAGGCCTCCGGTTGTGAAGTGGAGCTGTCTAGTTCACCGCTTCACCACACCGGAGGCCTTCGTGTCCCACGTTAACGCGACTTTGACCCCCCGCACCCGGCTACGGCTCGCGCGTCTGATCGTCGATCAAGGCTGGAGCTGTGCCGCGGCGGCGAAAATGTTCATGGTCGCAGCCAAAACGGCGCGCAAATGGGCCCAGCGGTACCGCGCCGAAGGACCTGCAGGGATGGCTGACCGCAGCTCCCGCCCGCGCCGCAGCCCCTTCAAGACCCCGCCACACCTGGTACGCCGGATCGTGCGGTTGCGGTGGCGCCACCGGCTCGGCCCGGTACAAATCGCCGGCCGCCTCGGCCTGCCCGCCTCCACCGTCCATGCAGTACTGGTGCGCTGCCGAATCAACCGGCTGTCCCGGATCGACCGGGTCACCGGCGAACCCCTGCGCCGCTACGAACACGACTATCCCGGATCGCTGATCCATGTCGATGTCACCAAATTCGCCAACATTCCCGACGGCGGCGGCTGGCGCTACCTGGGCAAACAACAAGGCGACAAAAACCGTGCCGGCACCGCGCTACGGACCGGACGCACCGCCAAAGGCCACCCCAACATCGGTACCGCGTTCGTGCACACCGTCATCGACGACCACTCCCGCCTCGCCTACGCCGAAATCCACACCAACGAGAAAGCCAGCACCGCCACCGCAGTACTCCAACGCGCCGTCGCCTGGTTCACCCACCACGGCGTCACCGTCGAACGCGTCCTGTCCGACAACGGATCCTGCTACCGCTCCCACGCCTGGCACGACACCTGCACAGCACTCGCCATCACCCCGAAACGCACCCGGCCCTACCGGCCACAAACCAACGGCAAAATCGAACGCTTCCACCGCACCCTGGCCGACGGCTGGGCCTACGCCCGGCTCTACAACTCAACCAACCAACGCAACACAGCCCTACCCGGCTGGCTCCACTTCTACAATCACCACCGAGCCCACTCCGCCATCGGAGGCAAACCACCAATCAGCCGACTGACCAACCTCCCTGGACATCACAGCTAGACCAGTCCCATTGCCTGAGCCAGTCTGACCACCTCGCCCATCACGCCGTCGTTGTCGTCCATCCCGTCGAGGTACTCGATCGCCGCGTCCGGCGGCAGCACCAGCACCTCGGTGACCTGTTCACCGTCCTCCGGGTTGGTCGGCTTGCCGTCCACCACGACGTCGACGACGTAGTTCGCCCAGTACGAGACCGGATGCGGCAGATGCGGCCGGTACGGCGTGGGGCGCCGGTGATCGGCGCGGTGCGCGCCGAGCCAGGTCAGCGGACCGGCGATCCGGGCACCGGCCTCCTCCAGCACCTCGCGCTCGACCAGTCGCTCGATCGTCTCGCCCGGCTCCCTGGTCCCGCCGGGTAGGAAGCGCCAGCCCAGGTCGTTCTGGCAGACGACGATGCCGCCCTCGGTCCGGGCCACGACGTGCGCGTTGCTGATCAGCTCGTCCGGCGGCTGCTCGGTCCCGAACTGGACGTCCAGCTCGCCCCAGGGCCAGTGGGCGGGTGCGTACAGGTCGGGAAGCTGCTCGGCCCAGGTCTGCATCGGCTCATCTTGGTCCACCACCGGTCCACCGCTGTGCACCGGCGGCTTGGCGGTCTGCGATAGCGTCCGGCGCATGGCTGCTGCCGAACCGAGTCCCGAGCGCGCCGAGCGCATCACCACCCGCATTCTCTGGGGTTGTGCCGTGCTGACCGTGTTCGTGGGCGGCTTCCTCGTCGCCGATGTCGTCAAGTCGACCGCCGACTATCGGCCGCTCGCCTGGCTGGGAGTCGCCTTGGCGGCACTCGCCATGATCGCGCTGACCGCTCTGTACGTCGCCTGCGCGCTGGGCCGGGTCACCCTTGGCAAGAAAGTAGGGCCGACGAGCCTCTTCAAGCTGTCGGCCATCTGCCTGGTCGTCGCCGTCGGGGCCGACATCCTGATCCCCGGCCGGGACACCGGCGGGCTGGCGCTGCTGCTGCCGTGGGGCATCACGTACTGGCTCCACAACCTGAACCCGCCCACCGGCCGGGTCACCACCTCGGCCGAGTGACTGCCTGAGCGCTCGACCGGAGCGACTACTTCAGGTGTGACCGGAGGAAGTCGATGTCGGCCTTCTGGCCGTGATCGCCGTTGGGGGTCTCGACGACGACGGGAGCGTCGGCGGCCTTGACCACGGCGACGATCTCGGCCGGGTCGATCTCACCCTCCTCGAAGTTGCTGTGCCGGTCCGCGCCGGAGCCGAACGCGTCCCGGGAGCCGTTGGCGTGCACGAGGTCGATGCGGCCGGTGATCGCGACCACCTTCTCCACCACGGTCGGCAGGTCCTCGCCGGCGGCGTGGAAGTGGCAGGTGTCCAGGCAGAAGCCGACCCGGTCGACGTGCTCGTTGCCGGAGCTCTGCACCGCGTCCCACAGCCGGGCGATCCGCTCCAGCTTGCGAGCCATCGCGTTCTCACCGCCGGCCGTGTTCTCGATCAGCAGCGGGACCGGCAGCTCGGCGCGCTCGATGCACTTGCGCCAGTTGTCGAACCCGGCCTCCGGGTCGTCGTCCTCGCCGACGTGACCGCCGTGCACGATGACGCCCTTGGCGCCGATCTCGGCCGCCTTGTCGAGGGTCTGTTGCAGCAGCTTGCGGCTGGGGATCCGGATCCGGTTGTTCAGGGTCGCCACGTTCAGCCGGTACGGCGCGTGCACGTAGAGGTCGATGCCCTCCGCCTCCGCCCGGACCTTCAGCGCCTCGGCGCCGTCGGCGTACGCCACCTTCGGTGCTTTGTAGTCCTGCGGGTCGCCGAGGAAGAACTGGACCAGGTCGGCCCCCCGGTCGGCGGCCTCGGCCAGCGGGTCGTTCTGCTCGACGTGCGCACCCAGTCTCAAGCTCATGCCGTCACCCTATGGCCGCCCACCGACAGTCCCGCAACCCCTCGCCAGCCCGCGGAGGCACGATCCGGCGTACGACGATGTCGGCGGGCGTCCGTAGCCTTCGGGCATGCCAACAGTCGAGAACTTCCGCGCCCTGTCGCCCGGGCCCGTTTCGGTCGGCAAGGACAACTGGAGCCTGACCGTGCACGACCTCGGCGTACTGCGTGTGCCGAGCGGCCGCCTGGAGGCCAGCGACCCGTTCGTGAACCTCGGCGAAGGGATCGTCGTCGACATCCCGCCGGGTGACTATCCGGTCCGCGTGACGGTTGCCGACGTGTCGGACGAACAGGACGGCAGTCACCTGCGCGAGGCGTACCTGAGCGTCGTACTGGCCGAGGGGGAGGTGACAACCGTGACCGCGGCGGCGAGGGCCGGGGAGGTGCCGGAGGACGGCAAGTACTTCTCGGTTCCGGTGGACGCCGGGACGGTCGGTTTCGCCGATGCCGACGCGGTGGCGAGCGCGATGCCGGCGGGAGACTGGTACGAGGACGTCTACGACAACGGCAGGGACGACAGTTGGTTCGCGCTGATCGACTCCAAGGAGCACTTGATCAAGGGTTGCGCGAACGTGGTGATGCCCGCCGCCACCGCCGGCGAGAACGTCGTACTGGCTCACTCGGGCTGGGGCGACGGGTACTACCCCGTGCTGAGCACGTCGGATTCCGACGGGCGCCTGCTGGCCGTCCACATCGACCTGCTCGTGGTGGCTGAGTTCGAGGACCAGGAGGACGAGGCCGACGAGGTGGCTGGGGCGTCAGCGACCTGACCCGCCGGAACAGGCCTGTGGACAGTGGTCAATAGCAGGTCCGGGCGCTGGTATTCTGTTGGTGTGGGCCCGGTCCTTCGACCGGGCTTACTGCTTGACCCAGCTCGGCGCCGACGGCGATTGTCGGCGGCGGGCACGCATCGCCCTCCTGCCACGGAAAGACCGTGGCCGCCAAAGTCCGAAGGAGGTGGAGTTCGCGCATGCGTCGTTATGAAGTCATGGTGATTCTCGACCCTGAGCTCGAAGAGCGCACCGTTGAGCCGTCGCTCGACACGTACCTGAACATCGTCCGCAAGGAAGGTGGAACGGTAGAGAAGGTCGACATCTGGGGCCGTCGCAAGCTGGCCTACGACGTCAAGAAGAAGGCCGAAGGCATCTACGCCATCATCGACCTGACCGCCACGCCGGCGGTGGTGAAGGAGCTCGACCGTCAGCTCTCGCTGAACGAGTCGATCCTGCGCACCAAGGTCATCCGTCCGGACCAGAAGTAACCCTGGGGCGTCAGGTGGTCTGGCGTCTTCACACCACCCATCGTCCGTAGTACAGGAGGAGCTGACATGGCCGGCGAGCCACCCATCACTCTCATCGGGAACCTGACCGGGGATCCGGAGCTCCGCTTCACGCCGTCAGGCGCCGCGGTCGCGAACTTCACGATCGCCTGTACTCCGCGCAACCTGGACCGGCAGAGCAACGAATGGAAGGACGGGGAAACCCTCTTCATTCAGTGCGCTGTCTGGCGACAGGTCGCCGAGAACGTCGCCGAGTCGCTGACCCGTGGTTCCCGCATCGTCGTTCATGGCCGGCTGAAGGCACGAAGCTATGACGATCGTGACGGCAACAAGCGCACGGTCTTCGAGTGCGATGTCGAGGAAATCGGCGCCAGCATGAAGTACGCGACCCTGAAGATCACCAAGACGTCCCGCTCTGACGGCGGTGGCGGTGGCGGTGGTGGCTTCGGTGGTGGTGGCGGCAACCAGGGCGGCGGCAACCAAGGGGGCGGCTTCGGCGGCAACCAAGGTGGCGGCGCCCCGCAGAACGACCCCTGGGCGACTCCCGCGGGTGGCGGCGGCGGTGGCGGTCAGTCCGCTCCGGCCAACGACCCGTGGGCCGGCCAGGGTGGCGGCGGTGGCTCGATGGAAGAGCCCCCGTTCTGATCGAGCAGGACAGTTTCGACCGAATGACCATTCCGGCAGTCGCCGGGCTCTAGTAGTAGGAAGAGAGCACCACAATGGCCAAGATCATTCGGAAGCCGAAGAAGAAGGTCTGCGGCTTCTGCAAGGACAAGGCAACGTACGTCGATTACAAGGACACCGGCTTGCTGCGCAAGTTCATCTCCGACCGCGGCAAGATCCGCGCGCGTCGGGTGACGGGCAACTGCGTCCAGCACCAGCGCGATGTCGCCATTGCCATCAAGAACGCTCGCGAGGTGGCTTTGCTGCCTTACACGAGCACCGCTCGTTGAGGGAGGTCTGAGACATGAAGCTCATCCTGGCGCAGGAGGTCGAGGGCCTCGGAGCCCCCGGCGAGATCGTCGAGGTCAAGGACGGCTACGGCCGTAACTACCTCGTTCCGCGTGGCCTGGCCATCGGCTGGACCCGTGGCGCGGAGAAGCAGATCCAGTCGATCAAGCGGGCGCGTGACGCCCGGGCGATCCAGGGCAAGGAGCACGCGAGCGAGGTCAAGAACCAGCTCGAGCAGCTCGGCGTCCAGCTGGACGTGAAGGCCGGCGAGACCGGTCGCCTGTTCGGCTCGGTCACCCCGGCGGACATCGCCGGCGCGATCAAGTCCGCGGGTGGACCGCTGATCGAGAAGCGGGCGATCACCATCGGCTCGCCGATCAAGACCACCGGCAAGCACGCCGTCTCGGTGCAGCTGCACCCTGACGTCGCCGCGACCGTCCGGCTCGAGGTCGTCGCAGTCTGAGGCAACGCCTCACCCAGCACCACGAAGGCCCGCTCGCCCCTCGGGGAGAGCGGGCCTTCGCTGTGTCAGCCAGAGCAACCTGGCGTTCAGCTGTCGCTGTTTCACGGCAAGCCGGCGTTCAGCTGTCGTTGTGTCGCGGCTCGGCGGCGCGCTTCCTTTGCCGTTCCCAGAGACTCGCAGCCCCGCCACGCGCCTGAACGGTGATGCGGATCAGAGCGGCTCGGGGGCCGGCCAGGTAGGGGCCTTGGGGTCGGCGGCCGAGTCGGGACCCGGCTCGGCGACGTCCGGCCAGGTGACGGGTTTGGGGTCGTCCGCTGTGCCCCCGGTGGTGCCGAAGTTCTGGATCGTCGGCCACTTCGGTGGCACCGGGTCGTCGGCGGCGGACGCCGTGACTCCCGGCAGGAGCAGCAGCGCGGTACCGACGACGCCGGTCAGCAGACGCTTCCTCACTTTTTGTCCAGCGCGTAGAGGGTTCCGTCGTAGACGACGATGGCGCGCGTGCCGGCCACACCCCACGGCCGGGCCGTTCCGGGCTGCAGTTGGCGGAACTTGCCGCCCGGCGTACCGGCGACCAGAGTGCTCAGAGCCTGGCCGTAGATCGTCAGGCCGGTGATCGACTGCGGCTGGAAGTCCTTGTACGCCGAGGTTTTGTTGGTGGTGAAGTTGATCAGGCACTCACCCCAGGCGGCCACCTTGCCGGCCTGGTCCGGCAGCCATTGCCAGCCGGCCGCCTTGTTCGGGGCCGAGGTCGGGCAGGTCGCCACCGCGGCGCCCGAGGTGCTGTCGTGGACGACCGGGATCACCTTGTCGGCGACCGGCGTGTTCCAGATGACCAGCGCCCGGCCGGGGCTGGCGGCAACGATGTGGTTGATTCCCGTCGCGCCCTTCGGCTTGGCGGGCTGCACGGTGACCGTCTCCTTGCCAGGCTGGTCCCAGTACAACGGTCCGCGGTACCGCGCCGACAAGCCCTTGTCGCCCTCGGCAAGCAGGAGGGTAGCGAGCCGTTCCGGTGCAGGCAGTGCCTTGAGCTCACCACCGGAGACGACGCTCGCGCCGCCCTCGCTGCCCAGCACCACCAGGGGAGAGGCGCCGAAGAACTGCACGCTGGCGGAGTTCGGCAGCTCGAGCTCGACCGCCTCGGCGCCGTCACCGGCCCAGTAGTACAAGGACTCCGGCGCGACCACGGCCACCACCGGCTTGCCGTCGATCGTCGTGTACACAGGGCTTTCGGCGCCGCGCGGGACCTTGTCCTGCCAGAGCACCTTGCCGGTGTCGTCGAAGACGGCGATCTTCTCGTCCTGGGTGATGATCGCGACCTCGCGGCCGGTGGGGGAGACGGCGGGCTTGGTGTCGGGATCGAGATCCACGGTCCAGCTCGCGGTGGCCGTCCAGCCGGGCGGTACCGGCCGGGCGGAGAACTGGTCCGGTCCGACACTCGGGCCGGGCAGCTCCGGCAGCTTCGGCGAGACGGTCGGCTGGGTGACGTTGTCGCTCGGCTTCCGGAGGACGACCAGCCAGAGGACCGTACCGGCGATCAGCAGCCCGGCGAGCACGGTCGCCACGATGATCGGCCAGATCGGTTTCTTGCTCTTGACATCGACATCGACCGACTCCACCCGGCCGTCCGGGTGGATGATCAGCGGCCAGGAGGCGCCGTCGGACTCGACCGCGGTCGCCTTCACCGGGCGGCCGAGCTGGGCCGCCCGCTCGCTGACGAGCTGGATCGCCGCCTGCCGGGGGTCGTGGTGGTTGACCGGGTGACTCCGGCCGGCGATCTTGACCTCGGCGTTGTGGTCGTCGTACAGCCGGATCGTCACCTTCGGCCAGGACGGGATGCCCTTGTCAGCCATGGTGACCTCTCATTCCAGCCACAAAACTCCCTCGGTAGTCCGTCGGTGTCTACGCCGTTCTAGCATGGCGTCCGCCCGTAACTCATGCTTCCGCCCGATGGCATGTCAGCACGCGAGCCGGCCAGGCTCGTCTGACCCCGACAAGGGGGTAGAAACATCCTCGCCTGTGGATGGGTCACGCCAGTACACCCGGATAGCGAGAGAATACTGTGGGCGACAGCCCGTGACACGCCGCGAAAGGAGGGGCCATGACGCAGCCGCCGCAGAACCCGTGGACTCGGCAACAACAGCCGGAGCCCGGTCCGCAGCAGCCGCACCAGGGTCCCCCGCAGCCTGCGGACCTGACTCCCCGCGGGCCGGCGACGCCGCAGCACGGCGTACCGGCTCCGGCGGAGGATCAGCGGCTGCCCAAGTTCGCCATCCCCGCCGCCGACACCCTCTGGTGGGTCGGGGTGCACGGTGGAGCCGGCGAGACGACGATGTCACAGTTACTGCCCGGCACGCGGGCCTCCGGCCATCGCTGGCCGATCCCGCCGCCGCCGGTGCCGACCCCGGTGGTGCTGGTCGCCCGCACCCACGGGTCAGGGCTGCGGGCCGCTCAGCGCGCCGCGATCGAGTGGGCCTCCGGTGTGGTTCAGGGCGTGGCGGTGCTCGGCCTGGTGCTGATCGCCGACGCGCCCGGCCGGCTGCCCAGGGTTCTGGACGACTTCGCCGACATCGTCGGTGGCGGCGTCCCCAGGGTCTGGGACATTCCCTGGATCGAGGAGTGGCGAAGGGGGGAAGATCCCACCCCTGACAACACCCCGGACGAGGTTTTCGAAGTCCTTGAATCCATTTACGCTCTTCGCGCGTCGAACCCAGCGGGATACCCCGCCCCTTACTGAAAGGCACCACCGCAATGATGATGTTGGCTCACTTGATTCCTGACCTGATCATGGGCAACGGAGGCGAGGCGCCTCCCGGCTCGGACAAGCTGCTCAAGGTCGTCGACTGGGTGCGCTGGATCGCCTTCACCGTCTGCATTCTCGGCATCCTGATCGCCGGCGCGATGATGGCCGTCGGCCAGCGTCGTGGTGAGGGTGGCGAGCACGCCGCCCGCCTGGGCTGGGTGCTGGCCGCCTGCATCGTGATCGCCTCGGCGACGCTGCTGGTCGGGGCGTTGCAGTGACGCTGTTCCACCAGCCGCGCCCGGTCGCCGGAGGCTGATCGGGCGTGGGACTGTTCAGCAGGGACTCCGGCTCCGATTCCGGAGACGGCAGCACCGACGGCGGCGGATCCTTCTGGATGGACCGCGGATTCGTCGCGTCGGTGATCGTCGTCGGTGCAGTGCTCGTGTGCCTCCTGGTCTGGTTCTTCGCCCGGGGGAACACCACCCCGGACAGCCGGCCCTCGACTCCGACCAACAGCACCGCTCCCACCGAGCAGCCCACCATCGAGCCGACCGGCCCGGCGGCGACCCCGCCGAGCGAGGAGCCGACGAACCCGTCGGCCACCCAGCCGACCGCGCGCCCCACCCCGGGCGTCGGCGGGTGCAAGAGCACGCCCGGCAATCTGCGGATTCCCCGAACCACACCGACCGCGGTGACGTGGGAGTTCGAGGCGGACATGTTGATCCCGACGCAGCAGGAAGGTGGGCCGGCCGTCATGGACAGTGCCGGAGTCCGCTCCTGCTTCGCCCACTCACCGACCGGCGCCGTACTGGCCGCCCTGGTGACGCTGGGCCAGATCCGCAATCCAGACCTCACGATGCCGGTACTGCGCCAGCGGTTCGTCCAGAACGCGGGACTCAAGGTCGCGCTGGCCGAGGGCAAGGCGACCCCACCGACCCAGGGACCGACCCAGTCGGTGGCCCAGTTCACCGCCTTCAAGGTGGTCGACTACCTGCCACAGCGCGCGATCATCCAGGTCGCCGTCCGGACCGAGGACACCAAGGTGGGGGCGATCCCGGTGACGATGGTCTGGTCCAAGGGTGACTGGAGGGCCTCGCTGCAGACCGACGGCAGCTTCAACGGCGCGGTCGAGCCCGACCTGCTCCAGTCGCTGACCGGCTACGTCCGGTTCGGGGGCGCGTGATGATCCCGAAGATCAACTGCCTGTGGCCACCCAACTGGGGGGAGTGCCTCGACAAGTACCTCGGCGAGGCGGTCACTTCGGCGATCGGCGGATTCTTCTCGCTGATCTTCGACGCCATCAAGGCGATGGTGATCGCGGCCGTCGAAGCCGTCATCAAGGCGGTCGGCTTCCTCTGGATCGAGATCGACTCCCCGAACGTCCAGGACCACCGGACGATCACCTTCGTGCACGACCACACGCAGTACATCCTGGTGGTGGCCGCGTCGATCGCGGTGATCGCCGGCGGCATGAAGATGGCCATCTCGCAGCGCGGCGAACCACTGCGCGACATCATGAAGAGCCTGATCACGATGGCGATGGTCTCGGCCGGCCTGACCGGCTTCATCGCGCTGCTGATCCAGGCCTCGGACCAGTTCTCCGCCTGGATCCTGGACCGCGCCCTCGGCGCCGACGACAACGCCTTCGCCAAGAAGCTGGTCGAGAAGGTCACCGACCCGCTGAAGGACGGCGGGGTCGGGCTGGCGCTGGTGATCCTGGTCGGCATCCTGATGGTGATCACCGCGCTGATCCAGCTGGCCCTGATGATCATCCGCTACGCGATGCTGATCCTGCTGGTCGGCGTCCTGCCGCTGACCGCCTCGGCCACCAACACCGAGATGGGCGCGATGTGGTTCAAGCGGGCGATCGCCTGGCTGGTCGCGTTCGTGATCTACAAACCGGTGGCGGCGTTGATCTACGCCACCGCGATCAAGCTGATGTCGTCGCCCACCGACGCCACCTTCAAGGTCATCACCGGCGTGACGATGATGGTGATGGGGGTCGTCGCCCTGCCGGCGCTGCTGCGCTTCGTCTCCCCGAAGGCGGCTTGAGATGATCAGGATCGCGCTCTGCGCGGGCAGTTGGTACGACTGCCTGGTGGGCTGGATCAAGGAAGCGCTCGGCAACGCCGTCGGAAAGTTGATCGAACTCATGTTCCAGCCGATTCTCGACGCCCTGTCCGTGGCCGTCGGCACCATGTTCACCACCATCGGCACCTTCTGGGTCTTCGTCAAAACCCCGTCGGTGGGCAGCATCGCGACCGGTGCTCCGGCCAGCGACACGGTCGGCTGGATCTGGGGCAACACGCAGTACATCGCCGTCTTCGTGGCGGTGCTGGGCGTGATGGTGGCAGCCATCCAGATGGCGATCAGCCACCGTGGCGAGCCGGTCCGGGAGATGCTCCGCTCGCTGATCACCTTCGGCGTCGCCTCGGCCTTCAGCATCGCGGTCGTCCAGGTGCTGATCGAGTTCGGCGACCGGTTCTCCAACTGCATCATCACCACGGCGATCCAGGACGGCAACGCGACCGGCTGGTTCTGTACCGAGGACGACAAACTTCCCGCCAGCGGCAAGGCCTTCGGCGAGGCGATGACCGCGGTGATGGGCTTCTCCGCCACGGCCGGCGCGGTCGGCGTCGGGCTGATGATCACGATCGGCATCCTGACCCTGCTCGCCTCGGTGATCCAGGTCGTGCTGATCGTGGTCCGCAGCGGAATGCTGATCCTGCTGCTCGGCGTGCTGCCGATCGCGGCGGCGGCGACCAACACCGAGATGGGCAAGAGCTGGTTCAAGCGGATCATCTCCTGGCTGCTGGCCTTCATCCTCTACAAACCGGTGGCCGCGCTGGTCTACGCGACCGCCCTCAGACTCGCGTCGAACAACGGTCAGGGCCTGAACTTCGACGACATCAAGGAGCCCGTCGGCGCGCAGGTGATGAACATGGTCGTCGGCATCACGATGCTGGTGCTGGCCTTGTTCGCGCTGCCCGCGCTGATGCGCTTCATCGCTCCGATGGTGGCCGCGACGGCCGGCTCGGCAGGCGCCGGGATGCTCGCGGCCAAGATGGTCGGCGCGGACAAGATCGGTGACAAGGTCAACGAGTCCACCAAGGGCGAGAGCGACGGCCCGAGCGGCGCTCGCAATGTCGGCCGGCCCAGTCAGCAGCCGTCGAGTCCGCAGGGTTCGCAGAATCCGTCGTCCCAGCCCAGTGGCAGTGGAGGCGGTGCACCTTCAGGCGGGGGTGGTGGCGGAGGAGGCGGTGGCGGCACCGGCGGCGGGTCTAGTGGTGGCGCGGCCGGTGGTGGCGGTGGTGGCGCTGGCGGTGGTGCCGGAGGTGGCGCCAGTGGTGGTGCAGCCGGCGGCGCGGCTGGTGGTGGTGGCGCGGCCGCGGGTGGCGGTGCCGCTGCGGGTGGTGCGGCCGCAGGCGGTGGAGCCGCTGCGGGTGGTGCGGCAGCCGGTGGTGCGGCGGCAGGAGCCGGTGCTGCTGCAGGCCCGGTGGGCATCGCAGTGGTCGCCACGGCAGCGGCCGTCAAGAAGGCCGCCGACGTGACCAAGGAAGTCGGCCAGGCCGGCGCCAACGAGACGATCAACAACGACGCGATGGATGAGGGACCTAGTGGCAGCGGCTGACAACATCCGGACCGTCCCGCGGACCTACGGCAACTGGCGGCAGCCGGCCTCGGCCGGTATCGGCGGCCTGGGCTCGCTCGGCACCGGCATCATGATGGGCGGCCTGATCCTCACCATCATCGTGATGACCGCGGCCGGGATCGGCCCGGCGCTGGTGGTGATGCTGCTGGTCGGCATCTGCCTGGGTCTGCTGATGACGAAGGACAAACACAACCAGTCCGCCCTGCAACGGATCTCGACCCGTATTGGATGGCAGCGAGCAAAGATGGCCAAACACAACATCTACCGTTCCGGCCCACTCGG
Source organism: Kribbella sp. CA-293567 (assembly GCF_027627575.1). Lineage (NCBI taxonomy): Bacteria > Bacillati > Actinomycetota > Actinomycetes > Propionibacteriales > Kribbellaceae > Kribbella > Kribbella sp. CA-293567. The sequence goes on from NZ_CP114065.1 coordinate 440,685, forward strand.
CCGTACGCCGTGGGGCAAGTTCCAGCTGCCCGGACTGGCGGCGGCCTCCCAGCTGAGTGAGTACAAGGACTCCTACGGCCGCCCGTTCGCGCTGCTCTTCTACCCGAGCACCCGGCACTTCACGGTGATCATCAACGCCGAACCGGACGGCGCGTCGCTGGTCGACGAGGACCAGATCGACGTCTGGGTCGCGCACTGGGGTCAGTGGCTCGCCTCGCTCGGTCACGAGCCCGGCGTCATCGCCGCCTCGGTGACGGTGGAGAGCGCACCGGACACCGGCATCCGGCTGCGCCGCGAGGTCAGCAACAACATGCAGGAGGGCACCCCGGCGATCGCCCGGGCGATGCTCACCGAGGTGGTCCAGACCTACCCCGAGGGTTCCGCGCTGGTCTCCGCCCGGGTCGCGCTGACCTTCAAGGGCACCGACCGCAGCGGCAAGCGCCGCAAGGAAGAGGACATGGGCCGCGAGCTCGCGTCCCGGCTCCCGGCGCTGACCCAGAGCCTGAACTCCACCGGCGCGGGCGCTGCCCGGCCGGTCAACGCGCAGGAACTCTGCGAGACGATCCGGATCGCCTACGACCCGGCGGCCGCCGGACTGATCGACGAGGCCCGCAGCCAGGGCATGTCGCCCGAGCTGCAGTGGACCGACGTCGGCCCGGCCGGTGCCCAGTCGTTCTGGGACAAGTACCGGCACGACAGCGCGTGGTCGGTCACCTGGCAGATGACGCAGGCGCCGCGCGGAGAGGTCTTCTCGTCGGTGCTGTCCCAACTGGTCGGCCCGCACCCCGACATCGACCGCAAGCGTGTCACCCTGCTCTACCGTCCGCTCGACGCCGCCACCTCGGCCCGGATGGTCGAGGCCGACAAGCGCAACGCCTCGTTCCGCGCCAGTACGTCGTCCCGCCCGTCGGCCCGGTCGATCGCGGAGGCCAGGGCGGCCGACCGGACCGCGCAGGAAGAGGCTCGCGGCGCCGGCCTGGTCAACTTCGGCATGATCGTCACCGGCACGGTGATGTCGGCCGATCAGATCCCGGACATGGTGGCCGCGATCGACAACCTCGGCGCGACCGCCCGCGTGCTGCTGCGGCCGGCGTACGGGTCGCAGGACTCGGCCTTCGTGGCGGCGCTGCCGCTCGGCGTCGTGCTGCAGAGTCACCTGTCGGTCCCAGCCGGTCTGCGGGAGTCGCTGTGAGCAAGAAGGACAAGGCGCCGGTCGACCCGACCCGTGGCGGCAAGCGGCCGATGCCGCGTGGCTGGCCCGGCCCGGCTCGCGGCTACTCGACGTACCTGCAGGCTCCGCAGGAGTGGCGCGGTACGACGGTCCAGGTCTGCGGCATGTGGCCGTTCTCGGCCGGTACCGGCAGCCCGATGGTCGGCGTACCGATCGGCCGCAACATCCTCTCCGGCGCCACCATGTGCTGCGACCCGATCAGCTGGTTCATGCGGGCCAAGCTGATCTCCAACCCGTCCGTCTTCGTCCTCGGCAAGCCCGGTCTGGGCAAGTCGACGATCATCCGGCGGATGGCCCTCGGGCTGTCCGGGTACGGCGTCATGCCGCTGGTGCTCGGCGACCTGAAGCCTGACTACAAGGACCTGGTGGTGGCCCTCGGTGGGCAGGTGATCGAGCTCGGTCGTGGCCGTGGGCACCTGAACGTGCTCGACCCGGGCGAGTCCCGGCGTGCGGCGCTCCGGCTCACCGGCAGCGCGCGGCAGGCGATCCAGGCCGACGCGCACGGCCGCCGGCAGACGATGGTCTCCGCACTGATCTCGATCATGCGGTCCGCGCCGCCGACCGACCGCGAGGAGACCATCCTCGACGAGGCGCTCAAGGTGCTCGACGAGCGGCACGAGGGCACCCCCGTACTGCGTGACCTGCTGCAGGTCGTCCAGGAGGCACCGGACCGGGTCCGCGACGTCGCGCTCGACCGCGGCAGCATGGACCGCTACCGGCAGATCACCGAAGGCCTGGAGGCGTCGCTGATCGGTCTGGTCGGCGGTGGCCGGCTCGGGGAGATCTTCTCCGAGCAGACCGACCAGCCGATGGCGATGGACCGCCCGGTGGTCTTCGACGTCTCGAACATCGACGACTCCGAGACCAGCCTGCAGGCCGCCGTACTGCTGGCCTGCTGGTCCTACGGCTTCGGCGCGGTCGCCGTCGCGCAGGCGCTGGCCGACGCCGGTCTCGAGCCGCGCCGGCACTACTTCGTCATCCTCGACGAGCTCTGGCGCGTACTCCGGGCCGGCCGCGGCCTGGTCGACCGGGTCGACGCGCTGACCCGGCTGAACCGGCAGCGCGGTGTCGGGATGGCGATGATCTCGCACACGATGTCCGACCTGCTGGCGCTGGAGCACTCCGAGGACCGGATGAAGGCGAAGGGTTTCGTCGAGCGGTCCGGGATGGTGATCTGCGGCGGCCTGCCACGGGCCGAGATGGAGAACCTGACCGCCGTCGTACCGCTGTCCGGCGAAGAGCAGAACATGCTGATCGGCTGGCAGGACCCACCCGCCTGGGACCCGGCCACCGGTGAGGAGGCCGCGCCTCCCGGGCGAGGCAACTTCCTGGTCAAGGTCGGTGGCCGCCCGGGCATCCCGGTGCACGTCGGCCTGACCTCGGTCGAGCGCGAGATCAACGACACCAACAAGCTGTGGAAGACCGGTGTCGACGGGAAGCCGCTGAAGGTGGAGATCGCCGAGGACGGTACCGAAGAGGTGGTCGAGGAGTACACCTTCGACGACCCGACCATGACGGCGCTGCCGCCCCCCGACCCGACCACCCGGGTGGTCGCCAGAACGGGAGTTGACGAGTAATGGCACAGGGCAGGAAGAGCACCGGACCCGGCGGGCTGTCGGCCGAGTCGGTCCTGGTCTTCATCGGGATCGGCCTGTTCGCGCTGGTCGTCGGGGGCACCTGGATCGCGACCAAGGTGGCCGCCTCGATCAACGGCACCCGGCCGATCGGCGACCCGATGAGCAACCTGGTCGACCTGATCAACGGCCGGGTCCGCTGGTCCGGCGCGGCGACCGGCGTACTGATCCTCGAGGTGGTCGTGCTCGCCCTGCTCGCCGTCGGTGGTTTCTACCTGGTCGGCCGGATGAAGAACGCCGGCTCCCGGGTGGACCGCTCCGCGCAGCTGATGTCGAAGCGCAAGGACATCTACAAGCTCACCCGGCAGGGCGCGCAGGAGATCGCCAACCGGCTGGGCGCCGGGCACGCGGGGCCGGGCGTGATGATCGGCCGGACGGTCCGGGACAACCTGGAGGTGTTCGGGTCCTGGGAGGACATGCACGTCGACATCTGGGGACCAAGAACCGGTAAGACGACGTCGCGCGCCGTACCGGCGATCCTGGACGCTCCGGGGGCCGTGGTGGTCACCTCGAACAAGCGCGACATCGTCGACGCCACCCGCGACCCGCGGGCGAAGAAGGGCCCGATCTGGGTGTTCGACCCGCAGGAGGTCTGCAGCGAGCCGAACAACTGGTGGTGGAACCCGCTCAGCTACATCACCGACGAGACCAAGGCGCGCGAACTGGCCGAGCACTTCGTCGCCTCGCAGCGCAAGGAAGGTGCTCAGACGGACGCCTTCTTCGACTCCGCCGGTACCGACCTGCTGGCCGGTCTGCTGCTCGCGGCGGCGGTCGCGAAGCGCCCGATCACGCAGGTCTACAGCTGGCTCGCGGACCAGCGCAACGACGAGCCGGAGCGCATCCTGCGCGCTACACCGGGGCTGCAGCTCTCGGCCGACGCGTTGTCCGGTGTGATCAACGCGCCCGACAAGCAGCGCGCCGGTGTCTACGGCACCGCGCAGCAGAGCGCGCAGTTCCTGGTCAACCGCAAGGTCACCCGCTGGGTCATCCCGAACGGGCCGAACGACAACCGCCCGCAGTTCAACCCGCACCAGTTCGTCCGCGAGGGCGGCACGCTGTACAGCCTGTCCAAGGAAGGCGCCGGTACGGCGGGCCCGCTGGTCACCGCGTTGACGGTGGCCGTGGTCGAGGCGGCGGAGGAGTACGCCAAGACCTGCCCGATGGGCCGGCTGCCCAGCCCGCTGGTCGGCGTACTGGACGAGGCGGCCAACGTCTGCCGCTGGAAGAACCTGCCGGACCTCTACAGCCACTTCGGCTCCCGCGGCATCGTGCTGATGACGATCCTGCAGTCCTGGGCCCAGGGGATGGAGTGCTGGGGCGAGCGCGGGATGGAGAAGCTCTGGTCCGCCGCGAACATCCGGGTGTACGGCGGTGGCGCGTCCGACGCCAACTTCCTGGAGCGGCTGAGCAAGCTGATCGGCGACTACGACATCCTGTCCAGCTCGGTCTCGTACAACAAGGGCGAGCGCGGTACCAGCAAGCAGACCCAGCGGCACCACATCATGGAGGTCTCCGACCTCGCCTCGATGCCGCCCGGCCGCGCGGTCGTCTTCCCGTCCGGGATCCCGGCGACGATGATCAAGACCGTGCCCTGGATGGCGCGCCCCGACGCGGGGGCCGTCAAGGCCTCGCTGGCCAACCACGATCCGGGCGCGGGTCCTGCGCTGGCGGCGCAGGGTGGGGCGAACGCGTGGGTGGCAGCCGGGACCGGTCAGGCGCCGCCTCCGGCCGCCCCGTCTGGTCCGCCGGTCCCGATCTGGGAGCAGAGCGAGGAGCAGCGCCGTGGATGGTGAGCAGGAACTCTTCTACCCGCATGTCGCGGCCTTCGTGGAGGACCGCCTGGTCTACCTGTACTGCCGGCGGATCGGCCAGCAGTACATGTGGTGCCCGGAGTGGTTCCGGCACGCCGAGGCGCTGAGCCGGCTCGACTCGATCTGGCGCGCCTGGGAACACCTGCGGCTCGACCCGGCGACCGGGATGTCCGTCTGGTGGCGGGACCACGCGGACCCGCACATGCAGGCGCTGCTGGACCCGGACGGGCCGTTCGCGGCCTGCCGCGGGACGCACAGCGACTACCCGATCCCGCCGCTGCCGGTGGAGGAGCCGCCCGCCGGTCTCTTCTTCGACCAGCGCCAGCCCAACCTCCGCGGGATCTAGCGAGGTGGCCTAGCTGGGCTCAGGCAGCCCCAGTACTGTGCCTAGGCGGGCCAGCTGGTGATCCAGGTGGCCCGGAAACTGCGTGACTGTGTTGGTGAACTGACCGAACAGCTCGAGGCTCACCAGCCCGCAGAGCGACGAGAACCCCAGCAGGCCACGGGTCAGCACCTCCGGCTTCAAGTCGCCCGGGAACTGCGGCCTGAGTCGGTCAAGCTCGCGGTGCAGCGCGGCGGTCATGGGCGGGTCGTCCGCTGATGGCTGGAGGTCAGCGTCGGCCAGCACAGCCAGTATCAGGAGTGGCACCCGGCTACCCGCAGCCGTGGTGCGCTCCGGAGGCGCCTTGTAGCCGGGGACCGGGCTACCGTAGAGCAGTGCCCACTCGGCCGGGTTGGCGACGGCCCAGCGGCGTACGGCGCGGCCTATGGTCAACCAGCGACGGCCCAGGTCGTCGCGACGGATGCGGGACTCCGCGGCCTCGACGGCGTCGCCGTACGCGGTGTAGGACTCCTCGATCAGCAGGGTGAGTAGCTCGTCGCGACTCGGCACGTACCGGTAGATCGCCGAGGAGACCAGCCCGAGCTCCCGGGCGATCGCGCGCAGGGAGAGGCCGGCACTGCCCTCGGTCGCGAGCTGCTGGTGAGCGATCCGGAGGATGTCGGCCATCGTCTGCCGGTGCTGGCGCTGCCGCGGGGTCTCGGTCACGCAGGCCAGTGTATTTCAGAGAGCTCCGCTCTCTAATGTGAGGGGTGTTCAGTCACCCAGGCCGAAGTCGCGCAGCGCCTTGGAGTTCTTCTTCTCCAGCCGACGCGGGCGTTTGACGTTCTTGCGGGCGACCGGTGGCTCCTCGGGCGCGTTGCGAACCGCCTCCGCGGCGGGCGGCTGCTCGGCGCGCAGGCGTTGTTCGCGGCCTTCGGCGTAGTTCCAGTCGGCGCGGCGGTCGTCGTCGTTCGCGAGCCGGTCGCGGTGGTTCGCCCTTGCCTGCGCACGGTCGGCGGCCTTCAGGTCGGCATCCGACTGAGCATCGTCGCGGCCGACGGCACCGTCGCGCAGGTGTGCGGCGTGGGCCGAGTCGCTGCGGGCGAGCAACCGCTCATCGGCCGCCTTGGCGCGCAGTTGCCGATGGTTCCGCTCGGCGAAATCGGCCCGGCGCATCGCGTCGGCGATCTCGGCGTCGTTGTCGAGCGCCTGATCGCGCCGCTGCCGGGCTTCGCGTAGCTCCCGCTCCTCGCGGTCGTCCAGTTCGAGGTCTTCGTCGCGCCGCAGCCGGCCGGCCTCCGCGTGCTCTTCCTCGACCCGGAGCTCGTCGTCGGCCTTCGCCAGTTCGGGTACGCCGTCAGCGCCTCGCGCCGGAACCCTGGGTTTCCGCGCGATGATCTGCTCGTCGTCGTCCGTGTCGGCCATGCGGCTCCTTCCGATCGGACCCCACGATGCCGCAAAACCAGGTCAGCGCCTAGTACCGCGTCGGTGCCTAGCGGGTGGCTCCGGTGACCAGCCAGCCGTCGCGGCGTTCACGGGCCAGCAAGGTCAGCAGCCTGAGCAGCATGAACCCGCCGAAGGCCCACCACAGGGCAACCACGCCACCGTCGAACCACAGCACGCTGAGCGCCAGCGGCACGTAAAGGACGAGAGCAATGACACCGGCGACCGCCAGGTACGGCCCGTCGCCAGCGCCGATCAGTACGCCGTCCAGCACGAACACCACTCCGTTGACCGGCTGCCAGAGCGCCGCAACCAGCAGGATGGCGGCCAGCGTGTGCCGCACCTCGGGGTCGGTGGTGAACCAGGGGACGTACAGGCTGTGCAGTCCCCACAGCGCCAGCCCGCCGACGAAGCCCGAGACCAGACCCCACCACATCATCCGCCGGGTGATCGCCTTCGTCCCGGTGACGTCACCCGCGCCCAGGGCCCGGCCGGTCAGCGCCTGGCCCGCGATGGCGATGGCGTCCAGGGCGAGCGCGAGGAAGGTCCACAGCGTGAAGGCCACCTGGTGCGCGGCGACGGACGTCGTACCGAGGTCGGTGGCGACGAAGGTGGTGATGATGATCGCCACCCGCAACGTCAGGGTCCGGACGACCAAGGGGATGCCGGCTTGGGCGGAAGCGAGGATGCCCGGGCGGTCGGGCCTCAGCTTCGCGCCGTCACGGCGGGCTCCGCGGACGACCACCCAGACCAGGGCCACGCCTGCGGCGGTCTGGGCGAGCACAGTGCCGAGTGCGGAGCCGGCGATGTCGAGGCCGAGTCCGTAGACGAGCAGGAGGTTCAGGACGATGTTGACCAGGTTGGCGGCGATCGCCACGATCATCGGCGTCTTGGTGTCCTGCAGGCCGCGCAGTACGCCTGTGGCTGCCAGCAGCAGCAACATGGAGGGGATTCCGAGACAGGAGATCCGCAGGTAGGTCACCGCGTGGTCCGCCACGTCTGGTGAGGGGTTGAACCCAGCTATCGCCGCAGGGGCGAACAGCAAGCCGGCAACAGCCAGTACGACGCCCAGCAGCGCGGCCAGCCAGAGTCCGTCGATGCCTTGGGCGAGAGCGCCCCGGTGGTCGCCTGCCCCGATTCGCCGGGCCACCGCGGAGGTGGTGCCGTAGGCCAGGAAGACGCAGATGCCGACCAGCGTCTGCAGGATAGTGCCTGCGACGCCGAGAGCCGCGAGTTGCGGCGTACCGAGGTGGCCGACGATCGCGGAGTCGGCCAGCAGCATCAGTGGTTCCGACACCAGCGCGAAGAAGGCCGGTACCGCCAGCCGGAGGATCTCCCGATCCTGCGACCAGCTGGTAAGGGGCATGGGCCTCATTGTGCCTGGCCGCACCGGGGGACGGCGCACCGGACCTGTGAGTACCGGATCTTTTTCTCCTCCACAGTGTGGGGAAGAAGAAAGCGCAGGTCAGAGGCCTGTTGTTGAAACTCGTCCACAGATATCCACAGGGATATGCCCAACCTGTGCACACCTGATCGTGGGGTTATGCACCGTTTGTCCACAACCCCTGTGGATGGCTGGCTACCGGGGTCCGGCGTGGGAGGCGTACCGTCGCGTGACTGCCAGCGAAAGTGTCGGTGGCGCTGGTTAGGGTTCGATCAGGTGTTCGATTCGAGCCGAACGAGGAGGCTGGGCTAGTGAGCGTTGCGGAGTTCCGCGGGGGGTCCGGCGGCGGGAACGAAGAACGCAGCCCGGAGATGGGCTTCGACCGCACCCCACCTCAGGACCTGGCCGCCGAGCAGTGCGTGCTCGGCGCGATGATGCTCAGCAAGGACGCGATCGCCGACGTCATCGAAACGCTGCGCGGCACGGACTTCTACCGGCCGGCCCACGAGATCGTCTTCGACGCGGTCACCGACCTGTACGCCCGGGGCGAGCCGGCCGACGCGATCACCGTCGCGGCCGAGCTGGCCAAGCGCGGCGAGATGACCCGGATCGGCGGCGCGCCGTACGTGCACACTTTGGTCGCCTCGGTGCCGCTGGCCGCCAACGCCGGGTACTACGCGCACATCGTCCGGGAGAAGGCGATCCTGCGCCGCCTGGTCGAGGCCGGCACTAAGATCGTCCAGATCGGCTACGCCGGCGAGGGCGAGGTCGACGACGTCGTCGACCAGGCCCAGGCGGAGATCTACTCGGTCACCGAGAAGCGCACCACCGAGGACTACGCGCCGCTGAAGGACATCATGGAGGGCGCCCTCGACGAGATCGAGGCGATCGACTCCCGCGGCGACGCGATGGTCGGCGTACCGACCGGCTTCACCGACCTCGACGAGCTCACCAACGGCCTGCACCCCGGCCAGATGGTCATCGTCGCGGCCAGACCGGCGATGGGCAAAGCGCTCGCACTGGACACTCCACTGCCGACCCCCACCGGCTGGACGACCATGGGTGAGGTGAGCGTCGGAGACCACTTGATCGACGCCGATGGGCGCCCCACCACGATCGTTGCCGCGACCGAGGTCTTGGTCGACCGCCCGTGTTACGAGATCACGTTCTCCGACGGCAGCACCTTGGTCGCCGATGCCGAGCACCAGTGGCTGACGGAGACTCGCGCTTCGCGGAAGGCTCGGTGGGCAGCCGAGACCGGCCACAACCGAACCCGCAGTCAGCGACAGTTCGCCGCAGTGCGGACCACGGCCGAGATCGCCGAAACTCTGCACTGCCCGGGCGCGGAGTTGCGGGTCAATCACTCCATCGACAACGCCTCAGCTCTGGATCTGCCCGAGGTCAGCCTTCCGCTGCCGCCGTACGCGCTGGGAGTCTGGCTCGGGGACGGTCATTCGGCATCGGCCCGGTTCACGTCGGCTGATCCGGAAGTAGCGATGTTCGTGGAGGCCACCGGGTTGATGGTCGGGCAGCAGTCGAGCCTCAACTACTCGCTGCAGTTTCCGCGGGAGTCGCGGCCGGGTCGCGAGTGTGTCGTCTGCGGAACGCTGTTCGTGCCGAAGACTGTCGAGGTCCGCACCTGCGGGCAGTCCTGTGGAGGCAAGGCGAGATTCCTGTCGCCGGCCGTCGCAGCTCCGACTTGCCCGGATTGTGGCGCTGCGTATGCGGGCGGCCAGCGTTGCCAGTCCTGTCACGCTGATCACGGCACGGTTCAGGCCGTCCTCCGCAAGATCGGCGTCCTGGGCAACAAGCACATCCCAGTCGATTTCCTGCGGGCGTCCGAGAACCAGCGGCGCGAGCTCCTGGCAGGTCTGCTGGACACCGATGGGACGGTCAACCCGACGGGCAGTTGCCAGATCACGCTGACCAACGAACGCCTCGCGCTGGATGTCTACGAGCTGATCGTCAGCCTGGGGTACAAGTGCGGACACCGAACACGGACCGTCGAGGGGCGTACGCCGGAATCCTCCATCGGGCACGTACTGACCTTCAGTACCGTGGACGACGTCTTCAAGTTGTCGCGAAAGATGATCACGCACAAGGAGCGCCGGCCGAAGTCGACGATCCGGATCGGTAACCGGCTGGTCAAGCAGGTCCGCCGGATCGACAGCGTGCCCGTCCGTTGTGTGGAGGTGGACAACTCCGCCCACCTCTACCTGGCCGGCCGGTCCATGATCCCGACCCACAACTCGACGCTCGGGCTGGATTTCGCCCGGTCGTGCTCGATCAAGCACGGGCTGACCTCGTGTGTGTTCTCGCTCGAGATGAGCCGCAACGAGATCACCATGCGGTTGCTGTCGGCCGAGGCGAAGGTGCCGCTGCACCACATGCGCAACGGCAAGATGACCGACGAGGACTGGGCCCGGCTGGCCCGCAAGATGGGTGAGGTCTCGGAGGCGCCGTTGTTCATCGACGACTCGCCGAACCTGACGATGATGGAGATCCGCGCCAAGGCCCGCCGGCTGAAGCAGCGGCACGACCTCAAGCTGATCGTGATCGACTACCTCCAGCTGATGACGTCGGGCAAGAAGGTCGAGTCCCGCCAGCTGGAGGTCTCGGAGTTCTCCCGCTCGATCAAGCTGCTCGCCAAGGAGCTGGAGCTCCCGGTGATCGCGATCTGCCAGCTGAACCGAGGCTCCGAGCAACGCTCCGACAAGCGGCCGATGGCCTCCGACCTCCGCGAATCGGGATCGCTTGAACAAGATGCCGACGTCGTCATCCTGCTGCACCGCGAAGACGCCTACGAGCGCGAGTCCACCCGCCCCGGCGAAGCCGACTTCATCGTCGCCAAACACCGCAACGGCCCCACCGCCGACATCGTCGTAGCCTTCCAGGGCCACTACTCCCGCTTCGTCGACATGGCCCACGACGGCTGACGCAAGAATCAACGAAGATGCCGCTGAAGCCCGGGTATCACCGCGGCAAGCATTTCAGTGCTTGGGTTGACGCGGTGCGGGAGTTCGAACGCGCAGGTCAGTTGGACCAGGCGTTGGAGCTACTCACGAACCTCGTCGCAGCGACTGAGGCGGAAAGCCGAGCAAATGCGTGCGGGGTGGCGCCCTGGTACTTCGAGCAGATCGCAGTGATCCACCGGCAACGCGGAGATCTGCGCGCCGAGCTGGCGATTCTCGAACGCTATGCCGAGCAACGGAAAGCGCCCGGTGCCGGCCCGGCGAAGTTGTCCGCCAGGCTCGAGCGGGTTCGCGATCTGATGAAGCCGAGCAGCTAAGCCTGATCGTCAGTGAGAGCCTTCCAGCGCTTGGCGGAGATTGATTCCTGGGCGAGGAGGCGGAGGCTGGCGATGATGGTTTCGCCGAGGATGGTGCCGATGACGACTGATTCGGCGATCTCGTCGGGGGCGGGGCGGGAGGTGACCGCGGCGACTTCGAGTTCGGTGAACTTCTCCACCGCGTCGGCGTAGGAGTCGAGGGAGTCGGTGAGGTGTTCCTGGTCGAGGGTGCGGAGGGCCGCGAGGGTCTCGATCAGGGTGGTGAGGGCCGGGGCTTCGGGGTCGATCGACCAGCCGCGGGTGTTGATCAGGGCGGTGACCTGGGCGGTGGCGGCTTCGCGGGCGGCCGAGGTCGAGGTGAGTTGGCGTTGAGGGGTGATCGCGCGGTGGGCGCGGCCGATCTTGTCGTGCAGGGGCATGGTTTCTGAGTCCAGGCCCTCGAGCACGTCCTTCACCCGGGCGACCGGCACCTGGGCCAGGTCGACGAGAGCGCGGATCAGGCGCAGCCGGCGGAGGTGCGCTTCGCCGTACGACGCCTGGTTCGGGCTGGTCAGCTCGCCCGGGGGAAGCAAGTTTTCCCGGAGGTAGTACTTGATCGTCGGGACCGGAACCCCGGAGACCCGGCTCAGCTCGGCGATCCGCATAAAGGTCTTGCCCTTCTTTCGGCTGTGATGGATAGTACCAATATCCGTAAGCGGATACCTCCACTATCTATTTTGAGAGAAAGGCGCACCCATGGTCCTGAGCGACCCGTCCCGGGACATCGCCGGCACGATCCTGCTCACCATCGTCACGATCCAGGTCGGCGGCTGGTTGCTGACCAAGGTCGCTCGCGGGGAGGTGCCGATGACGGACTTCCAGAAGTCGTTCGCGCGCGCCGGGCACGGTCACGCCGGCGTACTGGTCATCCTCAGCCTGGTCGGCCTGCTGTACGTCGACCAGACCAACCTCGAAGGCTTCTTCCTCACCCTCGGGCGCCTGGGCATCCCGATCGCGGCGATCCTGATGTCGGGCGGCTTCTTCGCCTCGTCGGCCGGCAAGGACCGCACCACGCCGAACCGGTTCGTCGCCATCCTCTGGCTCGGCGCGCTCTCCCTCGCGGCCGGCGTCCTGACCCTCGGCGTCGGTCTGCTCACCGCCTGACTCACCCCGTCAACCGGCAACAGACTGGTCCCCGACCAGCCGATCAGAGCGCGGCGGTCACGTCGATCTCGACCAGCTGACCGGGGAAGCCGAGCTGGGCGACGCCGAGCAGGGTGCTGGCCGACGTGAAAGCCGGCGCCAGCGGTGACTCGTTGAGCTGGATCCACACTTGGCTGAGGTCCTCACGGGCGGCGCTGGCCACATAGATCACAGTCCGTACGACGTCCGTCGGGCCGGCCCCGGCGGACTGCAGCGCGACCAGGATGTTCTGAATCACCTGCTCGGTCTGCCCGGCCAGCCCACCGGCGGCGAGCTCACCCGACGGCATCAGCGGACATTGCCCGGCCAGCATCACCAGCTCCGCGGCCCGGACCTTCGTCACGTGGTGATAGCCGGGGGTCGCATGCAGGGCGGTGGGATTGGAGCGCTCGATCGTCACGCCCAGAGCAAACGCGACCGGCCGCGCCATCGTCAACGGGATATCCCGATCAGGACGCGCTGAAGCGCCTGACGTAGCGCTTCTGCCACGGCGTTTCGACGGCCTTGGGGTGGTAGTTCGCCCGTACGAAGGCGACCGCGTCGGTCGGAGCGACTCCGTCGAGCACGGCGAGGCACGCCAGCGCAGTACCGGTTCGGCCGCGGCCGCCTCCGCAGGCCAGCTCCACTCGCTCCGACGAAGCCCGGTCGAGCACCTCCACCAGCGCATCCCGAGCGTCCCGGCTGTCGGCCGGCAGACGGAAGTCCGGCCAGCGCACCCATCGTGAAGCCCACTCGACCTCGGGCGGCTGCCTGTCCAGCAAGTACACCCCGTACTCCGGCAGCGCCCCGCCCGGCAACGGATCGCGCAACCCTCGTCCCCGCACGAGCCGTCCCGAAGGCAGCTTCAGCACCCCGGCCGCACCCAACTCCCACGTCTCCACGCCGCCAAACTACCGGCCCGAGCGCGTACGCCGGCTAGATCGAGGCAGTCATCAGATCCAGCAGTGCGGTCACGGCCCGGCTCGGTCGCTTGCCGCTCAGAGTAATCGCGGACAACGTCCAAGTGAGCTCCACATCGGTCAACCGCAGCCGGGTCACTCCTGGCACGTTCTCCAGCTGCATGTCCGGTACGACGGCCACGCCCAGCCCGGCGCGCACGTACTCCGGGACGGTCGTCAGGTCCGGCACCTCCACCTGCACCCGTCGTGGCAGTCCGGCAAGGTCGAACGCCCGATCCACCGTCGTCCGGTTCCCGAATCCGCGCAGCATGTCGACGAACCGCTCGCCCGCGAGATCCTCCAGGCGCACCGCAGCGGCCGACGCCAGCCGATGCGTCAACGGCACCAGTGCGACGAACGACACCGTCGCCAGCTCGCGCGGCTCCAACCCGCTCATCTCCGCCCGGCTCAACCCGACCAGCGCCACGTCGAGCCGGCCGTGCCGGACGTCGTCGGCCAGGCCGCTCGAACCCGTCGGCGATGTCGTCACCTGCACCTCGACCAACGGATACCGCTGATAGAACGAGCCGAGCAGGGCCGGTAGGTCGATCAGCCCGAGTCTGGTCATCGTGCCGATCCGGACGTTCCCCCGCAGCCCGGTCGACGCCTCCTCGACCACGGCCCGGGCGCGGTCCAGCGCTTCGAGCGCGGCTTTCGCCTCGGGCAGCAGCGCCTCGCCGGCATCCGACAAGGTGACGCGGCGGGTGGAGCGATCGAACAGGGTCGTCTTCAGATCGGTCTCCAGTGCACGGATCGCCGCCGAGACGGTCGACTGCACGGTGAACAGCCGCTGAGCGGCACGAGTGAAGCTCAACTCCTCCGCGACGGCGACGAAGTACTCCAGCTGGCGGCTGTCCATCGACCAATTATCGCCGGAGTCGATAAGACAGTGCAAGAAGATTCGTTGGACTCGATAGATCGCAGCAGTGAACCTAGAAGCATGACAACTCTTTCCGGCCACCGCTCGCTCGACCGGGCCGGTACTCCCGTTCGGTTCGCGCACGGTGCCGGCTTCTGGATGATCGCCGTCGCCTTCCTGACCACGATGGCGTTCTCCACGGTCCCAACGCCGCTCTACGCGATCTACCAGCGCCGCGACGGCTTCCCGACCTTCATGATCACGGTCATCTTCGCCGCCTACGCGGTCGGGGTGATGGTCAGCCTCTACCTGGCCGGTCACGTCAGCGACTGGCTCGGCCGCCGCCGGGTGGCACTGCTCGCCGTCCTGACCGAGGCGCTCGCCGCGGTGATCTTCCTCTTCTGGCAGGACGTCCCCGGACTGCTGCTGGCGCGTTTTGTGTCGGGTGTCGGCGTCGGGGTGCTGACGGCGACCGCGACGGCTCACCTCTCCGAGCTGCGGCGGATCTCGCGGCCCGACGAGGATCCGAGCCACTCGGCGCTGATCTCCTCGATGGTCAACCTCGGCGGCCTCGCGTTCGGGCCGCTGGTCGGTGGGCTGCTCGCGGAGTACGGGATGAAGCCGCTGGACCGGCCGTACGAGGTGTTCCTGGTCCTGCTGCTGCTCAGCGCGCTGGGGATCGCGCTGGTGCCGGAGACGGTCGAGCGGCAGGAGGAGCGTCCGGCGTACCGGCCGCAGCGGGTGGCGTTGCCGAGTGCCGCGAAGCCGCAGTTCTTCGCGACGGCCGTCGGTGCGTTCGCCGCCTTCGCGATCTTCGGACTGTTCACCTCACTGGCCCCGACCTTCCTGGCCGGCACTCTGCACCAGACTTCGCGGTTGCTGGCGGGCGTCGTCACGTTCGCGGTCTTCCTCGCGGGGGCCGTGAGCCAGATGCTGTTCGTCCGGTTCAGCCGGCCGCGGCAGCTCAAGCTCGGGCTGGTGCTGATGTCGGCCGGGCTGATCGGGGTCGCGGTCGGTGGGCTGCTGCCCAGCCTGTGGCTGTTCGTCGCCGGTGGCGTCATCGCGGGAGCCGGTGTCGGCCTGGTCTTCCGCGGCGCCGTCGCGACCGCGGCCTCGCTGGCCGACCCGAGTTCACGGGGTGAGGTGCTCGCCGCACTCTTCCTGATCGCGTACGCCGGACTGGCGCTCCCGGTCCTCGCGATCGGCGTCGGGGTGGCCCTGCTGCCGGCCCAGCTCGCGCTGCTGATCTTCTCCGCGATCATCTTCGTCCTGGTCAACGTGGCCGGACAGCGCATGCTGAAGGCGATGCCCTAGCCTCCCTGCGTGGACATCGAAGCGGGCCAGGTGCGGATCGGGGAGCTGGGCGCGTATCTCGCCCGGCCGGTGGGAGTCGAGGCGGGACCGGGGATGCTGCTGCTGCCGATGATCACCGGCATCGGCGAGCAGCTTCGCGACTGGGCGGACGAGCTGGCGGGGCGCGGCATCACCGCGCTGGTCTGGGATCCGTTCAAGGGCCGCAGTACGGACGACTCGAGCCGCGAGGAGCTGTTCGCGCTGGCCGACGGACTGGATGACGACACCGCGCTCGCTGAGCAGGCCGCGCTGCTGGATCACCTGCTCGACGACCTCGGTTGCACCAGGGCAGGAACGATCGGCTGGTGTCTCGGCGGCCGTTTCAGTTTGTTGCTGGCAGCAAGAGAACCCCGGGTCGCCACGGTGGTCGCCTACCACCCGACGGTGCCCTCCGAGCTTCGGCCGAACCAGACCCACGACGCGATCGCCGACTCGATCGGCATCACCGCGCCGGTGATGGTGGTCTACCCGGGCGCCGACGCCGCGGTACCGGTCGCCGATTTCGAGGCGCTGCAGACAGCGCTGCAGAGTCGCGGGACCGGGGCGACGATCACCCACTTCCACCCGGGTGTCGAGCACGGCTTCGCCGATCGCTTCCGGCATGACAAGCCGGCGAACGTCGACGCCTTCCGGGTGTCCTGGCCGCAGGCTCTCGCGTTCATCGACGCCACCACCGCCTGACGGCAACCGGTACGCCGACGCGCTACGCCGCCGTACTCGCGCGGCGATGCGCGGTCGGGCTGGTCCCGCGGACGCGTTTGAACGCGACGCTGAGCGCGAACGCGTTGGCATAGCCGACCTTGCGGGCGATCGACTCGACCGTGTGCGTCGTCTCGCGCAGCAGGTCGGCGGCCAGGGTGATCCGCCAGCCGGTGAGGTAGGCCATCGGCGCCTCGCCGACCAACCCGCTGAACCGCCTGGCCAGGCTGGCTCGTGAGACCCCGGTCCGCTCGGCCAGCTCCACGACACTCCACGGATGCGCGGGCTCCTCGTGCAGCAGCCGCAGCGCCAGGCCGACCACCGGATCGCTCTGCGCCTGGTACCACCCCGGCGCGTGCGACTCGGGCCGGGCGAACCACGCGCGCAAGGTGGTGATCAGTGCCAGGTCGAGCCACCGATCGAGCACCGACTGCTGACCGGGCTCGTCGCGCTGGATCTCGCCGAGCACCAGCTCCATCACATGACCCGCCACGTCCGCGGCCGGGACCACCAGCACCGGAGGCAACGCGGCCAGCAGCCGGCGGCTGACGTCGCCTTCCAGCTGATAGGTGCCGCTGACCACCATTGCCTCGCCGTCCGGCCGGCCACCGTGTGTCCGGACGCCGAGCCGGGAACTGTAGTCAATGGGTGCTCCCGGCAACGGTTCGCAGACGCCGTACGGGTGGATCCGGAGATTGGGCACCGTGCCGGGCTGGTCGGCGACGACGTACGGCGTCGGGCCGGAGAGCACGGCGACGTCGCCTTGCTCCATCCGGATCGGCGGCTGACCGTCCCTGACGATCCAGGCCGAGCCGCGGACGAGGGTCGCCAGTGCCAGCGGTGCCTCGTCGACGATGTGCAGTCCCCAGGGCGGATCCAGGATGGTCAGGTTGAAAACGCCACCTCGTGCCCGGGTGCCGGCGAGCAGGTCATCCAGGACGTCCATGGCGAGGAGACTACCTCAGACTGAGACTCTCAGACATCGAAATGCGCCGGAGAACCATGGTTTGTCTCAGCTGATCACGGTGAACTGAGGTCATGACAACAACACCGATCCTCATCCTCGGCGGCAAGGGCAAGACCGGCCGCCGCGTCACCGAGCAGCTCGACACCCGGGGCGTCGCCTACCGCCTGGCTTCGCGGTCGAGCGAGCAACGCTTCGACTGGTACGACGAGAGCACTTGGTCGCTGACCGTCGCCGGCATCGACACGGCGTACCTGGCGCCGCCGGTCGGGCCGACGGGACTGGCCCAGGCCGGGAAGTTCATCCGGCAGGCGGCCGCCGAAGGGCTGCGCCGGGTCGTGCTGCTGTCCGGCCGTGGCGTCGGCAGCCCGGGTCGCGACTTCGCGGTCTACGAAAGCAGCCTCGAGTTGGAGAACCAGGTCAAGGCCAGCGGCGCCGACTGGACCATCGTCCGGCCGGCGTGGTTCGCCCAGAACTTCAGCGAGGACTTCCTGCTGGACTACGTGCTCGGCGGCGAGATCCGGGTGGCGGCCGGTGACGGCGGCGAGGCGTGGATCGATACCGACGACATCGGCGACGTGATGACGGCGGTGTTGCTCGACGAGCAACATACCGGCGAGACCTACTCGCTGTCCGGACCGCGAACCCTGACGATGACCGAGGTCGCCGCGGAGCTGGCCCAGGTCAGTGAGCGGCCGATCACCTACGTCGACCTCGAGCCGGAGGAGTTCGTGGCCGAACTGATCGGCTTCGGGCAGCCCCAGGAGGACGCGGAGGCGGTCCGCGATCTGTTCGCGGTGATCCGCAACCACCGCTCGGAGTACGTGTCGGAAGGCGTCCAGCAGGTGCTCGGCCGGGCCCCGCGCGACTTCGCCGACTGGGCCCGGGCGACGGCGCGGACCGGAGTGTGGTCGGCATGAACCTCACCAGGATCCTGATCTTCTCCGGACTCGTCGGCAGCGCGTTGACGGGCGGTTTGTTCTTCGCCTTCGGTACTGCGGTGATGGGCTCCCTGCAGCGAATGCCGGCCGGGCAGGGCGCGGTCGCGATGAACCTGATCAACGTCCGGATCCAGAATCCGCTGTTCCTGCTGGTCTTCTGCGGTACGGCGCTGGTCTGTGTCGCCCTCGCGATCCTCGCACTGGTCCGCGACACTCCGGGCAAATGGTGGGTACTGGCCGGCTCCGTGCTCTACCTGGCCGGCGTGATGGTGGTCAGCTTCGCCGTCAACATCCCGCTGAACGACCGACTCGCTGCCGTCGACCCACACTCCGCGGCCGGTGCTGCGGAGTGGCTGAACTACCTGGCCAAATGGAACCCGGCCAACAATCTCCGCGCAGTCGCCGGCGCGCTTGCCGTCGTGGCCTTCGCCCTGGCGCTGCAGGCCGGAGCGGGCAGCGCGTCCGCTGCCGGCACCGATCGGCAGACCCCTGGCGTCGGTACCGTCTGGTCATGACTGCCCTGCTGCCGGTCAACGGCGTCGAGTTGTGCGTCGACACCTTCGGAAGCGCCTCGGACCCGGCCATCCTGCTGATCCACGGCGCTTCCGCCTCGATGGATCACTGGGAACCGGCCTTCTGCCGACGGCTCGCGGACGGCGGCCGGTACGTCGTTCGCTATGACCACCGCGACACGGGGGAGTCGACCAGCTACGAGCCCGGCAATCCGCAGTACACGGGGGCGGAGCTGGTCGCCGACCCGCTCGGCATCCTCGACGCACTGGAAATCTCCCGGGCGCATCTGGTCGGCATCTCGATGGGTGGCGGCATCGTTCAGGAACTCGTCGTCGAGCACCCCGATCGCGTCGCCTCGGTCACCTTCGTCGCGACCAGCCCGATGGGCCCGGACCTGCCACCGCCGACCGACGAGATCAAGGCCAGCTTCTCCGGCGAAGCACCGCCGACCGACTGGTCCGACCCCGAGGCAGCGCTCGACGCGCTGATCAGGGACGACCGCCTCTACGCCGGCACCCTCCCGTACGACGAACCCGCCCGCCGCGCGCTCTACGCCGCGGCGTTGTCCAGGGCAACCAATCCGGCCGCGATGACCAACCACTGGATGCTCGAGGGCGGCGAATCGGTCCGTCCCCGGCTCGGCGAGATCGCAGTACCGGCGCTCGTCCTGCACGGCACCGCAGATCCGCTGTTCCCGCCGCCCCATGGCGAAGCGCTGGCCAACGAAGTACCGGGCGCGCGGCTGGTCCTGCTCGAAGGCGCCGGCCACGAACTCCCGCCGCTGACCTGGGCGGTGGCCGTTCCCGAGATCCTGGCGATCAGCGCACCCCGCACCCGCTAGGTTGCCGTTCATGGAACCGCTCACCTTTGACTACGAGAACCTGCACTTCCGCGTGGACCGGGGGGTCTTCGAGGCGTTCGACCTGATCGGTGCGCAGCAGAGCCTGCGTCTGCCACTGCAGTGGCTCGGGGTGCTGATCTTCTTCAAGAAGCCCGGTAAGCCGGGTCAGCTGTTCATCGGCACGGTCCGGAACCGGGACGCGAACCTGCCGCTCTACGGCACCGACCGGCTCGACCTGAGCTCCGCCGCCACCTCCTCGCTGCAGATCTCGGCCGACGACGAGGCGCGCTTCCGCGAGTTCTTCACCAAGGTCGCCGAGGTCGCCAACCGCCGGGTCGCTGCATAACTTCGGGTTGTCACGGGCGGTAGCGTGGCGAAGTGATCACCATCGAGCGCGTTGTCACCGTGGAGAAGCCCGTCGACCGGGTCTTCGCCTACCTGTCCGACTTCGAGACGACCACCGAGTGGGACTCCGGGACGGTGTCGACGGTCAAGGTGGAGGGTGACGGTGGCCCCGGCACGAGGTACCAGAACACCTCGTCGTTCGCCGGCCGGGAGACCGAGCTGGAGTACGTCGTACAGAAGCTCGAGCCCGGCCGCCTGTTCCAGCTCCGGGGCGCGAACAAGACCGTCACCGCGCTCGACACGATGACGTTCCGGGCCACCGGCAGCGGCGGCACCGAGGTGACCTATCGGGCCGAGTTCGAGTTCAAGGGCGTCACCCGGCTGATCGAGCCGCTGTTCAAGGGGCAGTTCAAGAAGCTCGGCGACGAGGCCGAAGTGGGCATGCGGGAAGCGCTCGAAAAGCTCTGAAGGTACAGCAGGCACTACCTTCGGTCGGGGCGGCTGCGGGATGGGGCCGGCGAGCCGATCCGGACAGAGTGGGAGTCAACAGCACCCAGCCTCCCGGAGGACTTTGATGAAGCGGCTCCTGGCAGCCCCGGCCTTGCTCGTTGCAGCGGCTCTGCCCTTGTCGACGCTCACCGCGACCGCGGCGCCCAGCGCCCCGGCGCCTGCCAACCCGGTGCCTGCCCTGACCGCGGCGGCGCACCCGATCCGCAGTACCGAGGCCGGCAGCAGCCTGCGTGACGTGAAGCCGCTGGCCGCCATGGTCGGCAACGCCCGGATCGTCGGGCTCGGCGAGGCGACCCACAGCTCCAGTGAGTTCTTCACACTGAAGCACAAGATCTTCCGCGAGCTCGTGGTGGACAAGGGCTTCACCACCTTCTCCCTCGAAGCCCCCTGGAGCACCGGCCTCGAGCTCGACCGGTACGTCGTCAGCGGCGTCGGCGATCCGCGCGAGATCATGCGCCGCGACTTCCAGGACGCGTACAAGTTCTGGAACACCGCCGAGTACCTCGAACTGATCGAGTGGATGCGCTCCTACAACCGCACCCACGCCCGCAAGCTGCACTTCGTCGGCAACGACCTCGGCTATGCCGGCCCGGCCTTGCTCGATCGCGTGGTCGGCTACGTCGGCAAGACCAGCCCGGCGTCCCTGCCGGAGCTCAACCGCCTGTACGCCGGTCTCCGCTCCGACGCCGAGTACGCCGCCTGGAGTGCCGCGTACTTCGCCAAGCCGCTCGCGGAGCGGGTCAAGATCGAGGCGGCGGCGCGCCGGGCCGTCGTACTGGTGGAGTCGTTGCCTGCGAGCCGCGAGCGGACCTGGGCGGCCCAGCACGCACGGGCGATCTGGCAGGTCGCGAAGTTCTACTCGTTCGACGTGACGGACCCGACGGTGACGCCGAAGGCGATGTACTTCCGGGACGAGTCGATGGCCGCCAACACGGGCTGGTGGGCCCGCGCCACCGGCGCGAAGGTGGTGCTGTCGGCGCACAACGGTCACATCGCGCTCGAGACGGGCTCGCCGAAGGACTACCCGAAGACGCAGGGACAGTTCCTGCGCGAGCAGTTCGGCCGCGGCTACCTGACCGTCGGGATGTCCTTCGACCACGGCTCCTTCAACTCCCACGACACGGCCGACGGCCGACTGCGCGTCTTCACCCTGCCGTCCGCGGCGAAGGGCAACAACGAGCACACCCTCGACCAGGTCCCGTACCGCGATTACCTGGTCGACCTGCGCCGCCTGCCGGCCCGCACCCGCGCGTGGTTCGACGTACGCCGTCCGACCCGGGACATCGGCACAGGCTACCCCACCCCCGAGCTGCCGATCCGGCTCGGCCCGAGTTACGACCTGCTCATCCACCTCAACCAGATCACGGCGGCGCGGCTGCGCTGACCCACGCTCGAAGGACCCGAGGCCCACGGGGCTTCGGGTCCTTCGAGCGTTCCGGCGAGGTCAGTCAGCAGAACGGAGCATCGTGCGGATGCCGACGGTCAGCCCCAGAGCGACCGTGACCAGGCCGGCGACCCAGCCCCACAGCACGGTGGTCGAGGTGACGTCACCGGCGAACAGCGTCCGCTCCGCGTCCACCAGGTAGGACAGTGGGTTGAACTTCGACGCGATTCGCATCCACTCCGGCCCGGTCTCCAGCGGCAGCAGCATCCCGGACAGGATCATCAGCGGGAACAGGAACGTCTGCTGCACCACCCAGAACATCCAGTCCTGCTTGCGGACCGCGATCGCCAGCGCGTAGCTGAACGAACCGAGCCCGATCCCGAACACGGCGAGCAGCGCCAGCCCGACGATCGCGCCGCCCAGGTGCAGGTCGAAGCCGAACGGCGTCATCACCGCGATCACGATCACCGCTTGACCGAACAGCGGCACCATCTCCTTCAGCGCCCGGCCGATCAGCAGCGACGAACGGGACAGCGGCGTCACCAGCATCCGCTCGTGTGCGCCGGTCTGGAACTCGAAAAGCAGGTTGGACCCGGTGGCCGAGGTCCCGAACAGGGTCGTCATCACCAGGATGGCGGGCACGAACCACTGCCAGACACCGCCGTCCAGCGAGCCGCCGAGCGAGCCCTTGAGCAGCGGGCCGAACAGGGCCAGGAAGACCAGCGGCTGGATCATGCCGAAGATCAGCGAGAACGGGTCGCGCAGTACGGGCTTGAGCTCGCGCTGCATCACGATCCGGGTGTCCCGGAAGAGGTTCCGGTTGACCGGACGCGTGGTCGCCGGCGTCGTGGTGGGGACGGTAAGGGTGGTCATGCTGCGGCCTTTCCGGTGCTGTCGGCCTCGCGCAGGCTGCGGCCGGTGAGGTTGAGGAAGACGTCGTCGAGGGTCGGCCGGTGGACCTGAGCGGTCACCACCGGTACGCCGTACTGCTGGGCCGCCGTGATCAGGTCGGGCAGCGCGCTCGGGCCGTCGGCCACCCGCACGGTCAATCGGTCGCCCTCGGCAACTATTTCTCTTGCTCCCGGCAACTTCGTGGCCAGCTGGGCGGTCTCTGCGAGGTTGCCGGGGACAACGGTGAGCACCAGCTGGTCGCCGG
This sequence comes from Kribbella sp. CA-293567, assembly GCF_027627575.1. Lineage (NCBI taxonomy): Bacteria > Bacillati > Actinomycetota > Actinomycetes > Propionibacteriales > Kribbellaceae > Kribbella > Kribbella sp. CA-293567. The sequence continues at coordinate 463,484 of NZ_CP114065.1, forward strand.
CCAGGTCGGCCTTCAACGCGTCCGCGGTGTCGTCGGCGATCACCTCGCCGTGGTCGACCACGACCACCCGCTCGGCCATCGAGTCCGCCTCGTCCAGGTAGTGCGTGGTCAGCATGATGGTCATCGAGTGCTGCTCGCGCATCCGCAGGATGTGGTCCCACAGGTTGGCCCGGTTCTGCGGGTCCAGCCCGGTGGACGGCTCGTCGAGGAACAGCAGTCCGGGGGCGTGCACGAGCCCCATCGCGACATCCAGCCGGCGGCGCTGGCCACCGGACAGGTCGGACACCTTGCGCTTGGCCAGTTCGCCTAGCTCGAGCGACTCCAGCAGTTCGTCGGTCCGCCGGTTGGCCGCGCGGGAGTCGAGACCGTAGATGACGCCCTGGCCGTGCAGTTCGTCGCGGACCCGTTGCGAGTGGCCCGCGCCGTTGCCCTGGCCGACGTACCCGATCCGGCGGCGGACCTGACTCGGGTCGGCGGTGACGTCGTACCCGGCGACCTTCGCGGTGCCGGAGGTCGGCGCGATCAGGGTAGTGAGCATCCGCAGGGTGGTGGTCTTGCCGGCGCCGTTCGGGCCGAGCACGGCGACGAGCTCACCCGGTTCGACGTCCAGGCTGATGCCGCGGACCGCGTGCACGGTGTCGGTGCGGCTCACCACGAAGTCCTTGGTGAGCTCTCGGGTGCTGATCACGATGTCTCCTTGAGATCTTGGGGCCTGACCTCGCTGACATTTCCAGCAGTAGAGGACAGCTTCTGGCCGTTACTCGTGGCAATCTGAAGTCATGTCCGAAACCTCGGCTCGACTCCTCTCGCTGCTGTCCCTTCTGCAGGCCCGCCGCGACTGGCCGGGCGCGCTGCTGGCCGAGAGGTTGGAAGTGAGTCCGCGCACGGTTCGCCGCGACGTCGACCGGCTGCGCGATCTCGGCTATCCGGTCCGCGCGAGCAAGGGACCGGACGGTGGCTACCGGCTCGACGCGGGCGCCGAACTACCGCCGCTGCTCTTCGACGACGACCAGGCGATCGCCGTCGCGGTGGCGCTGCAGACCGCGACCAGCACGGTGACCGGAATCGAGGAAGGCGCGCTGCGTGCCCTCGCCACGGTCCGCCAGGTGATGCCGGCCCGCCTCCGGCAACGCGTCGACGCACTCCAGGTCACCACGATCGACAAGTACGCCGACTCGCGCCGGATCAAGGTCGACTCCGACCACCTGATCGCGATCGGTACCGCGCTCCGCGCCCGCGAAGTACTGCGCTTCGACTACGCCTCACCCGGCGCATCGGAGGACGAGTGGACACCCCCGCGGAAGGTCGAGCCGCACCACCTCGTCACCTGGGGCGGCCGCTGGTACCTGGTCGGCTGGGACCTCGACCGCGCCGACTGGCGCACCTTCCGCGTCGACCGGATGCTGCCCAAGACCCCCACAGGCCCCCGCTTCACCCCGCGCGAACTACCCGCCCCCGACATCTCGACGTACATCTCGAGCCGCTTCCAGAACGCGAACCAATGGCCCTGCCGCGGCACCGCCGTCCTCCAGGCCAAAGCCACCGACATCGCCCGCTGGGCCGGCCGCGACGCCCTGGTCGAGGAACTCACCCCCACCACCTGCCGCCTGACCCTCAGCGCCTGGTCCTGGACCGGCCTCGCCGCCACCTTCGGCATGTTCGAGAGCGAGCTGGAGTTCATCTGCCCACCAGAACTCAAACAAGCCGCCCACCAACTAGCCGCCCGCTACACCACCGCGGCATCCTGAGCATCAAACATTGACGCAATCATTATATCAATCTAGCGTGAAGTCATGTTGTTCCCGACGCCCGAGCTGAGCCCTGCCGACGAGCGCGTCCTCGGTGACATCGACAAGATGCGGGAGACGTTGCGCCACCAGGTACAGGCCACACCGTCCAAGTGGACGTCCGGTCTGCGCAAGTTCCTCACTGCCGACGCCGTAGCGGGATCCAATTCGATCGAGGGCTTCAAGGTGTCGACGATCGACGTCGAGGACCTGATGGCAGGCGAGCGGGATGTCGAGGTCTCGGACGAGAACCGGGAAGAGACGCTGGCCTACCAGCGCATGATGACCTATCTCCAGACCCTGCACGACGTCGAGGACTTCACCTACAGCAAGGGTTTCCTGAACGCGCTGCACTGGATGCTCCAGGGGCACCGGCACACCGCCCGCAAGCCGGCGGGGCAGTGGCGCAAGGGCGCTGTCTACGTCACCGATGTCCGCGATTCCAGTATCGCCGCCTATACGGCACCCCCGGCGGACGAGCTTCCCGCGTTGATGGCCGAGTTGGTCGACTGGCTGAACGGGGACGATTCCACGCATCTGCTGGTCCGAGCCGCGATGGCCCACCTGCAACTGGTCGCCATCCACCCCTGGGCCGACGGCAACGGCCGGATGTCCCGTTCGTTGCAGACCTTGATGATTGCTCGTGAAGGGGTGCTGGCGCCTGAGTTCTCCTCCATCGAGGCCTGGCTCGGCCGCCCCGGAAACACCTGGGAGTACTACCGGGAGCTCAACCTGCGGGGAGCCGTCTATCTTCCCGACCAGGACGTCTCCGGGTGGATCCGCTTCAATCTGGTCGCTTACCACCAGCAAGCGCAGACGGTGCAGAGCCGTTTCGATCGCTCGGCCCGAGTGTGGACGGCGCTCGGCGACTTCGCTCGAGAGACGCGTCTCGACGAGCGGGTGGTCACCGCACTGCACGACATCGCCATGGCCGGGCGAGTCAGGCGCTCGAGGTACGAGCAGTCCGAGGGCATCAATCGCCAACAGGCGCAGCGTGACCTCCGGGACCTGGTCACCGCCCAGTTCCTCCAGCCGGTCGGCCGAACCCGCGCTCGCTACTACACCGCTGGTTCGCGTTTCCCTGAGGCGGTGCTGGAAATCGCCCGTACGCCGATCACCCTGACGAATCCCTACGACTCTTAGTCGCGTAGCGATCAACGGCAGCCAATACCAGGTCTGAGACGCTGGTTTTGGAGGCGCCGTGGCCGGCGTCTTCGACGATGTGGAGCTCGGCGTCCGGCCAGACCTGGGCCAGGTGCCAGGCGGTGTCGGGTGGGCTGCTGATGTCGAGGCGGCCCGTGATGAGTACTCCGGGGATGCCGGCCAGCTTGTGCGCGTCGCGGAGGAGGGCGCCGTCTTCGATCCAGCCGGCGTGGGCCCAGTAGTGCGAGACGAGTCGGGCGAAGCGGAGCCGGAAGACGGGGTCCTCGTAGCGGGGGTCGGGTCGGTAGCCGTGGTACGTCGCCACGTGGGTGTCCTCCCACTCGCACCAGGCTCGGGCGGCTCGGTCGCGGACGGCCGGGTCGGGGTCGTGCAGGAGCCGGCTGTAGGCGAGGGCGAGGTTTCCGTCCCGCTCGTCCACCGGTACGACGTCGCGGAAGCGCGTCCACTCCGCGGGGAAGATCCGGCCCATGTCGCGGGTGATCCACTCGATCTCGCGGGCCGACGAGCTGGTCACGCTGAACAGGACGATCTCGGAGACCGCGGCCGGGTGCTGCTCGGCGTACACGATGGCCAGGGAGGCGCCCCACGAGGCGCCGAGCAGGAGCCACTTCTCGATGCCGAGGTGTTCGCGCAGCCGCTCGAGGTCGGCGACCAGGTGCCAGGTCGTGTTGGTGCTCAGGTCGGCGTCCGGCTCGGCGGCGTCCGGCGTACTGCGACCGCAGCCGCGCTGGTCGAACAAGACGATCCGGTACTGCGCCGGGTCGAAGAAGCCGCGCCAGAACGGACCGGCGCCTGAGCCCGGCCCGCCGTGCAGGACGACGGCCGGCTTGCCGGCGGGATTGCCGCTGACCTCCCAGTGGACGAGGTGACCGTCGCCGACGTCGAGCAGGCCCTGATCGTGAGGCTCGGTCTCCTGATGCATGCGGTGCCTCCTGGTCTCGATGTGAACAGCCGCTCTCAAAGCACGCTGGTGTAGGTCAGAGCGAATGTGCCACACGGCAGCAGGAACAGCGACGCCACGATCACGACGCCCCGAAAAGTCATGCCGGGCTTGAGGAAGTGCCGGTACGCCGCAATCAGCACCGGCACCATCACGATCTCCAGCGCGAGCATGCTGCGCGGGATCACCGCGTCCAGGCCGGCCAGTACGACGGACAGCCCCGCCGCCGCGATCCAGAACGCGAACCCCAGCCGGTACGTCGCCCGCGCGCCGAGCCGGACCGCGATGGTCCGGTACCCCGCGGCGCGATCCGCCTCCAGATCCGCCAGCGTGGTCGGCAGATAGAGCCCGACCGCCGCCAACGTGCCCTGCAACGCCATCACCCACGGAAATCCGCTCAGCCCCGGATCGACCGCGGCCCAGCCCGCCAACGGCCCGAAGGTCCCGAGAGCCAGCGAGTTCGCCGCGACATCGAACCCGGCCCGCGTCTTCAGCCGCACCGGCGGAACGCTGTAGGCGAACCCCAGCAGCACCGCGAACAGGACGCCCAACGCGAAGGTGGTCCCCACGAACAACGCAACGACCACCGACAGAACCCCGGCCACCACCGACAGCCGCTTCGCCGCCGGCAGCGACACCCGCCCGTGGAGCAGCGGCGACTTCGACTTCCGCGGATTGACCAGATCTCCGGGCAGGTCATGCGCGTCGTTGATCGCCAGCACGCTCAGCCACAGCAGCGGACCCATCACCACCGCGCCGACGATCAGCCGTGGCCAGTCCTCGACCGCAGGCACCAATCGATGGGTCGCCAGCAACACCCCGACGTAGTACGGCACCACCGAGACGACCCAGAACGCGGGCCGTCCTACCGCGAGCACGTCCAGCGCCCGTCGGCCGAACGCGCGCGGTCCGGCTCCGATCTCCACAGCCCGCGCGGGCTCTGCCTTGGGTCCCACCACTGTGGTCACGTACACCACAGTGCTCCTGCGATCAGCTACTGGCGTCCCTCTGACGGGTGAATCGGCTCACTCCTCAGCGTGGAGGTGCGCAAGGACACCGACCTCCAACGCCACCCACACGTCGCCGTCAGCTCCCAGCGCCAGGCCATGCGGCTCCGAACCTTCGCCCAGCGCGACCTGCTCGACCACCACGCCTCGCGCATCCAGCCGGACCGCCGACCCCGATCCCCACAACGTCACCCAGCAACCGCCGCCAGCCGTCGCCACCACCGCATGGGGCTTCGACTCACGATCCGGCAGCGGAAACTCCTCGACCTTCCCGTCCGCGGAGATCCGGCCGACCTGCCCGGCCATCAACTCGGTGAACCACACGCCGTCGTCCCCGGCGCAGATTCCGACCGGCCCGGCCGATGCGGTCGGCAACGGATGGACGACCGCCTCACCGCTGACCGAGATCCGCACCACCGCGTTCCCCTGGTTGAGCGTGAACCACACGCCGTCGTCGTCCGCGGTGATCATCGCCGGAAAGCTGCCCTCGGTCCCGATCGGGAAGGTCGCCACCTCACCGTCGACACTCACCCGGCCGATCGCGTCGGTGTTCATCAGCGTGAACCACAACGCCCCGTCCGGCCCCACACACAGCCCGTACGGCGCGGATCCGTCGCCCACCTCGACCGAGGAGACCGTTCCGTCCGCCCCGATCCGCCCGATCCGGTCATCACCGTTCCGGGTGAACCAGACCGCGTCGTCCGGCCCACGCACGATCGCACTCGGCCGGCAGCCCGTCGCACCGAGGTCGAACCGGGTGACCTCGCCGTCGACGACCCGCGCCACCACCCCGGCGTGCACCAGCGTCGTCCACACCTCGCCACCCGCGCCGGCCAGCACGCCGTACGGGCCTTCGTTGCTGTTGGCAACCACAATCTCTGTACTACGCAACACGGTCCTCCTCCAGTTCGAGCCGCTCGCCACGCCACCGCGAGACGAACCGGCGATCGTGACTGACCACCACCAGAGCGCCGTCGTAGGCGGCCAGCGCCGCTTCCAGTTCTTCCACCAGCACCAACGACAGATGATTCGTCGGCTCGTCGAGCACCAGTACGTCGTGCCGTTTGGTCAGCAACCCGACCAACGCCAGCCGCCTCCGCTGCCCGGTCGACAGGTTGCCGATCCGCGTCTCCAACTGCTCCCGTGCGAACAGCCCGAGCCGGCCGGCCCCACGGTGCAGCATCAACTCCTGCCGCAAGGTCCGGTCCGGATCAGGCTCGACGACCTCCTGCGCCAGATAGCCGAGGTGACCGCTCCGCTCGACCGTCCCGGTGTCGGGCCCCAGCGCACCGGTCAGCACTTCGAGCAGCGTCGACTTACCGACCCCGTTCGGCCCGGTGATCAGCAGCCGATCCCCGGTGGAGACCTTGATCGAGGTCGGCCGGAGCCGGTCGCGCACCGACACCCCAGCCGCATCGATCAGTACGCCGGACAGCCCGGCCGACTGCAGCGAGGCCGTGAACCGCAACGGCTTCGACGGCACCGGCGGCGGGTTCTCCTCCAACCGGCGCAGCCGTTCCTTGGCGTTGCGGATCCGGCTCCGCTCAGCTTCGTTCACCCGATCGCCGGCCCGGCCGTAGGCCATCTTGTTGTTGTCCGTCATCGCCCGGCCGTACGAGACCCGGTCGGCGGCGGTTCCGACGGTCGTCCGCATCACCGCGACCTCGTCCTCCCACACCTGCCGCGCTTGCGCGATCCGCGCCCGCTCGGCGGCCTTCTCGGTGAGATAGCCCGCGTAGCCGTTGCCGTACCGCGTCACCTGGCGCGTGTCGCCGTCCACCTCGAACAACGTCGGCGCGACCCGTTCGAGGAACGCGCGATCGTGCGACACCACCACCGTCGTACCGACCCGGGCGCGCAGGTGATCCTCCAGCCACACGGTCGCTGCGAGGTCGAGATGGTTGGTCGGCTCGTCCAGCAGCAACACCTCCGGAGCAGCCACCAGTACGGCGGCCAGGTGCAGCCGCGCCTGCTCACCGCCCGACAACGAGGCCAGCAACCGATCGCCCGGCAGCGAACTCAGTCCCAACCCGGCCAGCGCCCGCCGGAATCGCGCCTCGGCGTCGTACCCGTCGCGGACCTGGAAGGCGGTCTGCAGTTCGCCGTACTCGGTCAGCAAGGCGGGATCGCCGTCCGTCAGCAAGCCCTCCAGCTCCAGCATGCGTGCTTCGATCCAACGCAGCTCGGCCAGCGCGTGATCGGCGACCCCGGCGACCGAGAGTTCCAGCGGCAACGAGATGTCCTGGGCGAGGAAGCCGATGCTGTCGGCAACGGTCACGAGCCCGTCGTCGGCCGGTTCGGCGCCGGCCAGGATCCGGAGCAGGGTCGACTTGCCCGACCCGTTCTCGCCGATCAGCCCGCTGACCTGGCCGGGCGGGAAGGCGCAGCTGACCCGTTCGAGCACCGGGCGATGGTTGTAAGACTTCGAGATCTCGTGCAGGGACAGCTGAGACATCCGGGTCCTCCTGACGCGCTGGAACGGTTCGGCGTCCACACAGGCGGGGACGGCCGGGTTCGACGGCGGGTCAGAAAATCACTGCTACCTCCTGCTACTGCGACAACTGTCCGCTCTCGATCATGCCACGGCCCGCGTCGGCAGGTGTCGGCAACTCCTCACCTCGGCCCCGGCGGCGCTGCTGTAAGGATGGTGCTGCTGCCCGACGACGGAGGAGGTCGCAGTGTCCGGACGTCTGACCGGCGAGGTCGTACTCGTCACCGGGGCCGCCCGCGGGATCGGCCGCGCGATCGCGCGCAAGGCTGCCGAGGAGGGCGCGGTCGTCGCGGTTCTCGACATCCTGCCTGATCAACTCGCGGCGACCGCGGCCGAGTTGCGGCAGGCCGGCGCCACCGTCGCGGCCGCCGTCGGCGACGTGACCGACGAGGATTCGGTACGCCGTACTGTCGCCGGCCTCACGAAGGAACTCGGCCGCCCGGCCACCGTGCTGGTCAACAACGCCGGCGTCAACGCCTACGCCGATGCCACTCAGATGACGGTGGCCGAGTGGGACAGTGTTTTCGACGTCGACCTCAAGGGCGCCTGGCTGATGGCCCGCGAGGTGCTGCCACCGATGATCGAGGCCGGCCACGGGGCGATCGTCAACATCGCCTCGATCCACTCCCAGTTGACCACCGCCGGCATGTTCCCGTACGCCGCCGCCAAGTCCGGACTGGTCGGCATGACCCGCAGCCTCGCCCTCGACATGGCTCCGCACAACGTCCGCGTCAACGCCGTCAGCCCCGGCTTCGTCGCCACCGACCTGCTCGAAGAGTTCTTCGACACCATCCCGAACGCCCGCGAGTCCGCGCTGGCCGCTCATCCGCTCGGCCGGATCGGCACCCCCGACGACGTCGCTGAGGTGGTCTGCTTCCTCGCCTCCCGCGCGGCGGCCTTCGTCACCGGCGCCAACTGGGCCGTCGACGGCGGCCTGGGCGTCCGCTACGCCTGAGGTGCCTGGGAACTTCCCGCCGACCTCCACCAGGTATCGGTGGACCGGGTGTCGCGCAATGCGTTGGTCGCACAGTGCACCTCACCACCACCCAGGTGAGCCCAGAAGAAGTCCTCCACCCAGTGCACCCGTACGCCGTTACGTCGCATCGCACGCTCCGTCGCCTGCCGGAAAACATCCCGGCCGCCAACCTTCGGACCGTGCGGGTCAGGTGCGGCGAAGTCCCGCGCGGTCAGCGACAGCCCGTTCACCAGCCCCGGAGTCCTTGCCCGCAGCAACCCGTAGCCCGGCACCCGCTCGAACAGCACCGGCAACCTGACCAACTCGTCCGCCGTCAGTCCAGTGGCCGCGAGCAAGATCCTCAACTGCTCGTCGATGTGACCTGCCGCTGCCTCGTTGTCGGCCAGCCCCTTGCTATCAGCAAGTACTTGGTCGATGGTCGGCTTCTGCTGCGAGTTGGTGTCGGCGAAGAGCCGAGCCTGTCCAGCTCCCGTGCGCTGAGCCTCCCGCAGCAGATCGACCGCCAGCCGCGGGTCCGCGACCGCGAGCGTCCAGCCGCGAGCGTTGCCGGCCCGCACTACATGCGTCGTCTCGTCCGCGTGCCCGACCATCAACCAGGAGGTGTCGATCACCACCGGCGCCTGGTAGCCCTGCCCGGTCACGAGCTTGATGAACCCGGCATCAGGTCTCCGGGACTCCGCGCCGTAGACCACCCGCCCGTGCGGATACCCGGCGTACGGCGGCAGCGACTCGATGTTGCCACCCATGTTGAGCAGATCGTTGAGCCCGTCCGACGGCACCGCGCTCAACTCCTGCACGATCCCGATGTCGGGACCCCGCAGATCGCGGTACAGCAGTCGCCCGGCAGGCCGCGGGGTCGCCACCGGCGTTCCGTCCCGGTCGGGAAACTCCCAGACATTGCCCGACCGGATCAAGATCCGCATCGTCCGGCTGCCCCCGACCACCGGCATGCTGGCGGTGGCAGGCTCGAAGGTGTCCTGCACCCACATGTCCTTCCAGCCCCGCGCCGTGCCCTGGACGAACTTCAGCCTCGCTCCGGCGGACCGGGTCGCCCGGCCCAAGGTCTTCGCGAACGGCTCCCACTCGCCCGGAACTCCCTTCGGATAAGGCGGTTCACCGGTCGGCCAACCCGGTCCCTTGTTCGGCCGGGCAGCCAGCACCGTCTCGGCGCGCTGCAGTTCGTTCTGCAACATCAGCGGCGCGACCCGGAGCTTCACCACGTCCGTCGTCGTCCGCCCGCGATCGGCAACGGTCAACGTCACGGACACCTGCCCGTCCCACTTGGCCGGATCCCGAACCACGTCCCGCCCCTCCAGCCGGACCCGTACTCCGCGCCGAAGTTGCGCGGCGGTCAGAGTCTCGACGGCCTGCCCGTCCACGAAGATCCGCGCCTTGTCCGCCGGTACGACGCTGAGCCGCCCAGCTGCCTGCCGGCTCACGTCGCGGTGGGCATGCACCTCGAGCGGCGCCAGGTCGAGAGCATCGCGCGGACCGTTGATCCGGTCGTCTGCCGCATCGTTGCAGGCGGCAAGTAACCGATCGACCTCCGCGCCGGCTCGGTCGAGGTCCGCCGGATCGACCCGGCAGCGGCGCTGGTCATCGTCCAGGTTGGGCAAGAAGATCGCGCCGCGGGCATCGGTCCACCGCTCCTCGGCTGCTTCGTCAGCGGCCGTCAGCCGCCCATCCCTGTTCGCGTCGGCGGTCAGGCCCGGCTGGAGTTCCGGATGCGGTGAGGCGCCCCAGGCCAGCATCACCGGCGATCCGGACAGCGCCAACGTTGCGACGACAAAACCTGCGGTCCAACGCTTCATGTCGCTCCCGGTAGTCGTACGAGCGTGTGGTTTCGTCGAAACTAACACGATTGTGCGAAATCCGGCAGGTGGATTTTCCGCCTCCGCCCCAGGGTGGACGCGAGCGGGCGGGGTACGGGGCGAGAAGGGGTTTCGCCCGTTCAGGCAAGAACAGGGTGAGGACGTGCCCGGCCGGGCGCGGGTGAGGAGCTGTTGATGCGCAAGACGAGAGTCGCCGCCCTGGTGATCGCGGCGGCGATCATGGCCGGAGCCCTGTCCCAGCTCCCCGCCAGCCCCTTCGCCCACAACAACTACCCACAGCGACCGCCCTCAGCGCCCACCGCCGACCCATCGACCTCAGTCCCCGGCGCCAATCCGTCCACCTCAGTGCCCGGCGCCGACCCGTCAATCTCAGCGCCCACCGCCGACCCGCCGGCCTCCGCCGCAGGCACTGGCTCGCAGAAGCGGACCGCACCGAACAGCGCCGTCCAGCCCGCCAACCCGGCCGACCCTGGCAACACGGAGCTCCAAACCCCACCCCAAACGCCCCACCCCAACGCGGCCCCCGGCCAAGGCAACCCAGCGATCACCTACCCGACCCGCGGCACCACCACCCTCACGACCCTCCCCGCCAACCCCACCACCATCGGCCAAACAGGCCGGATCTACACCTTCCAGATCGCAATCGAGGGCGGCATCAAAGGCATCGACCCACCGCAGTTCGCCCGCTTCGTCCGCGAGACCTACGGCGCTCCGCAAGGCTGGACGTCCGACGGCAAGCGCCGCTTCCGCCAGGTCGGCCCCGGACAGGCAGCCGACTTCCGCCTCATGCTGGTCACGCCCGCCACCCGCGACACCTACTGCGGCGGCAGCTTCGACCAGTACACGAGCTGCCGAATCGGCGATCGCGTCGTCCTCAACGTCGCCCGCTGGGCCAGAGGCATCCCGAACTACGGCGCCGACCTCGCGACGTACCGGCAGTACATGCTCAACCACGAGACCGGCCACCGCCTCGGCAACGCCCATGAGCTGTGCCCCGGGCCGGGACAGCCGGCTCCCGTGATGCAGCAACAGACGCTCGGCCTGCACGGCTGTACGGCGTACGCGTGGCCCCTCCGGAACGGCCGGCGCTACGAGGGACAGCTCGGCAAGTACGACGACCCGACGCCGGTCAGCTAGGGCGTGTCTCCTCCCGGCGTCACCTCGGCGCCGCTGTCAGTTGTGCAGGATGGTCGGGGCCAGCTGGTCGGAGACCGGGGCCGTGATGGCGGCCGACTCGAGACCGTCGGCGACGGTGTGCAGCAGCCGGATCAGCTGCGCGGCATCGGCCGGACCGAGGATGCCGGTGACGACGTCCAGGACTCGGACGGTCAGGCCGTCCAGCTGGGACAAGCGGGCCTGCCCCAGGCCGGTGACGCTGAGGGTCGGGGTAGTGCGCGCCAGGCCGAGGTCGACGAGCTCGGCGATCGCCAGCCCGGCCTCGCCGGCAGAGGTACCGACCTGCGCGGCGACGGCCTCGGCGGAGTCGTGGCCGTTGGAGATGGCACTCAGCACGAGCGCGGCCGGCATCTTGATCCCGACGGCGTCCTGCAGGCCGAGGATGAGCGGGTGGGCATGGCCGCGGACCCGCTCGACGGCGTCCAGCAGGCGAAGGGCGTCGCTGATGTCCCCGATCAGGTGCTCGGTCTGGACGGTGGCGATCCCGGTCGGCAGCACGACCCGGTCAGGAACAGCCAGGGCTCTGGTCCCAGCGTCTTCGATGGTCACCGGTCCAGCCTACGGAGCCCCACCAGGCCACCTCGGCGTGTCGTACCTGAGGAAACGCTATGAATTAGGTCTCCCGACGTATTCGAACACAATTTCGAGACCGGTCGGCCAGGTGTACAAAAGATTCTGGACAATTGCCCAGAATTCGCGCGTGACCTTCCGTTCCGGTCGTCCGTTGGATCTGACGTGACGGTGAACACACGGCGCACCGGCACCGCGCTCGCTCCGCGACTTAGGCCGACCACCCTGGAACTGCATGGAGGACAAGTGACAACCGCCACCGCCACCCAGACGTCTGAGCGCCGACGCGTACGAGTCTGGTTCGGTGAGCACGTGATCGCCGACTACAACGCCGAGCCGGCGTTGGCCGAGCGCTACGCACACGCCATGAGCCGTCGTTTCGCCGGACTCCGGGTCACCAACGACCCGATGCCCGTCGTCGACCGGCTCCCCGACCCCCTGCCCGGCGAGCGCATGTGGGACGTAGCACCCCGCTGAACCATCGATCGGCGGCCGGTGAGAGTGGGCCAACCGCCCCTCGCCGGCGCCCTCGATCTTTCGGATGCGCCTGAGTGAACTACCAGTACTACCGAAATGCGCCTGAACTGAAAAAACTTTCATCGTCCGCACCGAAACCTGGCAAGGTTCTCCGGTGCGGACGTTTTTGTCCGGCCGCGAGATCGGGATATTCCGCGGCATCCCGGAATGTCTCGAGGCGTGGTACCGCGCCGGCTTCCGAACTGAGACGAACGCCGGTCACTGACCTCGGCCCGCTCGTAGGGTGACAGCTGTGTTCTCCCCGTTCCGGGTCGACGTTCCGCAGGGAGCGATCGACGAGCTGCGGCAGCGCCTTCGGGCGACCCGCTGGCCGCGATCGCTGCCGGGGGAGTGGGAGCGCGGCGTACCGGTCGAGTACCTGCGAGGGACGGTCGAGCGATGGCTGGAGTTCGACTGGCGGGCCTGGGAGACCCGGCTCAACGCGATTCCGCAGTACACGACGGAGATCGACGGGCAGACGATCCACTTCCTGCACGCCCGATCGACCGAGCCGGCTGCCGTCCCGCTGCTGCTGACGCATGGGTGGCCGGGGTCGGTCGCTGAATTCCTCGAGGTGATCGGGCCGCTCACCGACCCCACCCGGTACGGCGCTGAGGCCACCGACGCCTTCCACGTCATCGCGCCCTCCGTGCCCGGGCACGGGTTCTCGGTCCCACTGGCGGAGTCCGGCTGGGATCACCTGCGCATCGCACGCGCCTGGATCGAGCTGATGGAACGACTCGGCTACGACCGGTACGGCGCTCAGGGTGGCGACACCGGATCGGTGGTGTCACCTCTCGTCGGCCGCCTGGCGCCCGACCGCGTCATCGGCGTACATCTCAACGGCGGTCTCGCGTTCCCAGCCGCCGGACCCGGCGATCTCGACGACCTCAGCGCCACCGACCAGGCGAAGCTCGCCAGCGCCGAGCAGCTCCGCGCGACGGGCACCGGGTACGCCGTACTGCAGTCGACCAAGCCGCAGACCGTCTCGTTCGGGCTGAGCGACTCACCGGTCGGCCAGCTCGCCTGGATCCTGGAGAAGTTCCACGACTGGACCGATCCGGCGCGGGCCCTGCCGGAGGACGCCGTCGCGCTCGGCCACCTGCTGGCCAACGTCTCCATCTACTGGTTCACCAACACCAGCGCCACGTCGGCCAACCTGTACTACGAAAGCGGGACCTACCCCACGGCGCCGAGTGGAGTTCCGACCGGCGTCGCCGTCTTCCCGACCGACCCCGCGATGCGGCACCTGCTCGAACGCGAGCACCACCTCACGCACTGGACGGAGTACTCGCGAGGCGGTCACTTCGCCGCGCTCGAAGCCCCCGACCTGCTGGTGGACGACATCCGCACGTTCTTCCGCGGTCTCCGCTAGCAGTACGAACGACAGGCTCGATCGACGCCGTACGAACGCTTGGCCTTGGCCACGGTGGCAACGGGTGAGAGTTGTCTGCCGTCGTGCCACGCGTTGAGGAACGCCTGCGGTGGCACCGCACCTCGCCGGATCCACCAGTGCCCGGCCACGGTCGGCCAGCTGATTCCGAAGTGCAGATGCGGCGGCGTCCCCTGCGCGCTTCCGGTCTTGCCGGTCAGGCCCAGCGTCTGTCCGGCCCGTACCACCCGCCCCGGCTCGACCTCGACCGCTGACAGGTGCGACCCGTAGTACCGGACCCCGTCGACGCCGACGACCGAAACCGACAGCCCACCGCGATCGCGGCCGACGTTCGTCTTCTGGTCCCAGGTGTCGACCAGGGTCACCTCGTCCACCCGCCCGTCGACCGGCGAGACGAACTTGCAGCCCTTCGCCGCGAAGATGTCCGACGCCGGGTAGTCGTGATGACTCTGCGACGCGTCCGCCCGGCAACCGGCCACCGGGAACACGTACTTCGTGGCGCTGCCGGCCGTCGCCGTTCGGTTGCTCGAAGCAACAGTCGGCCGTTGAGGCCGATCCGGCTCCGGCTGGTCGAACCCGCCGACGGCGGTGAACACGAGCAGCCCGCCGCCGGAGACCACCAAGGCAGCGGACAGAAAGATCACCCACACAGAGCGCTTCACTGCGAGTCACCGTAACAGTCGTCCGGACAGGTGCGACATGGTCGCAAAACAAGGCGTTCGAGGGCAAGGGGTGAGGTCGGAGGTTCATCCGGACAACACCTTGCGGTCATCCGGAAAGGTGATGATCCCGCTGGATTCCGCCATCCGAGAGGACGCACGATGGGACACTCCCACGACCACGCCGGCCACGACCACGGTCATGACCACAACCACGGTCACGACCACAACCACGGTCACGACCACAGCCACGAGCACGGCCACGGTCATGGGCACGATCACGACCATCACCACCCGAACACCGAGCTGGACGCCGCCACCACCGCGGCACTCGACGAGTCGATCCCGGACACCGACCTCTCGCCGTCCGAGCTGTCGCGTCGCGGACTGCTCCGCTCGGCGGGCATCCTCGGCGGCGCCGCCGCGCTCGCCGTCTCCGGCGCCGAGTTCGCCGCCGCGACCACGCCGACCGGACACGTCTTCGGCGCCGGCCGCCGGCCGAACGTCTGGCTCGCGGGCGATCACCACATCCACACCCAGCTGAGCTCCGACGGCATGTACCGGGTGATCGACCAGGCGCAGCACGCGGCCGCCAACGGTCTCGACTGGCTCGTCATCACCGACCACGGTGGCGCCACCCACGCCCGGATCGGCGTCGACCTGGTCAACCCGCAGATCAAGGCGGCCCGGTCGGAACTGAAGGACACGCTGATCTTCCAGGGCCTGGAGTGGAACATCCCCGCCGCCGAGCACGGCACGGTCTTCGTCGCGCCGGGCAGCCGCGAGGTCGAGGTACTGAAGCAGTTCGAGAACAGCTACGACGGCGGGGTGCAGAACGCCGGCGCCAACACCCCGGTCAACGAGCAGCTCGCGGTCTCCGGCATCCAGTGGCTCGGCCAGCAGGTCGACCGGCGCCGGGTGCAGGACGCGATGTTCCTCGCGAACCACCCAGCCCGCAACGGGATCGACAGCCCGCACGAGATCCGCAACTGGCGCGACGCCGACCCGCGGATCGCCGTCGGGTTCGAGGGCGCGCCAGGCCACCAGGCCGCCGGTCTGCCCGCGGCGATCGGCTCCGGCTCGGCCCGCGGCTTCTACGGCAACTCCCCGAACGCGAACTCCTTCCCCGGCTACCCGGCCGAGTCCTACCGGACCTGGGGCGGCTTCGACTGGATGACCGCGACGGTCGGCGGGCTGTGGGACAGCCTGCTCGCCGAGGGCAAGCCGTGGTGGATCAGCGCCAACTCCGACTCGCACGTGAACTGGAACGAGACGTCCCGTCGCCCCGACGGTTCGAACCAGGCCCAGTTCGACCGCGACGGCCGGTACATGGACCCCGTCTACGGCAACACGGTCAACCGCACCGCGGGCGACTTCTGGCCGGGCTTCTACAGCCGCACGCATGTCGGCGCCGACCGGCGCGACTACCTGTCGGTGATGGAAGGGTTGCGCAACGGCCGGGTCTGGGTCGATCACGGCGCACTCGTCAAGGGTGTCGAGGTCGAGGTCCGCGAGGTCGGCAAGCGCTACGGCGAGCCGCTCGGCGGCGCCCTGCACGTACGCCGGGGCCGCGCCGTCGAGCTGGTCGTCCGGATCACCGCTCAGAACGTGCCGAACTGGGCCAATTTCGTGCCCTTGCTGAACCGCGTCGACGCGATCCGCGGAGCGGTGACGGGTGCCGTCCGGGATCGCGACACCTTCACAGCTCCCGACACCAAGGTGATCCGCCAGTGGGACACCTCCGGCAAGCGCGGCACCTTCGAGCTGGTCCTGCCGTTGGGCAAGGTCGAGGCGCCGTACTACGTCCGCGTGCGCGGTACCGACGGCAACCGCAGCCAGCCGGGCTACCTCGGTGCAGCGATCGACCCGCAAGGCCCGCAGCTCGATGTGGTCGGCGACGCCGACCCGTGGGTCGACCTGTGGTTCTACACCAACCCGATCTGGGTGCTTCCGACCCGATGATCATCGCCGTCGATGCGGACTCCGCAGACGCCGTGGAGGCCGAACACCTCCTCCACGGCCTGCTGGAGTCCGCGACCGGCCCTGCGGTCGCCTGCACCCACGTGGTGCCAGGCGGCCACCTGGCGCTCTCCATCACCGCGACCGGCTTCGACCAGGCCGCTCTCGGTCATGAGGTGGGCTCGGCGATCATCCGTGCGGGCGCAGCGGAGCCAGAGGTCGCAGGACCCAGCAGACTGATCCGCGGTGCCTACGTGGCGGCAGTAGAGACAGCACTCGGTACTGCGGGACGCCTGGTCGTCTTCCCCGGTCAAGAGAACGCCCGGGGCACCTTGACGGCCGCCGACCTCCGCGCCCATTGCGGCATCGACCAGGTGGAGGGCCTCGGCGGACTATCCATCGAGGACACCACCCTGGTCGACACCCGCGACTACGTCCGCCCGGTCCGCCGCGACGGCCAGGTGGTCCTCCTGGTCCAGCCGGCCGCCGGCGGCGTACTGATTCCGTTCGAGGTCGAGCACCAGCTCAAGTGCTGCTCCAACCACTAGCTGCGTTCTCCCCAGGCAGCCGAGTCGCGCAGTACGTCGGGCAGCGGACCGATGACGCCCAAGCGTTGGGTGCAACGCGTCAGCGCGACGTACAGGTCGCGTAGGCCGCGTGGCGACTCGATCAGGATGCCGTCGGGATCGACGACCAGGACGGAGTCGAACTCGAGTCCCTTCGCGCCTGCCACCGTCAGGACCGTCACGCCGGGTACGTCGCCGACCGCCTCCTGCACCAGCTCGAGCCGGTGCCGCGAAGTGATGACGCCGACCTGCCCGTACTGCGTCTCCTCGTGCGCCACCTTGCTCACATACGCGGCTTGCTCGGCCGGTGACGCATCCACGTGCCACGGCTGAACCCCGGTGGAGCGCACTGACCGCGGGGCCTGCGCAGTCGGGTCGACCTCACGCAGTACGTCCGCAGCGAGCTCCATCACCTCGGCGGGGGTCCGGTAGTTGAGTGTCAGCTCCGCCAGCCGCCAGCGGTCCCCGAACGACGGCGCCAAGACCTGCCGCCAGCTTGTGCCGCCACCGGCCGCGCCGGTCTGCGCCACATCGCCGACAAGCGTCATCGACCGCAACGGGCAGCGCCGCGCGATCGCCCGCCATGCCATCGGCGACAACTCCTGTGCCTCGTCCACGATGACGTGCCCGTAGGTCCAGCGCCGGTCGCCCGAAGCGCGCTCGGCCAGCGTGCGGTCGTCGTCGGCCTCGTAGCGCGCGGCCAGCGCTTCGGCATCGAGAAGGTCCTTGGCCGACAGGACCTCTGCCTCGTCGTCCTCGTCGAAGTCGGTCGAACCCGAGCCGGACAGGACATCCAGCGACCCCTGCGCGTAGGCGATCGCCCGGGCGCGCTCGGCCCGTTCACGAGCCAGCTCGCGCCCGTCGTCGCCGAGCAGTTCCGCGGCCTCGTCGAGCAGCGGCACGTCGGCCGGGCTCCAGTCGTCGCCGTACCGGAGCAGGTGCTCACGGTCGAGTGCGCCGAGCTGAGGCGCCGCCGACGCGAGCCGCTGCTCGTCGCCGTACAGGTCGATCAGCAGTCGCTGCGGAGTGAGCGCGGGCCAGAGGCGATCGAGCAACGCCTGCACGGTCGGTTCCGCGACCACCTCGCTGCGCAGTTCCTGCAGGTCGTAGTCGTCCAGGAGGTTCTCGCCGCCGAGGGGGTCCTCACCGATGATGTCGGCGTACTGCGCGACCAGGTGGTCGATGAAGTCCTTGGTGAAGTACGGCTGAGCCTGGTTGTGGGTCAGCCGGCGAGCCCGCGTCCGGTCGCGGAGCTCCTCGACGGCGGACGGTTCGACCCGCAGTACGGTGCGGTCGACGGTCACCTCGATCGGCTGCTCGGGCACCCACTGGCGATCGGCGACGGCGGTCGCGATCACGTCGGCCATCACCGCGCGGCCCTTGACCTCCGCCGCCTCGGCAGGCTCCGGACGGGTCGCGGTGAGCCCGGGGTACAGCTCCGCGACGGTGACGAGCCGAACCCCGTCCTCACCGAGTGACGGCAGCACCTGACCGATGAATCGGAGAAATGTCGCATTCGGCCCGACCACCAGAATTCCGCGCTTTTCCAGCTGAGCGCGATGGGTGTACAAAAGGAAAGCGGCGCGGTGCAACGCGATGGCCGTCTTCCCGGTTCCCGGGCCGCCCTGGACGACGAGGACGCCGGCCAGGCCGGAGCGGATGATCCGGTCCTGGTCGACCTGGATCGTGCGCACGATCGACTCCATCGTGCCGGTCCGCCGGGCGTCCAGCGCGCTCAGCAGCACCGCCTCGCCGACCACGCCGGTGCCGGGCTGCGAGGCGCCGTCCGCGGTCCGGTCCAGATCGAGTTGCTCGTCCTGGACGTCGACGACCTGGCGAAGCCTGGTCTGGATGTGCCGCCGGCGGACGATTCCCTCGTTCACCACCGCCGTGGCGATGTAGAACGGCCGTGCGGCGGGCGCGCGCCAGTCGACGAGCAGCGGTTCGTAGTCCTCGTCGTGCAGTCCGATCCGGCCGATGTGCAGCACCTCGCCGTGCTCGTCGTCGAGGCGCCCGAACGCCAGACCCTCCTCGGCGGCGTTCAGCCGGGAGAGCCTGGCGTTCAGGTCGCGGATCCGGCCGTCGCGCTGATGCAGGGCCTGCGCGTTCCGGGTGCCGGCGATCTGCTCGTCCTCGCGACGCCCCTCGGTCCGCTCCCGCTCACGGTCGAGCGTCGCGTAGAAAGTGGACAGGTAAACCTGTTCGGCCTGGACCGGATTCAGCAATTCAAACCCCTCGTGATAAACTGCGCCCAATGGTTCCCAGAGCCACGTTCGGTGATTTCTCTGGTCGCAGCCATAAATTGTTGAGTTTATCGCATCGACCCCTTGCCGGGACGACGAGGACCTTCTCCAGCCTGAGGCCGAGATCGCCGAAGCGCGACGGGCCGTCCACGATGCGGCGTCCGGAAGATCCTCACAGCTTCGCTTCACCTCACTGAAGCCACCACAGAACGGCGACCACCGTGCAAGGCACCGAAACCCCCGAAGCCGCGGCAGCCCCTGCTCCGCAACCCGAGCAGCGTTCTGCCGAAGCGGCCGCGCTGATGCGTGCGGCGAACTTCTCGCTGGACCTCAAGGCTCCGCCGCCTGAGCCGGTCGCCCTGGCCGCGCCCAGCCTTTGACCCGGCCGGCTCAGCCGCTCAGACGTGCGGTGAGCTTGACCTCAAGTCGTCTTGAGGTCCTACCGTCGAAGCTGTGACTGTGCACCCGCTCCGCCTGGCCCTGCTCGTCCGGAACGCCGAGCCGGACCGCTTCAGCACCGTGGTGGCCGAGTGGTTCGCCCGCGAGGTCGAGAATCGCGACGACTTCAAGCTCGACCCGATCGACCTCGCCCGGACCCCGCTGACCGAGCTCCCGCACCGTATCGACGAGGCGGACGCGATCGTGATCGTCTGTCCCGAGTACAACCACGGCTACCCCGGCGACCTGAAGACCGCGATCGACGCGGTCCGCCGCCCTTGGTACGCCAAACCCGTCGCATTCATCGTGTACGGCGGGCGCTCCGGCGGCCTGCGAGCCGCCGAACAGCTCCGTCAGGTCTTCGGTGAACTCCACGCCGTCACGATCCGCGAGACGCTCAGCTTCCACCAGCCGACCGATCCCTTCACCGCGGCCGGCGCTCCCGCCGACCCCACGACCCCGCTGGCCGCCGCAGCCCTCCTCGACCAACTGGCCTGGTGGTCCCGCTCCCTCCGCGAAGCGCGCCTGCTCACCCCCTACCCAGCCTGACCGACCGCGCGACCGCCGTACGGAATACTCCCGGCGACCGGGTGGTTGGCGTTGAATGTGACTGCTGAGCCCATTCCCCTGTCCGTGCTCGACCTCTCCCCGGTGCCGACGGGAACGCGTCCGTCCCAGGCGCTGCACGAGACGCTCGAACTGGCGCGCAGTACCGAGGCAGCCGGCTACCACCGGTTCTGGCTGGCGGAGCACCACAACATCTCCAGCGTGGTCAGCACCAGCCCCGAGGTGATGATCGCGGCCGTCGCCGCCGCCACCACCTCGATCCGGGTCGGCTCCGGCGGCATCATGCTGCCGAACCACTCACCGCTCAAGGTCGCCGAGACCTTCCGCGTCCTCGGTGGGCTGTACCCCGACCGCATCGACCTGGGCATCGGCCGCGCCCCCGGCACCGACCAGCGCACCGCACTCGCGCTCCGCCGCAGCCGCGAGGCCCTCAGTGCCGACGACTTCCCCGAGCAGTACACCGAGCTCCGCGCGTACGCCGAAGGTTTCCCGGCCGGTCACCCCTTCGCCCCGATCTCCGCGCAGCCCGACGACATCCCGCTGCCGCCGGTGTGGATCCTCGGCTCCAGCGCGTACGGCGGTCAGGCGGCCGCAGCCCTCGGCACCGGCTTCGCCTATGCCGGCCATTTCGGCAACCTCGACCCGGCCGGCGTCATCGGCGCCTACCGCGACCAGTTCCGGCCCAGCGCCGAGCAGGCGGAGCCGCACGCCATCCTCGCCCTCGCCGCGATCGTCGCCGAGACCGAGGAACGCGCCGAGGCCCTCAGCCTCGCGAACCAGCTCTCCATGCTCCGCCTCCGCTCCGGCCGCCCCGGCCCGCTCCCGTCCCCCGAGGAAGCCTCGGCCTACCCGTGGTCCGACGGCGAACGCGCGGCGGTCGAAGAGTGGGCAGGCCTGGTCGCGGTCGGCACTCCCGACCAGGTCGTCGAGGAACTCACCGCCCGGGCCCACTCCGCCGGCGCGGACGAGCTGATCATCACCACGAACATCCACAACCCGGCCGAGCGCCGCAACTCCTACGACCTGCTCGCCCGGGCCTGGGGCCTGAAGCCCCGCTGACCTGCCTGCTCGAGAGCAGGTCTCCCGCAGGCCCGGACCTCCATCACTGACCAACCCTCCGCTGCGTGGACCAACGAAGAAGTTTTGAGCGTGGCCAGCGGACGAAGCCGCTCGGCGGCGGGGCTTGGTCTGTGGTGGCGGTCCGGAGGAGTTCGACCACTACCGGCACAGCGCGGCCGTCTCAGCACCGTTCAAGTTATCCACAGGTCAGCTGTGGGTTCCCCGGACGTGCTCGAAGATCAGGCTGGTCTCGGCGTGGATGACGGCCGGGTCCGCGGTCAGGTGATCCAGGACGAAGTCGCGGAGCGCGTCGGGCGATTCGGCGGCCACGTGCATCAGGTAGTCGTTGGCGCCGCTGACGTGGAAAAGGGACAGTACGCCGGGTAGGTGCGGAGCCGCCGCCCGGAAGCGATCGATCTCGTCGCGGGAGTGCGCGCCGATCCGGATCGCCACCAGGGCTTGCAGCGGACGCCCCAGCGCGGCCAGATCCACGTCGGCGTGGAAGCCGCGGATCACCCCGCGATCGCGCAGTGAGCGCACGCGGGTCAGACACGTCGACGGGGCGATCCCGGTCGCCTCCGCGAGCGCGTTGTTCGGCATCCGGCCGTCGATGGTCAGCAGCCGGACCAGCTCCTGATCGACCTCGTCGAGCGCGGCAGGTACCGGCCGCGGGGCCGGTCCAGGCGTCCGACGATCCTTCGGCATGCCTCCACTGTAAGTCTCATCCACAGAATCCACAGCGTGTGGACAAGCCTGTGGACGAATTTTATTCGGAACTCTTGCGTCTGCTCCGCACAAGATTCCACCATCGGCGCATCACCGAGGAGGCGCTATGACCCAGCTGGACACCCGTTCCGTGCACGCCGGCCGCGACGACCTGACCGCGCTCGGCGTCCACGTCCCCCCGATCGACCTCTCCACGACCTACCCGCTGCCCGGCGTGGCGAGCGGGGGAGCGTCGTACGACGCCCTGGCGCTCGGCAACGGCCCGGACGGCGGCAGCCTCGTCTACCAGCGCCTGTGGAACCCCAACGTCGCCCGCCTGGAAGAGGCGCTCGCCGAGCTCGAGTACTGCGAGGGAGCAGTCGCCTTCGGCTCCGGCATGGCAGCCCTCTCGGCCGCACTGCTCGCCACCGTCGTCGCCGGCCGCCCGCACGTAGTGGCTGTCCGCCCGCTCTACGGCGGCTCCGACCACCTGTTATCCACAGGCCTTCTGGGGACGACGGTCAGCTGGGTGACCCCCACGGGTATCGCCGACGCCATCCGCCCCGACACGGGACTGGTCCTGGTGGAGACGCCCGCCAACCCGACCGTGGAGCTTGTGGATATCGCCGCAGCCGTTCGCCATGCCAACGGCGTACCGGTACTTGTGGACAACACCTTCGCGACACCAGTGCTGCAGCAGCCCGCACAGCATGGCGCCACTCTCGTCCTGCACTCGGCAACCAAGTACCTGGGCGGGCACGGCGACGTCATGGGCGGAGTGGTCGCGGCGGATGCCGAGTGGACCGCTCGGCTGCGGCAGGTCCGTGCGCTCACCGGAGGACTGCTGCACCCGCTGGCGGCGTACGAGTTGCACAGGGGGTTGCAGACACTGCCGGTACGGATCCGTGCGCAGCAGGCGTCGGCGGAGAAGGTGGCCGACTGGCTGAGCACACACCCGGCTGTGGATAACGTCTACTACCCGGGTCTGCCCGAGTGCGACCCGCTAGGCCTGATCGGACGGCAGCAGGCCGGACCGGGCGCCGTCCTCGCCTTCACCACCACCGGCGGGTACGACGCTGCCGCACGGGTGGCAGCGTCGCTGCAGCTCATCACGCACGCTGTCTCGCTGGGCGGAGTCGACACTCTCATCCAGCACCCGGCAGGTCTCACCCACCGGCTGGTTGCCGAAGAGGCCAAGCCCCACGCCAACCTCCTCCGCCTCAGCATCGGCCTGGAGGCCTCGGAAGACCTCACCGCCGACCTCGCCCAGGCCCTGGGCTAGCCGGAGCGGCTTGAGCCAGTCCACGGGGGCCGGCTCAAGCCGGCCCCACCCGGCGACTCAGCCGAGCACCGGCACCGGCTGCCGCAGTACCTTGTCGATGATTCCGTAATCGAGTGCCTGCTCCGGCGTGAACCAGCGGTCGCGGTCGGAGTCGGCATCGATCCGCTCGACCGGCTGCCCGGTCCGCTCACTCAGCAGCCGGACCAGATCCTTCTTCGCCAGTACCGACTGCTCCGCCTGGATCTTGATGTCGGTCGCCGTCCCGCCCATCCCGCCGCTCGGCTGGTGCATCATGATCCGGGCGTGCGGCAGCGAGTACCGCTTGCCCTCCGCCCCACAGGCCAGCAGCACCTGTCCCATCGAGGCGACCAGCCCCATCGCGTACGTCGCGACGTCGTTGCTGATGAAGTTCATCGTGTCGTAGATCGCCAGCCCGGCCGAGACCGAACCCCCGGGCGAGTTGATGTACAGCGAGATGTCCGCCGTCGGGTCCTCGGCGTTCAGCAGGATCAGCTGAGCGCACAGCGCGTTGGCGTTCTCGTCCCTGATCTCGTCGCCGAGCACGATGATGCGCTGCCAGAGCAGGCGCTGGTAGATGTGGTTGTCGAGGGCATTCGGTGCGGTGGTCTCGCTCATTCCTCCAGCGTGACCGCGCCGGCCGGTCGCGTCCCGGGAATCTGCCCTTGGCAGATCTGCCCTCCGCAGACCCGTGCGGGGTGGCACACTCGGAACAGGACCACGGACCACCGAGGAGGACCAGACGTGTTGCTACGCCAGGTGATCGGAAACGTCTTCCGTCGGCTCAGGCGCGAGCGGGGGATCACCCTGCGCGAGCTAGCCGAGCAGGCCCAGGTCTCGGTGCCGTACCTGTCCGAGATCGAGCGCGGCCGCAAGGAGCCCTCCTCGGAGATCCTGGCCGCGATCTGCCGCGCGCTGGAGCTGGAGCTCAGCGACCTGCTGACCGAGGTCCAGTTCGACCTGGCCACCGCGGTCCGGGCCACGCTGCCGCTGCGCCTGCAGACCACCTCGATCCGCGTGACAGAGTCCGCTCCGCAGCAAGTGGCCTCCACCCCGACTGCCTACTCCGCCTCGGCCCAAGCGTTCGCCCTGGTCGCCTAGTCAGTGCTCTGGCACAGCAACCCGGCTGCGAAAGCCTGGCGTACTACGGCCGCGCCCGCTGAGGTGCTTGCCTTCCACCAGGCGCTCGACGGCTACCGGCCGACCCCGCTGATCGCAGTACCCGTGCTGGCGGCCGAGTTGGGTGTCGGGAGGGTGCTGGTCAAAGACGAGTCCCAGCGGCTCGGCCTGCCCGCGTTCAAGGCGCTGGGAGCTTGGTGGGCCATCCACAGGGCTCTGCAAGACCACCCGAAGACCACGGAACTGGTCACGGCGACCGATGGCAACCACGGCCGCGCAGTAGCCCGGATGGCCGCCACACTCGGTCTCAGGGCGCACGTCTTCGTTCCTGCTGTCATCAGCGAACGCGCGGTCGGAGCGATCCGCTCGGAAGGTGCTGCAGTTACCACCATCCAAGGCTCGTACGACGCTGCAGTGGTTGCTGCTGCTGCCGCCGCGGCGACCGGCGACAACCTACTGATCCAGGACTCGGCCTGGCCGGGCTACGAGGCTATCCCGCAGTACATCGTCGACGGCTACTCCACTCTCTTCCGCGAGATCGACACTGAGCCCGACCTGGTCGTACTGCCGATGGGTGTCGGCTCCATCGCGCAGGCAGCCGTCACTCACTACCGCAGCGGAGTTGCAGCACCGAGGCTGCTGGGTGTGGAGCCGACAAGCGCCGCCTGCGTCACTGCGAGCCTCCAGGCCGGTAAACCCATCACTGTGTCGACAGGCCGGACAGTGATGGCCGGTCTGAACTGCGGCACGCCCTCAAGTCTCGCCTGGCCCGTACTACGCGCTGGGCTCGATGCTGCAGTCACAGTCGAGGACAGCGAGGCGTTGCAAGCCGTCGAAGACCTCGGAGCAGTCGGCATCTCATCCGGTGCTAGCGGAGCCGCCACCTTGGCCGGACTCCGAGCGGCGCGGGACAGGTTGCCGTTGACCAGCAGCAGCACGGTCATCCTGATCAGCACGGAAGCCGCTTCGTGATCGACTACCGCGTTCGCTTCGCCGTCGACGACACCGTGCTGTCCACCTTGCACGCGATCGCCTTCGGGTCAGTGGTCGAGCTGCAGCCGTGGTCGGCGCGATTGGAGCGGCATGCGCTCACATGGGTAGGTGCTTTTAGCAACGATCAGCTCGTGGGTTTCGTCCAGGTCTGCTGGGACGGTGGCGCACATGCCTTCGTGCTCGACACAGCCGTGCATCCGGACCACGGCCGCCAGGGCATCGGTCGCCGGTTGGTGCTCGCCGCCGCCGACGAGGCGAAGGCAGCCGGCTGCGAGTGGCTGCATGTGGACTACGAGCCGCACCTGGCCGACTTCTACGTGCGGGCCTGCGGGTTCACGCCCACCGAGGCGGCCCTGCTCAAGCTCCGCTGAGCACCGCGGTCAGCCGCTCGGTGGACACGCAGGAGATCAAGCAGCGCTCCTTCGCATCACCGAGCAGGTCCGCGGTCCACCGGGTGAACCCGCCGTCCCCGAGCTCGGTGTCACCGACGCCGACGCCGAGCGCAGTACTGGAGTAGTAGTTGGATCCCTTGTCCCGCCCGGGATCCTCGCCGAACTCCACCTTCAGCGCGGGCCGCACGGTGTCGTCGATCCGCTCTCGTACGGCGGTCCGGGCGAAGGTCGTGAACGTCAGTCGGGCCTCGTCGCCCAGCACGTCCTGCCAGAAGCGCAGGTGGTCCACCAGGAGTTCCGCCTCGACCAGCCCGGACCCGGTGTCCCGCGCACTCGACACCAGGGCGAACAGCTGGAAATGCGCGAACATGCCCGGTCCCTCGACCGCTTGCGCGCGCACCACGCGCTGACACGCGGCCAGGTCGACTCGCGCCTGCCCCGCGCGACGGCGTACGGCGGCCTCGATCGCCAGTTCGTTGGTCGGATCACTCGCCACCTCGGTACCGCGGATCGTGCTGACGACCTTGTTCTGGTCGACGGTCGCGACGGCCGAACACGTACCGAGCGGAGTCAACGGCGACAACTCCACGCCCGCGAACTTCTCAGGCAGTCGCTCCCACAGCAGCGCCTGCGTCCGCACCAACGCCCGTGGGTCCACCACCGACGGCCGCACGAACCGGTCGTCGCGCCACCGCTGCACGACTCGCGACGGCGTCACCGCAGTCGCCCGCGCGCGGCTCACGTCGAGTAGAGCGGTCTGCAACTCCGACGGGCTCAGCCCTCGGCTCAGCGCCTCCCGCGTCCCGTCCGGAACCTTCCGCCAGACCCGCTCACCCACGTCCGTCATGCCCCAAGCCTGCCGGAGGAGGACCGGAACCGCTTCTCGGTTTCTTCTGTACCTACTAGTATGTCGGGGATGTATGCGATGCAGTACGAGCTGAATCTGCCGGCCGACTACGACCTGGGCATCATCCGGCGACGGGTGCAGCTGAACGGGCCGCGGACCGATGACTTCGACGGGCTCGGGCTGAAGGCGTACCTCGTCCAGGACCGGGCGAACGGAGCGGTGACGAATCAGTACGCGCCGTTCTACCTGTGGAACGACACCGCTGGAATGAGCCGGTTCCTGTGGGGCGGGGCGTTCTTCAGCGGGATCTGCCAGTCGTTCGGGCGGCCGGTGGTGCGGCACTGGACGGGCGCCGAGGCGGTGGCCGGGCCGGAGATCGATCAACCGGCTGCCGGTGCGACCAAGAGCGTACGGTTGCTGCCACCTGACGTAGATCCGACTGGGCCGGTCGGTGAAGCGCTGGAGGAGTTGCGGCGGACTGCGACACTGCCTGGTGTCCACAGCTCAGCGGTGGCGGTGGATCCGACGCGGTGGGAGCTGGTGCACTTCACCTTGTGGAGCGGCGAACCGGGCCTCGTGCCAGGCACGCGGTACCAGGTGCTGCACTTGTCCACAGGCAGAACAAAAGCTCTGTTCCGGTAGCGGGTGCGCGGATATCTTGCAGGTATGACGTACTCGAGCCCGCACCTTTGACGTCCTGACCGCTTGTCCCTGCGCATCGTCGGTTACGAGGCGTTGCGGGACTTCATCCCGTTGTACCCCGTGTACGGCCTGCTCTTCACCGACCACGGGCTCTCGGCAGCGCAGATCTCGACGCTGTTCATCATCTGGTCGACGACCGCCTTCGTTCTCGAGGTGCCCTCCGGCGCTTTGGCGGACGTCTTCTCCCGGCGCAAACTGCTGGTCCTCGGTGCCCTGGTCAGTGGCCTGGGCTATGCCAGCTGGATCGCCGTTCCCTCGTACGCCGGGTTCGCGCTCGGCTTCGTGCTCTGGGGGATCAGCTCCGCGCTGGTCTCCGGCACGTTCGAAGCCTTCGTGTACGACGAACTCGCCGCGCGATCCGCCGTCGAGCGGTACGCCGGCCTGATCGGCCGGGCCAAGTCAGCGGCCTTGGTCATGAACCTGGCGGCCACTGCCTTGGCATCACCGCTGTACGAGCTCGGCGGCTACCCGTTGCTGGGTGCCGTCAGCGTGGGCAGCTGTCTGGCCCAGGCAGCAGTTGCCCTGTCCCTGCCGGAGGCGCCGCGAGTCGCCACGGCCGACGAAACAGAGGAGGTGGAAGCAGAAGCCGGAAGCAGTCCGATCGGCCGGTATGCCGCCATGCTGCGGTCAGGGTTGACCGAGGTGGCGACCACCAGGGTCGTCCGCAGAGCCGTCGGGTTGGTGGCCCTGCTCGGTGGCTTCCTGGCTTTCGATGAGTATTTCCCTTTGCTGGCAAGAGATATCGGCGCCTCGACGACGCTCGTGCCGTTGCTGATCGCCGGGACGGTGGCCGCTCAGGCGATCGGTGGAGCGCTCGCGGGCCCGGCGTACCGGATGCGGGGTTGGCTGCTCGCGGTCGGACTGGCGGGGTCGGCAGGGGTGCTGGCGTGGGGTGCGCTGAGCGGTACGGCTGAAGGTTTCGTGCCGATCGCTGTCGGCTACGGCGTGCTGCAACTCGTCATCATCGTGGCCGAGGCGCGGTTGCAGGACTCCATCAGTGGTCCGGCGCGCGCGACGGTGACGTCGGTGTCGGGGTTGTTCGCCGAGGTGTTCGCGGTGCTGGTCTATGCGGGTTTCGCCTTGGGTTCGCTGTGGCTGACGCTGCCCGCGCTGGTGGCGGGCCTGACGATTCCGCTGTTCCTGACCGCGCTGATCACGCCGGCGTCGCTTCCGCCGCCGGCACCGCCGGCACCGCCCGAGCAGCCATCAGCGGAGCTGGCTTCACAAGGTGAGAAAGGTGGTGAGTGACGACACCAGACGATTGACGAAGGCGGCGCGACGATCGTCCGTGGTCAAGGCCAGCGAGAGAAAGGGGTTGAGGTCTTCGAGTTCTACCAACAGCAGCTCGCCGTCGCGAGCGCGGCAGGCGTCGACGCGCTGGACACCGTGGTCGATCGCGTTCCAGTCGACGAACCGCTGCGCGAAGGCGAGATCGGCGTCGGTCGGCTGATAAGGCTGCAGCTCCCAGCGCCGATCAGGCTGCGGAGCGAACAGCGCGTACTGGAAGTCGCGGTCGACGAAGTAGAAGGACACCTCGTACTGGAAATCGATCAACGGCTGCGCCAGCAGTCCGTCGAGAGGAAGGGTGGTGAGCTGGTCACGGGAGACCGTTCGCAGTCCGATCGAGTCGG
This sequence comes from Kribbella sp. CA-293567, assembly GCF_027627575.1. NCBI lineage: Bacteria > Bacillati > Actinomycetota > Actinomycetes > Propionibacteriales > Kribbellaceae > Kribbella > Kribbella sp. CA-293567. Next base: position 492,516 of record NZ_CP114065.1, read on the forward strand.
AGCCCAGCTTCGGCTTGACGATGTACCCGGCTGACTCGGGCAGAGTCGACGGGTCCGTGTCGGTGGTCGGGATGACCGGATAGCCGGCGTCGCTCAACTCCACCAGGTACTGCTTGCCGATCTGGTCGGCCTTACCGGTGAGCTGGTTGAAGACCCGGGTACCCCGGGTGATCGCGGCCGTCCGAAACTCGTCGTACTCGGCCTGGTAGTGCAGCACCGGGCCGCTGTTGCGGACGACGACCGCGTCGAAACGGTCCATCAACGCGGTGGCGTCGAGCGGATGACACAACGCCAGGTCGAAGTGCTCACGCAGGTCACGGGTGAGCAGGGTGTCCTCGTCGCCGTAGCGCCGGCCGCGAGCCGGATAGGTGAGATCGCTGACGTACAGGATCTTGGCGCGCATCGAGAGCCTCCGACGATAGGGAACGTCTGATTATCAGCGCCCGCTCCAACCATCCGGCACCAACGGTTCGGCCAACGCCGACTCGACCGTCGCCGACTACAGGCTGAAGCGTGCCTCGATACCGTCGACCAGCAGCGAGATCCCGGTGGCGAAGCCGCTGCCGAAGTCGTACTTGAGACCTTCGGCGCCCAACTCGGTCACCACCCGCACCAGCGTTGGCGCCTTGCCGGCAGGCAGGCTGCTGATCCGCGAGAGCAGGTCGGGGGCCAGGTCGAAGGTGTCCGTGCCCACCGACGCCTCACCGAGGCTGAAGCCGTGGATGAAGTCGATGATCGTGTTCACCGCCTCGAAGATCTGCCGCGGCGACGCGCCCGCCCGGTCGAGTGCGCGGTAGAACGGCTCGACGGTCACGACGACGACATCGGAGACCGCCGAGGTGTCCGACAGCACCTGCAGTGCCAGATTCGGGTGAGCCCGCAGCGCGTCCCGGTACGCCGTCGCGGCGCTTTTGAGCTCGTCCTGCCAGGAGACGCTGTCGTCCGGTGGCGACGACTCCAGTTGCGCGAAGACGAGTTCGGCGAGTCCGGCGAAGACGGCGGCCTTGTTCGGCAGATGGTGGTAGATCGACATCGGGTTCACCCCGAGCGTCGCGGCGAGCCGCCGCATCGTCATCGCCTCGATGCCCTCGTCATCGACGATCCGCAGCGCGGCCTCGAGAATCGCCTGCCGGCTCAGCCGCTCTTCCCCGGCCCGGGGCCGACCCGGCTTGCCAGCATTAACCATACGTCGTATGGTACGAAACCATACAGCGTATGGCTACAGCGGGAGGCGCAAAGATGACCGACACGACGAAACCGGTGGCAAGCGACGGGGCACCGGTGCCTTCGGCAGGCGACAACCCGACCAGGCCGTTGGCGGGCAAGGTCGCGCTGGTCGCCGGCGGAACGCGGGCGGCCGGCCGGGGGATCGCGGTGCAGCTGGGTGCGGCCGGCGCGACCGTCTACGTGACCGGGCGGTCCACCCGAGCGCAGCGCTCGGAGATGGATCGGCCGGAGACCATTGAGGAGACCGCCGAGCTGGTCGATGCGGCGGGCGGCCACGGCATCGCCGTACGGGTCGATCACACCGACCCCGAGCAAGTCCGGGCGCTGGTCGAGAAGATCGAGACCGAGCAAGGCGCGCTGCACATCCTGGTCAACGACATCTGGGGCCAGACCGGCGAACCCAGCTGGGACAAGACCGTCTGGGAATCACCCCTCGACGACGGCCTCAAGCTCCTGCGGCTCGGCGTCGAGACCCACGCCATCACCAGCCACTTCGCGCTGCCGCTGCTGATCAAGTCACCCGGCGGCCTGGTGATCGAGATGACGGACGGCACCAACGAGTACAACGCGATCAACTACCGCGTCTCGTTCTTCTACGACGTCGCCAAGGGCGCGGTCAGCCGGATGGCCTTCGCCCTCGCCCACGAACTCGAGCCGTACGACGCCACCGCGATCCTGCTCACCCCCGGCTGGCTCCGCTCGGAGGCGATGCTCGAGGGCTTCGGCGTCACCGAGGAGAACTGGCGCGACGCCACCGAGAAGATCCCGCACTTCGCCATCTCCGAAAGCCCGTCGTACGTCGGCCGCGCGGTAGCCGCCCTGGCCGCCGACCCCGACGTCTCCCGCTACCACGGCAAGTCCCTCTCAAGCGGCGAACTGGCCCAGGTCTACAACTTCACCGACCTCGACGGCAGCCAACCGGACGCCTGGCGCTACATCGTCGAGGTGGAATCCCAGGGCAAACCAGCCAACACCACCGGCTACCGCTGAAGCCCGTGCAGCCCGACCCGGACCAGTAGGTCAGCTACTCCACTGGGGAGAGTCGATCCAGCCTGCCGGAATCCCGAGTTCGTGGAGTTGTCGCCCGCAGCGAGGGATGTCGGTTTGCAGAAGATTCCGGACCGAAGCTGCCCACTGGGACTCGTCGCCGAAGCGCCGCAGCAGAAAGGCCAGAATGCAGAGTGTCGAATAGATCCGGAAATGGCTGTCGCCGCTCGGGTCACCGAGGTGGGCAAGCGGCGAGATCGCCCGGAGATGGCGCGGAGCGATCTGGCTGACCAGGTTCCTGTTCCACAGCCTCGAGTGATGGGCGCAGACGTTGCGAACGTAGTTCAGCACCCTCAGCCAGTTCACCAGGGCAGGCCCGTTGCCGGCCCCGTTCGCAGCGACGACGCGCAGGCTTCGCGCGATCTCATCTCGATCGACGGACTTCAGGCCGCCGTAGAGGTAGCTCATCGAGCCGAAGTCCATGATCTCGGTGAGCACCCACACCGGCAGCTTGCCGTCGTACTTGCGCCTGAAATGGACGACGAAGTCTTCGGACGAGCGAGTCTGAGCGGTGAGAATCTTCTGCAGCCACTCCTGGTGGATGCTGAGGCGCCCGGGCCGGGCGCGAACGAACTGGCCGTCCAGCGCGGCGCCGTTCAGGTGGGCATAAGCCCCGCGTCGCCCAAGCGTGAAGCCGATCTTGACCCGGAGGGCGACCTCGACCCGCTCGATCGCGGCCAGCACCATCAGCTTCAGTCGGCGGTCCGTGTCGTAGAGGTGAACAACCTGGTCAAAGGTCGTCCCGGCGACGAACTGATCATCTCGCCCGTCCTGTCCTTGGATCGATCGGCGGTACGGGTACCAGTATCCGCTCAGCCGGTAGTAGCCGACGACGCTCAGCAGGTCAGCAGCCGCGCCCGGGTCCCTGATGAGCAAGCCGCGGCTCTCCAGGAGTTTGACCTGGTCGGCGAAGGTGAGGTGCGGCTTGGTGTAGAGGTCCATGACAGTGCTCCCACAAGAGAAAACCAGCCCGTGCCCTGACGGGCAGAGGGGCTGGCCATGTTGGAGCCAGCTTACAGGCAGCTCGGGAGCGCTGGAGCCTTTGCGCCGGGGCAGATGAGGGGCAGATCAGGGCAGCACCAACCACAGGCCCATGACGGTCATGATGACGGCGATGGTGGTGTCGAGGAGTTGCCAGGCTCGGGGGCGGGCGAAGAGGGGGCCGAGTTTGCGGGCGAAGAAGCCGAGGGTGGCGAACCAGGCGAAGCTGGCGGCGACCGCGCCCAGGCCGTAGAGCCAGCGGCCGTCGGTGCCGCGTTGGTTGGCCAGGGAGCCGAGCAGGACGACTGTGTCGAGGTACACGTGGGGGTTGAGGTAGGTGAAGCCCAGGCAGGTCAGTACGACGCTGCGCAGGGCGGTGGGAGTCTGATCGGTGGGGGTCAGGGTCGCTGGATTGAACGCTCGGCGCGCTGCGATGGCGGCGTAGGTGAACAGGAAGAGGGCGCCGCCGTAGCGAGTGATGTCCAGGGCGAGTTGGCTGCTGGTGATCAAAGCACCGAGGCCGGCGATGCCGCTCGAGATGAGGAGCGCGTCGGAGAGCGCGCAGATCAGTACCACCGGTACGACGTGCTCGCGGCGCAGGCCCTGGCGGAGTACGAAGGCGTTCTGCGCGCCGATCGCGACGATCAGCGAGAGTGTGGTGGCGAAGCCGGCGAAGAGGGGCACGTCTCGACCGTAGAAGGCTGCTGGACAACAAACCAGCTAAAGTTCTTTCACTGCCTTTAGCAACTCTTAAGGACCCCGATGCAGCTGGACTCGGCGCAGTTGGACACCTTCGCGGCGGTGATCGACGAAGGCAGCTTCGACGCGGCGGCTCGCCGGCTGCAGATCACGCCGTCGGCCGTCAGTCAGCGGATCAAGGCGATGGAGAGCCGTCTCGGTCATGTGCTGGTGCAGCGGGTCAAGCCTGCTCGCGCCACCGAGGCAGGCGAGGCGGTACTGCGCCTCGCCCGGCAGGTCTCGCTGCTGGAGGTCGAGGCGATCGCCGCGGTGCGGGGCAAGCTCGAAGGACTGCGGCTGCCGATCGCCGTGAACGCCGACTCCCTCAACGGCTGGTTCCTGCCGGTGCTCTTCGCTGTGTCGCCCGAGCTGGTGACGGCGTTCGACCTGCGACAGGAGGATCAGGATCACTCGGCCGAGCTGTTGCGCAACGGCACCGTGCTGGCCGCGGTGACCGCCGACCCGCGACCGGTCCAGGGCTGCCGGGTCCAGCCGCTCGGCAAGATGCGCTACCTGTCGATCGCCACCCCGCAGTACGCCGACCGCTGGCTCACCGGCCGTCCGTTGCCAGAGGCGCTCGAAGCCGCTCCGATGATCGTCTTCAACACCAAGGATCAGCTGCAGCACCGCTTGCTGCGCAAGGTCACCCGGCGTCGGCTCGATCCACCCACCCATTCGATCCCGGCGCCGGGCCCGTTCGTCCGGGCGATCCGGCTCGGCCTCGGCTGGGGGATGATCGAGGCGGAGCTGGTGGAGAACGAGCTAGCCGACGGCCGCCTGGTGGAAGTTGCCAAAGGCAAATATATCGACGTGCCGCTGTACTGGCAGCACTGGAAGCTCGACTCCGCGGTCCTGGACACCCTCACCGCCGCGGTCCTCGCCGCCGCCGCGACCGGCCTGCGGACCCGCTGAACCAGCGATCGCAACGACTCGAACCTCCACCAACGAGCGTATGAGACGTTCGTACCAAGCTCGCCTAGGATCACCGGCATGGGAAACCGTGAGGCGCTGGTCGAGGGCGCGAAGACCTGCCTGCTGGCCAACGGCTACAGCCGCACCACCGCTCGCGACATCGCGACGGCGGCCGGGGTCAGCCTGGCGGCGATCGGCTACCACTTCGGTTCCAAGGAAGCCTTGTTGAACGAGGCCATGCGGCAGGCGCTGGACGAATGGGCCGCCGGCGCCGGCCGGACGACGAACGCCGATCAACCCGAGGAACCCGACGCGGGGAAGCGGTTCGAAGCGACCTGGGCGCAGATGCTCGGGACGCTGTCGTCGCCGGAGACTCGCGCGCTGTGGGTCACGCAGTACGAAGTCCTGTGCCTGGGCGCGCAGCACCCGGAGCTGCTCCAGGAACTGTCGAAGCTGCAGGGCGACGCGCGAGAGGGCCTGGCGGAGCTGTTCGGCTCGGCCGACGCCGGCACCGACGAGGCGGCGAAGCAGCGGCTCGGCACCTTCTACCAAGCCTTGATGCTCGGCGTGATCGCTCTCTGGCTGGCCGACCCGGAGCAGGCTCCCGCGGGCGCGGACCTGGCGAAGTCGATCCAGCTGGTTGCCGAGCAGCTGGCGCGCTGACCCAGCACGCTAGGGTCATGAGATGAAGAAAGCACTCCCGATCGCCTTCGGGCTCCTGCTGACGGTCATCGGTGTGGTCTGGGCGTTGCAGGGCCTCGGCTACGTCGGCGGAAGCTCGATGTCGGGCAAGAGCATCTGGGCCATCATCGGACCGGTCGTCGCGGCCTTCGGCGTCTCCCTGCTCTACGTCACCTTCCGGGGACCGCGGAAGAAGTAGGCAGGTCGGCGGCGTCCCAGCGCATCGCCATCGGGTTGTCGTCCGGGATCACCCCCGACGCCATGATCGCGCCGCTGATCGGCCGCATCAGCCGGTCGAGTTCGGCCGCGTTGTCGTCGCCGAGAGCAGTCCAACCCTGCTCGGCCAGCCTGTCGGTGGTGTCCTCGACCTGCTGTCGCAGCGCGTGCCCAGCACCAGTCAGTACGCCGTCCGCCGTGAGCAGTCCGCGCGCCCGGAGATCCTCCGAGGCGGCCGCCCACTCTTCGTCGCTCCAGCGCCTGTTGAGCTGAAACACCTCCTTGGAGGGCCCGCCCGCGGCGGAGATGGTGATGCACGCCTGACACGGCGACAACCCCGCTCCCACCAGCGCAGCGACATGCCCGTCACCACGAGACTCCCTGAGGATCGTCGTGGCCTGCCACAACACCAGATGCGGCTCCTCCGGCCAGGCGAGACCTGCGTTGGCTGCCGCTAGAGGCCTGCCGGCTGTAGGCGCCAACTCGGCCGCCTGGCGTGCCAACTCCGCGGCGCGGCGTAGCGGCGTACCGGCGTCAGGGAAGCGGCGTACTGCGCTGTCGACCGCCTCCAGGCGGGCAGTCAGGACCTGCGCGGGTGTGGCCAGCTGCCACGCGTCCGGGATGGCACGGCTGACCATCGACGGGTGGAAGTTGTAGAAGACCGCTGTCACGAGTTCGGGGCCGGCTGCCCCCAGCGGGGCCGCCCGGCAGGCGAAGTAGCTCATCCAGCCGCCACGGAGGCCGAGCGCGTCGGTGGCCTTCCTGGTGTCCGGTGCGAAGTAGGTGATCGCGTGGAACGGTTCCAGGACTTTCCACAACCGGCGGGCGCGGGAATCGGTCATGGTTCCGATCAAAGCAGACTCCCTCCGCCCAGGCGTGGTTCTGGGTGTCTACAGCGGCCGGTGCATGACGTGCAGCCCGACGTAGCCGTGCGTGGGGCTGAGGAACGCCTCGGGCACGGTGCCGATGATGTCGAAGCCGAGTGACTGCCAGAGCCTGACCGCCGTCGTGTTGGACTCCACCACGGCGTTGAACTGGATCGACCGGAACCCGTTCCGCCCGGCCCAGTCGATCATGTCCTGGCACAGTGCCCGGCCCACGCCGCGCCCGCGGGCCGCCGCGTCGACCATGAAACTGGCGCTGGCCACGTGCGCGCCCGGACCCGGCCGGTTCGGGTACATGTTGGCGCTGCCGAGAACCTTGCCATCGGCATCGATCGCGACGGTGGTCCGGGCCAGTGGCGAGGCGGACGGCGACATCCAGAGCGCCTCCGCCTGCTCGGCGGTCAGTGCCGGATCGTAGGTGTAGGTCTCCTGCGCGGAGACGATGGCCGAGAAAAACGGCCAGATCGCTGCCCAGTCGGTCACAACGGCCGGTCTGATGTCCATGGAGCCGATAGAATCACAGGGGATGACAACCACAGTCGACGGTGTGAATCCTGATCCGACCCCGCCTACCCCGCCCACGCGGTCAGCAGGACTGCCGCGCTGGAGTCTGGCCGTGCCGCTGCTCGCCCTGGTGGTCCTGATGCTGTCCTGGGGCCGTGAGCCGGGCACGATCATGCTGATCCTCATCTGCGCCGGGCTCGGATCCGCGGTGATCGCCGCGGTGCACCACGCCGAGGTGGTGGCACACCGCGTCGGGGAACCGTTCGGCACACTGATCCTGGCGCTCGCGGTGACGGTGATCGAGGTCGCACTGATCGTCACGTTGATGGCGTCCGGTGGCGACAAGGCGGCGTCGCTGGCCCGCGACACCGTGTTCGCCGCGGTGATGATCACCTGCAACGGCATCCTCGGCCTGTCGCTGGTGGTCGGCTCGCTGCGGCACAAGACGCAGGAGTTCCGGGTGCACGCCTCCGGCAGCGCGCTCGCCGTGATGACCGCGCTGGTCACCCTCAGCCTGGTCCTGCCGACCTTCACGACCAGTACGCCGGGAGCGACCTTCAGCGGGCCGCAGCTGGCCTTCGCCGGCGTCACCTCGCTGGTCATGTACGGCGTCTTCGTGTTCGTCCAGACCATCCGGCACCGCGACTACTTCCTGCCCAACGCCGATCCTTCGGTCGATCCCACCGCCAGAGCTGCCCGCGAGGCCGAGGCCGCGGGGCTGGCCGACAGTGACGGCGACGGCGAGGACGACAGCCACGCGGACGCGCCCAGCAGCAAGATCGCGCTGCTGAGCCTGGCGCTGCTCTTCGGGTGCCTGATCGCGGTGGTGGGCCTGGCCAAGACCGTCTCGCCGAAGCTGGAGTCCGCGGTCGAGTCGGCGGGCGCGCCGCTCGCGGTCGTCGGTGTGGTGATCGCGCTGCTGGTGCTGCTGCCGGAAACTGTGGCCGCGGTACGGGCGGCACTGCGCAACCGCCTGCAGACCAGCCTCAACCTCGCGCTCGGCTCGGCCCTGGCCAGCATCGGGCTGACGATCCCGGCGATCGCCATCGCGTCGATCTGGCTCACCGGACCGCTCGTCCTCGGCCTGGACAGCAAGGAGCTGGTGCTGTTCGTGCTGACCGTGGTGGTCAGCATGCTCACCCTGGCGACCGGCCGGGCCACCCTGCTGCAGGGCGCGGTCCACCTGATGATCTTCAGCTCCTTCCTGTTCCTCGCGATCAGTCCGTGAGGCGGTCCAGGTAGTCGACGACCTCCTGCTGGCGATTGTGCTCGGCCCACCCGCGGGCTGTGCCGTGGTAGGCCGGATCCTCGGCATCCGGGTCGGCGCCGAGCTCCAGCAGTTTCTTGACGGTGTCGAGGTGACCCGAGAACGCCGCCTGGTGGAGGGGCGTGATCCGGCCTGGCATGAGCAGATCGAAGCCCAGCTGCCGCAACGGCTCCAGAGCTTCGGTCCGACCCAGCACGGCCGCCACGAGCGGCAGGTGCGGATTACGCCGTACCGCGCGGGCGGCCAGCTCCGCGTCGGCCTCGATCGGCCCGCCCCGGAAGGCAGCGGCGTACAGCTCGTGTACGTCGTCGAGCGGCGCCGCGCCGGCCGCCCGCAATAGCGCGGCGACCTCGTCGTACCCGGAGACCGCTGCCAGCTCGTAGGCTCGGTGGCCGACGAAGATCGGATGCTCCGTACCGCGCGCGTCAGGGTCGATGCCTTGGGCAAGCATCAGTTCGACTCTGCGGGGCAGTCCTTTGGAGGCGGCGAAAACCAGCTCGTCCTCCAGGAGCTGTCCCGGAGTCGGATGAGCGGGCGTCATCCGCTCGTGCCAGGGGCCACCGTCGCCCTGGCCCAGACCGAATTCGAGCAGCAGCTCCAGGTGGTCGTCGTCGTACGGCGGAGGGCAGCCCGGACCGCAGTTGTACATCGTCTGGCTGTCGTTGGGGTCAGCGCCGGCCTCGAGCAGGATCCGCGCCAGCTCCAGCCTGCACTGGTGCGGCGGCTGGTCGCCTTCGCCCCGGCCGAAGGCGCCGGTGAGTGCGGTGAAGGGTGACGGGAGTCCTTGCCACAGATAGCCGGCGTTCGGGTCGGCGCCGTTGGCCAGGAGCAGTCGCGCGATCTCCAGTGGTGCCTCGGGGGCGACTTCCAGGCGTGAATAGGCCAGGTAGAGCAGAGGCTCCCAGCGGAACGGGCCACCTTCGCGACGGGCCAGTGCCGGATCCGCCGCGAGCGTCGTCCGGACCGCGTCGACGGCACCGGCCACCACCTGGGTATAGATGTTGCTCAGGGCAACATTATCGACCAGGGCGCGGGCCGCGACCTGACGAGCAGGATCGTCCTGACCGTAGTGCAGCGTGGCGAGCCGCAGGAACTCGTCGATGCGCCGGCCGCGAGTGTGCAACGGACCGCCGATCTCCTGCCGGTGCGGGAACCGGCTGTACCGCTCGACCAGTTCCAGGTGATGCACGAGTCGTGGCCAGCTGGGGAAGCCGTAGCTCCGGGCGATCGCGACCTGCGCGTCGGCCAGGGTGCTGACCGGGTGGAACTCGGTGGCGAGCGCGACCGCGGCCGGGTCCCCGGCACGGACCTGCTTGAGCAGACTCTTGGCCTGCTTCCGCAAGTGGTCGAGGCTGGGCGGACTGGGAAGATTCCGGGTCGGCATGGCGACCTCCTCTCAACAGCCTGCTGTCCGCGTGGTCAGGCGAGAAAGGAGGTGGGTACGGCGAACGCGACCTCGAGTTCAGGTGGGCTGAGCCCTTCCCGCGGACCGGTGGCACCCTGAGTGCCTGATCCGATCGTAGGCCACCCGGCGTCCCGCGTCACGGCTTCTCCATCCACCATTCGGTGAACTCGTAGGCCCGGCCGGTCCGGTCCAGCCGGATCACCCACAGGTTGCTGAACTCGCCCGGCGGCTCGGTCCGGTACGTCGTCCAGCCGCGCACGAAGCCGACACCGTCGCCGAACCCGAGCACCTCGTACTCGAAGAGCGTCTCGCCCGGCGCGTCGGCCACCTCCAGCCAGGCGGCGACGATCGCGTCCCGGCCGACCACGGGCTCCTCGTCGGGCCGCCGGTGGAAGGCGGCGTCCTCGGTCCACAGCGCGGCGATGTGCTCGGGATCGTTCGACTCCCAAGCCCGCCGGTACGCCGTCACCCAGCGATCCAGGTGCCTCTCCTTGAGCGCCATGCGGGCATTCTGCCGGGCCGGCTGAGACCCAGCTCACCCCACGCCGGACTTGAACATGTTCAAAAGCGCGGCTTACGCTCAGGAAGTCAGAGAGTTGAACGTGTTCAAATAGTGAGGACGTGATGAGAATGACGGTGATCACCTACCTGATCTACCTGCTGATCTCGGTGCCACTGACGATCTGGGTGGCCCGGACGCTGAGCCGCAACGGGCGGATCTTCCTGGTCGACGTGTTCCACGGCAACGAGGACTTCGCCGACGCGGTCAACCGGCTGCTGGTGGTCGGCTTCTACCTGGTCAACCTCGGGTTCGTGACGCTGTTCCTGCGCACCGGCGGCACCGTGGTCGACGCCCGCGGGGTGATCGAGCAGCTCAGTGTGAAGGTCGGCATCGTGATGGTCGTGCTCGGCGTGCTGCACCTGCTCAACGTGTGGACCTTCAACGCGATCCGCCGGCGCAGCCGGATGGAGCAGATGACCACACCGCCGGTCCCGCCGAACGCCTTCGTCGGCCAGGGCGCCGGTCAGGGATTCGGCCAGGGGGTCGGCCAAGGTCCGCTGGCCGGTGGCCCGCAGCCGATGCCGCAGGGCTACTGACGGATCATGCAGGAACTGGTGGTGCTGTACGACGCGCAGTGTGGGCTCTGCCGCCGCTTCAAGGAGTGGCTGGCGGGGCAGCAGCCAGGGCTGAACGGTCTGGGCGGAGTGGTGCGGTTCGCCTTCGTCGCGGCGGGGTCGGCGGAGGCCAGGCAGCGGTACCCGGAGCTGGACCACCTGGCCACACTGCGCGAGGTGACAGTGGTCGCCGACGACGGAGCGGTCTACGTCGGCGACCGGGCTTGGATCGTCTGCCTCTGGGCGACCTGGGAGCACCGGGCCACCGCAGTACGGCTGGCGAGTCCGGCCATGCGGCCGGTGGCGCGGGCGATGGTGCAGGTGGCGGCCGGGCTACGGAGCAGGAACTGGGAGTTGATGGAAGGTGACTACGCTGACGGATGTGACGGACAGTGCGACCGCCAAGGGCGAGCAGACGCGTGAGCTGATCCTGTCCACGGCTCTGCGGCTGTTCCGCGAGCAGGGCTACGGCAAGACGACCATGCGGGCCATCGCGACCGAGGCCGGCGTCTCGGTCGGCAACGCGTACTACTACTACAGCTCCAAAGAACACCTGATGCAGGCGTACTACGACCACCTGCAGGTGCTGCACCGCGAAGCGACCGTGCAGATCCTGGCCGGAGAGAAGTCGTTCACCAAGCGGCTGACCGGCGTACTGCGGAGCTGGCTCGAGGTCTCGGAGCCGTACCACGAGTTCGCCGGCACGTTCTTCAAGACGGCGGCGGAACCCAAGAGCCCACTGTCCCCGTTCAGCGAGCAGTCCCAGCCCGCCCGGGACGCGAGTGTCGAGATCTTCCGTCAGGTGGTGGAGGGTTCGGATCTCAAGCTGCCGCCGGACCTGCGGGCCGAGCTGCCCGAGCTGCTCTGGCTGCTGCAGATGGGCATCGTGCTGTTCTGGGTGCACGACGACTCCGAAGGGTTGCGGCGGACCAATCTGCTGATCACCAGCACGGTGCCGCTGATCGAGCGGTTGCTGCGCCTGACCCGGATCCCCGGCGTCCGCGGCGTCGTGAACGACCTGGTCGGCGTGATCCGTCAGATCAAGACCGGCTGACCGCTCCTCGCCGGTGAGCCCGTCGGAGCGCCGGATCGTCTCGCCAGGCAGAGCTGGGACCAGTACCGCTCGCCCAGCTCCGGTCACTCTCCGCCGGTGGTCCTCCGGTGCCGTACACTGAATGTGACGGCCCGCCCAGTTCTGCCTCGGGCCGCTTCAGTGCATACGCTGCGCTAGCAGTCGACCACCACGCGCCGCGGCCCATTGGCTGCGCCGGGCAGGACGACCCCCCGATCTTTTGGAGTACTCCATGGCGGCACGCCGCCCCAGCAACACCACGCCCATTTCCGCCCCTTCCACCAGCTCGTCGCGCGGCCAGGGTGAGGCCTCGGCCCGCCGCCCGCGCCGCCGCCGTACCGGTGCCGGTGGCAACAACCCGACCATCGGCGGAGCGCCGCTGCTGACCGAGAGCTCGCAGGCCCCGGCGTACGCCGAGGTCGCGCCGACGGTGGTCGACGAGAACCTGACCTTCGACGACCTCGGCGTACCGGCCGGTCTGGTCAAGGCCCTCGCCGCCGCCGGAATCCTGAAGCCGTTCCCGATCCAGGCGGCCACGCTGCCGGACTCGCTGGCCGGCAAGGACGTCCTCGGCCGCGGCCGGACCGGTTCCGGCAAGACCTACGCCTTCGTCCTGCCGCTGCTGGCCCGGCTCACCACGAGCACCAGCAAGCGCCGGCCGAACCACCCGCGCGCGCTGATCCTGGCGCCGACGCGGGAGCTCGCGACCCAGATCCAGGCTTCGATCACACCGCTGACCGACGCGCTCGACCTGCGCACGATGACCATCTTCGGTGGCGTCGGCGCGGGCCCGCAGATCACCCAGCTGCGCCGCGGCGTCGACATCGTGATCGCCTGCCCGGGCCGGCTCGAGGACCACGTCAAGACCGGTCACGCCAAGCTCGACCAGATCGAGATCACCGTGCTGGACGAGGCCGACCACATGGCCGACCTCGGCTTCCTGCCCGCCGTCCGACGGATCCTGGAGGCGACTCCGGTGAACACCCAGCGGCTGCTCTTCTCGGCCACCCTGGACGCCGGCGTCGACGTCCTGGTCAAGCGGTTCATGAAGTCGCCGGTCACGCACAGCGTCGACTCGGCGCAGTCGCCGGTCACCAAGATGACGCATCACGTGCTGCACGTCCAGACCGACAGCCGGTTGCCCGTGCTGGTCGACCTGACCGCGGCCCCGGGCCGCACGCTCGTCTTCACCCGGACGAAGTACGGCGCCAAGTCGCTCACCAAGAAGCTCATCGCGCAGGGAGTCCCGGCCGTCGAACTGCACGGCAACCTGTCGCAGGGCGCCCGGACGCGAAACCTGGAAGCCTTCTCCGACGGTTCCGCCAAGACCCTGGTCGCGACCGACATCGCCGCCCGGGGCATCCACGTCGACGACGTGACCCTGGTGATCCACGCGGACCCGCCGATCGAGCACAAGGCCTACCTGCACCGCTCGGGCCGTACGGCGCGAGCCGGCGCCGAGGGCACCGTCGTCACGTTGATGACCGACGACCAGGTCCGCGACGTCCGCGACCTGACCCGCAAGGCCGGCATCTCGGCCACCGTGACCAAGCTCAGCGTCGGCGACCCGCTGCTCGCGAAGCTGGCCCCGGGCGAGCGGACCTTCGTGACGCCGACCATCAAGGTCGCCTCCGACGAAGAGTCCGTACGCCGTGCCGGCGGTGGCGGGCGCGGCAACGGCCGTGGCCGCGGCAGCCGACGTACGGCGACCGGCGCGGGTTCTACGCAGAGCGCCGGCGAGGGGTCGCGCGGCGTCCGCTCCGCAGGCGGTCGTGGCGGCGCAACCGGTGGCAACGCCAGCTCCGGCGGCGGTCGCAGCTCGGGTGGCAACGGTCGCGGCGCAGGCAGTGGCGGTCGGGGCGCAGGCTCCGGCGGAGGCCAGGCGACCAAGACCCGGTCCCAGGGCCGCGGCGGCTCGGCTGCTCCGAAGACCTACAGCACCAGCACTCCCGGCTCGAGCAGCCGCCCGGCAGGCGCCGCCGCCTTCTCGGCCGGCTCCCGCGCGGGTCGCTCGCGCTAACAGCACCAATCGGTTCGATCGAGCCCGGACAGGCCCAGCCTGTCCGGGCTCGACTCTGTCCGGCTCGGCTGCCCGGAATCGCCTGACGGTCTCCTGGCGCGCGGTACCGTTCGCAGGTGAACACGATCGCTCAGATCTTCGTCGTCCTGGCCGGGGTCTTCCACCTCGCCGTCTTCGCTCTGGAGAGCATCCTCTTCATGAAGCCGAGCACCTACCAGCGGTTCCTGATCCGGAACGAGGCCGACGCGACCGTGGCCAGGCCGTGGGCCTTCAACCAGGGCTTCTACAACCTGTTCCTCGCCCTCGGTGCCCTGGGCGGACTCGTTGCCGGTGGCGACAAAGGGCACGCGATCTCCTTGTTCGCCTGTGCCTGCATGGCCGGCGCGGGTCTCGTGCTGGTCGCGGCCGATCGCCGGATGCTGCGTTCCGCCGCCCTCCAGGCCGGTCCGCCGATCCTCGCGCTGGTGCTCGCCGCCGTTCTCTGACCTGCCGAGCATCATGCGCACTTGAGGTCCGCGGGTTGACCTCAAGTGCGCTTCAAGTTGGAGGCTGCTCGGCATGACCGCTACCGCCGAGCCGTCGGCCGACCTCGCGAGCACACCGAAACCACCCGGCGTGCTCGCGCCGCAGTACCGGGCGCTGACGGTCGGGATGGTCGCGCTGATCACCCTGATCGCGTTCGAGTCCCTGGCCGTCACCACGGCGATGCCGACCGTCGCCGAGGCGCTCGACGGGCTACCGCTGTATGCGCTGGCCTTCGGTGGCCCGCTCGCGTCGAGCGTGGTCGCAATGGTCGTCTCCGGCACCTGGAGTGACCTGAAGGGGCCTACCCGGCCGCTCTGGTACGGCACCGCGTGGTTCCTGCTCGGACTGCTCATCGCCGGTCTGGCGCCGACGATGGAGGTGCTGGTCGTCGGCCGGGTCATCCAGGGCTTCGGTGGTGGCCTGGTCACCGTCGCGCTCTATGTCGTCGTGGGACACCTGTACCCGCCGGCGCTGCGGCCGCGGATCTTCGCTGCCTTCGCGGCCGGCTGGGTGGTTCCCTCCCTGGTCGGACCCGCGATCGCCGGGGTGATCGTCGAGCACACGGACTGGCGGATCGTGTTCCTCGCCGTACCGGTGCTGGCCGTCCCGGCGGCGCTGGTGATGCGGCCTGGTCTGGCCGGTGCCAACTCAGAAACCGTCGAGCGGTCCGGATCGCTCTGGGATCGACGGGCGCTGTGGGCTGTCGCGGCTGCTGCTGGTGTGGGAGTGCTCAGCTACGGCGGCCAGCAGCACGGGGTGTCGCAGGCAGTACTGGTGTTGCTGGGGCTTGCCGGGGTCGCGGCGTTCGCGCCGAAGCTGCTGCCCCGGGGCACGTTCCGCATCGGTCACGGGCTGCCTGCGGTGATCGCACTGCGCGGGCTGGTCGCCGCGGCGGGGTTCGGAGCCGAGGTGTTCCTGCCGTTGATGCTGACTCGTGAGCGCGGGCTGTCCCCGTCGTACGCCGGACTGGTGCTGACCGTCAGCGCGCTCTCCTGGACGGCGGCTTCGTGGTACCGCGGCCGGCCGAAGCAGCCGTTCTCGCACTCGGTCTTCCTGCAGGCCGGGATGATCTCGATCGTGCTCGGCATCGTGACCGCGACCCTGACGCTCAACCCGCACGTGCCGGTGGCCGTCGGCATCCTCGGCTGGGGACTCACCGGACTCGGGATGGGGACCGTGTTCCCGACCGCGTCGGTGCTGGTGCTGGAGTACTCCAGCCGGGAGGAGCAGGGCGCGAACAGTTCCGCGATGCAGCTCAGCGACGCGCTGGCCACCGCCACGGTTCTTGCGGTCGGTGGATCGCTGTTCGCCGCGATCGAGCCGCACTCGCCGGCCGCGGCGTACCTGACAGCGTTCGGCCTGCCTGCGCTCCTCGCCCTGATCGGCGTCTTCGCCGGGCGCCGGGTCTAGTTCCTGGCGCCTCACACCGCGGTCTTTCCCGCTCATGCGTTGACCCCGGTGTGAGCGGACGACTACCTTTCGGGGGACAACCTGCGGTGCCATGAGGGAAACCGGTGCAAGACCGGTACGGCCGCGCCACTGTGAGCGAGCTTGCTCGTGAGTCAGGACGCTCAGGCACCAGCAGCCTTTCGATAGGGACGCGCACTTCCCTAGGAGGTCTCATGTCCGTACCCACGCCTGCCCAGCCGGTCTCCGTTCCGGCGGTTTCGCCGCGGCTGCTCGCGATCGCTCTGCTCACCGTCGGTCTGGCGCTGATGCTCGCCTACCTGGTCGCCTTCGACCAGGGCGCCATCTCCCAGTCGGGGATGTACCTGCACGAGCTGATGCACGACGGCCGCCACCTGCTCGGCGTCCCCTGTCACTGAGTCCTGCCGTAGCTCCATCCTCTGAACGACAGGACTGCCATGCGCACCTTCGGATCCCTCCTGGTGCGCGGACTGATCGTCGGTCTCTTCGCCGGCCTGCTGGCCGGAACTTTCGCGTACGTGACGGGCGAGCCGCACATCGACTCCGCCATCGCGATCGAAGAAGCTGCCGGTACCGCGCACACGCACGACGCTGACGGCAAGGCCGTCCCGGCCGAAGCCGACGAAGAACCTCTGGTCAGCCGCGACGGCCAGCGAGCCGGGCTGTTCCTCGCCACCACCCTGTACGGCGTGGCGCTCGGCGGCATCTTCGCGGTCGGCTTCACCCTGCTGCGCCGCCGCCTCCGCACCTCCAGCGACTCGTACGCCGCCCTGGGGCTGGCCGTCGCCGGGTACGTCGGGATCGTGCTGGTGCCGTTCCTCAAGTACCCGCCGAACCCGCCCGCGGTCGGTGACCCGGAGACCATCACCAAGCGCACGGTGACCTATCTGCTGACGCTGGTGCTCGGGCTGCTCGTGGTGTGGGCCGGCGTGGCCGCGTCCCGCTGGTCGGCGCGCTTCAGCTCGGCGTCGAGGCTGAGCCCTGAGGTCCTGCGCCTCGCGGCCGGTGCGGCGGCGTTCCTGGCGACGGTGGTCGCCGCGTACCTGGTGCTGCCCACGATCAACGAGGTTCCGGGGTCGTTCCCCGCTACGCTGCTCTGGCAGTTCCGGCTGGCCTCGCTGGGCACCCAGACCACGCTCTGGTTGCTCCTCGGGCTCGGCTACGCGGCGGTGACGGACCGTCGTACGGGGAAGGTCGACTCTGAGGTGGTTGCCGCTTGACGTCTCTGACGCTGGTCGCGCACGCGCTGACTCCTGCTCTGCGAGGACTGGTCCTCGGGGGTGACGCCTCACCCGATCCGTCGGGAATCGAGGCGGCCCGGGAGTTGAAGATCGTTGCCGACGAGGTGTACTCCGGTCCCGAGGTCGCGGCGCTACGGACGGCCGACGCGCTCGGGTTGTCGCCGGTCGTGGTTCGCTCGCTGCGTGACCGCGAGTACGGCGAGTGGACCGGGCGTGAGCTGGAGGAGCTGCTCGAGGCGTCACCGGGGACGGTGGCGACCTGGCTCGAGCGGCCGCACACGGCGCCGCCGGGTGGTGAGAGCGAGAACGACTTGATCACCCGGGTGGCCGACTGGCTGGGAGATCTGGCCGAGTCGCCTGCTGTTGCCGATGGCCCGGGTTCTGGGTCCGGCTTCGACTCGGCGGATGGCGGGGGTCGTGGCCGGGCGGACCGGCGTACTGCGGTTGCTGTGGTGCATCCCTCGGTCGTGCGGGCGGCGGTGCTCTACGTGCTCGACGCGCCGGCCGAGTCGCTGCGGCATGTCGACGTACGGCCGCTGTCGGTGGTGCGGCTGTCCGCGCACGCTGGTAGCTGGTCGCTCACTTTCGGCTGAGTTGCCTCTTCCCGTCAGGGCTTGCCGGATGCCAGACTGCCGGGAGCCCGGTGTGAGGCCTGGGCCGACGCGCTGACGGGGAGTCGCGATGGCAGAAGCACTGGAGGCGCGGTTCCGCGCCTGTCACCTGCAGCTGGTCGCTGCCCGTGATCGGCTGCAGGCGCGGCTCGACGCGGAGGTCGCGACCAAGCACGAGCGCACCCGCCTGGACACCGTCAACGACCTGCTCACGCCGGTTTCCTCGGCGGAGGTTGATGCCTTGGGCAACGTCGTCGAGGTTCAGCGGTACCGGCGCTTCCTGTCGGTCGACCTGGAGGGCCAGGGGCGAGCGGTCGAGGTTCTGGGAGAGCTGGCCGCGGCCCGCAATCTGGCCGTGCTGGTGCCTGGCATGGGCAACTCGCTGGAGACCTTCAGTGGGCAGGCCGACCGTGGGCAGGCGATCCGGCACGAGTCGGGTCCCGGAACTGCCGTCGTCGTCTGGCTGGACTACGACTCGCCGCAGGGGGTCCGCGAAGCGATGAGCAAGAAGGCCGGGCTCGACGGCGGGCCGCGGCTTTCCGCCTTCCTGACCGAACTGTCGGCGATGAAGTTGCCTGAGGCAAACACCACTCTGGTCGGGCACAGCTACGGGTCGGAGGTGGTCGGCCAGGCGCTGCTGAACGGCGCGCACGCCGACCGCGTCGTACTCACCGGCAGTCCCGGTATCGACAAACACGTCGGCCAGGCGGCGGACCTGGTGGCTCCACCCACCCGGGTGTACGTCGAACGCGCGCCCGGCGACTACGTCTCCTACACCCAGTGGCACGGCCCGGACCCGGCCGACTTCCCGGACGCGATCCGGATGGCAACCGCTGACCCGGTCGGCAACGACGAAGCGGTCTCGGTGCACTGGCACAACGAGTACTACCGCACGAACAGCGAATCGCTGCGCAACGTCGGCCGGGTGGTCCGCGGTGACCTGGCCCGCATCACCCGCACCGACACGACGCCGGCGCAGGAAACGAAACTCGCCTGGGGACCCGGGCTGCGAATGCTCTCGGGCGCGGCCGGCAAGGTGTACGACGGAGTGGCGGCGCTGAGCAGACCATCCCGCGCAGCCGCTCGCCAAGCTGCCGGCACGGACGGCGCGCGAGTCGCGTCACGACCGGCCGCCCCGACCCACTCGAGAAGACCAGGAGGCCCGCAGCGATGACCGATGCCAGAGAGTTCCTCCGGGAAGAGCTACTCGCGATCGCGGCCATCGTCGTACCGGATCAGCGTGCGGTCGTCACCCACGACCCCGGCCCGGTCAACCCCGGCGCACTCTTCGACGGCCGGGCGCCGGCCACCGTCGCCAGCGTGACGGTGGAAACAGGCAGACCATCTTCGCCCGACCCCGCCGCAGCAGTCTCCGCCGCCGCTGCCGCCCTCAGCTCCCGAGGCTGGACCACCGAAGTGGCCCCCGAAGAAGACGGCCACCACCGAGTCTCCGCAACCCTGAACGGCTTCGACATCGCCGTACACGCCTGGACCACCGACTGGCGAATCACCTTCACCGGCCAAACCCCGTCCCCCTGACCCTGAGGTCGGGCTCACCCGTCGAGCTGAGCTGCCCTCCTGGCGGCGTCCTCGATCTGAGCCTGGCGAGCTTCCCAGTACGCCGGATCGGGCTGGGACTTCGTACGGGAGGCGACGGTTCCGATCGAGCCGTCGAGTTGTTCGCGCAGGATGTCGGCGTGACCGGCATGCCGGCTGGTCTCGCTGAGCATGTGCGCAAGGATGGTGAACAGCTTCACCTCGGGATTCGGCCACCAGGCGGCGTGACCGGGGGAGTCGAAGGCGAGGGCGTCGATCGTCTGGTCGGAGTGCGTCCAGACGCGGCGGTAGCGGTCGACGATCTCGGCGCGCGTCTCGTCGGCAGTCGCCCACAGGTCGGCGCCGTGCTGGTCGTCATCGTCCCAGCGCGGTAGCGCCTCGGGAAACGGCCGGCCGAAGACCTCACCGAAGTACCTCGACTCCCACAACGCCAGGTGTTTGACCAACCCGAGGAGATTGGTGCCGGTCGGAGTCAGGGGACGACGTACGTCGTACTCACTGACCCCGTCGAGTTTCCAGACCATTGCCTCCCGCAGATCCTGCAACTCACCGTGCAGGAATCTCTTCGCGGCGACATCAACCATGCCGTCAGCCTCCCACGCCACAGGCTCGCCTGAGTGCCAGTCGGTCAACTGCGTAGTGCGGCGACGCTGGCGAGAAGTCCTACGTGTTCAAGGGAAGTCAGCACGTCTCCGGTGGTGCAGGGCGGATTCTGCGAAGCGTCGGCCATGCGCTGCACCTGGGCGTAGACGGCAGGCTGGTTCAGGTCGATGAGATCCAGGACGAAATCGTCAGCGCTTTGAGCCTCGACGTTCTAGGGTGCCAACTTGTCCGAAGGAAAGTCCTTGGTGTTCTCGGTGACGATGATCTGCGCGTTCGCCTTGATCGCCGCAGCGAGGACATGCCGGTCCACTTCGCTTGGACCAGCCTGCGCCAGCCGGATCAGCAGGTCGCGCAGGCTGTTGGGTAGAGCACGTTGGCGTCGTAGATGGCCGTGAACGACACGTCAGTACAGACCCATCTCCCGGTTGAGCTCGGTCAGTTCGTCAGCGGCGTCGCGGCGGTCGTGGTCGTCTCTGCGCTTGTAGGCCATCAGGGAGTCGGCGCGCACGCGTCGGTGCTTGCCGACCTTGCGGTACTCGATCTCTCCCGCGTCCAGCAGGCCGATGAGGTAGGGCCGGGAGACGCTGAGCAGCGAGGCAGCCTGTTGCGTTGTCAGTTCAGCGCGGGCCGGCACCACCGAGACCGACTGGCCGGCCGCCATGTGAGCCAGGACCCGCGCCAGCAGTTCTACCGCGCTCCGCGGCAGCGACAGGGTGTCGTCAGCGTCGCCGCCCACCACTACCCGAATGTCGCGCTCGTCCGCGTGGTCGGCCAGATAGCGCCTGACACGCCTCATGGCGATTTCGGCCGTGTGTACCGCGTCGGGATCGGGCTGCGGACTCGCGACTTCTGCGTTGTTCATGCTGCTCCTCCCCGGCGGTCGGTTGTGAAGCTTCGGGCTGCTGAACGAATTATCTGCAATAAACGCAGCAAACGCAAGAACAGTGGCGTCAGTTGGTGGTGGCGCGTTCGGCGGCGCTGCGGAGTACGCAGAACTCGTTGCCTTCCGGGTCGTGCATGATCACCCAGCCGGTGCCGTCGGGGTGGCGGTGGTCGGCGTGGATGGTGGCGCCGAGGGTGAGGAGCCAGGTGACCTCGGCGTCGCGGGGGCCGTCGGGTTGGAGGTCCAGGTGCAGGCGGTTCTTGGCGGCTTTCGGGTCGTTGTTCTGTTCGAAGAGGAGTTTCACCTCGGGAGTGTTGACGGCGGCGTACGGGTCGCCGGGTTCGTCGTCTTCGGGGCGCTCGGCGCGGAGTACCTGTAGCCAGAAGCCGGCCAGCTCGTACGGGTCGTGGGCGTCGAAGGTCACTGTGCGCACAACGGAAGTCATGGGTTCGACAGTGCCGCAGACGCCGGTGTGACGCCAATGGTTTGCGGACCGAGGGCTCAGCCCAGGGTCATGCTGGCCCAGAGCTTCTTGTGGTCGGAGTTCGGCGTGGAGACCACGTCGGTGCCGTTGGGGGTGAAGGCAGAGGCCTTCATGAACACGTAGTCGAGCTTCTTGCCGCCGTCGCCGGTAGGAGCACCTGCACGGGCGCAGCAGCCGCTGGCCTCGGTGTGGGTGCCGTTGGCGCCACCGCCGTACGCCGGCCGGTACATCACGTCGAGCTGGTCGGAGGTGGGCTCGAGGTTGAAGTCACCGCCGACGAAAGCGGCGTGGCCGGCAGCGGCGTATCCAGCCAGGATGTCGGCCACCTTGTTCACCTGGGCGCCGCGGGTGCCGTCGCCATGGAAGTCGATGTGGGTCGTGCAGGCGATGAAGCCCTGGGGCAGCACCTTCGCGCAGAGCATCCGGCGCGCCTCGTGGTTCTCCGGGTTCGGCAGGTCCCAGCCGCGCCACCATTGCACCTCGCCGCGGTGGACCAGCGCGATGCCGAAGTCCGAGCCGTCGTCGCAGACCCGTTGGGTCGGCACGAAGATCACGCCGTAGTTGCTGGCGGCCAGCCGGTTGCGGATCCGGTTCGCCTGTCCGGCGCAGATCTCCTGCAGCGTCGCGGTTCGGGCGTTGCGGGCCAGCACAGAGTCGACAACCTCGTCCGCCACGGCGAGCCGGCCGTCGCTGCACTTGTTGCCACACATGTTGAAGCTGAGATTGGTGAACGTGTACGGCGCTGCTGCGGCCGGGGCGGCGGACAGCGTGCCGCTCACGGCGACAGCGGCAAGCGCTGCGATCAGGAGGCGTCGGATCATCAGGGCACAGCTCCTCGAGGCGGGGACAGAGACCTACGCCAGCACCGTAGAAGCTTCCGGGGCACGCACTCCCAGCCTCGATCGAAGTCGATCAGCTCGCCGTGCCGGCTACGCGGGAGGAACCCCCGCGCAGCAGGCCGGACGGCTCAGGCTCAGGCTTCGGCGAGGGTCTGCTGCTGCTTGCCCAGGCCCTCGATCTCGCACTCGACCACGTCACCGGCGGCCAGGTACGGGAAGCGGCCGGACAGGGCGACGCCTTCCGGCGTACCGGTGTTGACCACGTCGCCCGGGTCCAGCGTCATGTACTGCGAGAGGTCGCGGACGAGCGCGGCCACCGAGAAGATCATGTCTCGCGTGTTCGAGGCCTGGCGCGGCTCGCCGTTGACCCAGGACTTGAGCTCCAGGGCCTGCGGGTCGGCGATCTCGTCGGCCGGAACGAGCGCCGGGCCGAGCGGGTTGAAGGTCTCGCACGACTTGCCCTTGGACCACTGACCGCCGGACACCTCGAGCTGCAGCGCCCGCTCGGAGACGTCGTTGGACACCGTGTAGCCGGCGATGCAGGCGAGCGCCTCTTCGTCGGTCGACAGGTAGCGGGCGGTCTTGCCGATCACGATCGCCAGCTCGACCTCCCAGTCGGTCCTGGTGGAGCCGCGGGGGACCAGGACGTCGTCGTTGGGGCCGACGACGGTGTTCGGGTGCTTGTAGAAGACGACCGGGTTCTTCGGCGGCTCGGCGCCGGACTCGGCCGCGTGGGCCGCGTAGTTCAGGCCGATGCAGACGACCGCGCCGGGCTTGGCGATCGGGGCGCCGATCCGCAGGCCGTCCACCGCGGCGACCGGCAGCGAGCCCTCGGACAGCGCGGTCCGGGCGCGGGCGATGCCGTCGGCGGCCAGGAAGGCGCCGTCGATGTCGGCGGTGACGGAGCTCAGGTCGTAGACGGTGCCGTCGGTCGAGCGCACGTACGGGCGCTCCTCACCGACCGCGCCCAGGCGCAGCAGTTCCACAGAAACTCTCCTCAACAGAAAGAACCTCAGAGTTGGTCGAACACGGGGCGCAACCGCTCCCGCGACGCTTCGATGTGGGCGGCCATCGCCGAGGCCGCCTCCGCGGGGTCGCCCTTGCGGACGGCGGCCACGATCGTCTTGTGCTCCCGCAGCGCCTTGGTCGCGATCCCGCCGCCGTAGTACAGGCGGAACAGGTGCAGGTGGCAGTGCGTACGGGCGAAGGACTGCCGGGCGGTGTCGTTGCCGGAGAGCTCCAGCACGAGGTCGTGGAACCGCTGGTCGTGCGCGGCCATCGCCTTGTAGCTGTCGTAGTCAGGACGAGCCGGTACGTCGGTGTAGCTGAGCATCTCGTCCTTCAGCCGAACCAGGTCCTCGGCCGAGGTTCGCTCGGCCGCGCGGCCGGCCGCCCAGGGCTCGACGTGCAACCGGAACTCGAAGAGGTCCTCGAACTCCTCGCGGGTCAGCCGCGACGAGACCCGGTAACCGCGCAGCGGCTCCTTGATCACCAGGCCGTCGGACTCCAGCCGGGCCAGCGACTCCCGGATCGGGGTCTGCGAGATACCGAGCTCGCGGGTCAGCGCGTCGATGTTCAGCCGGGTGCCCGGTTCGACCACGGAGTCCATGATCAGGCCCTTGACGGTCTCGTAGACGTCGTCGCTCAGCACCTGCCGTTGGGGCAGCCGGGCGAGCTGCCCCGCCAGACCTACGTGCGCATCTGTCACCGTCGCTCCTCCCGAAGCTCCCATCATGCCCGACCGGCGGTGTGCCCGAGGGTCTTCCCAGTCGTTATCACCACAAGTCTTGACGCCACCAGTGTGAGGCGGCAGCATCAGCTACGCAATATCCTATAGGATCTTTGAGGAGTCAGGCCCATGACAGTCCACTCTCTCTACCGGAAGACCGCCGTCGGACTGGCCCTCGTTGCGCTGGCCGCAACCGGCTGCAGTACCAAGAGCTCCAGCGACTCCGCGAGCGGCAGCTCCGGAGACGACGCCTCCACCGGTACGTCGACCGGCCCGGTCGAGCTGAAGGACGGTTCGAGCGTCAAGCTCGCCCTCATCCCGGGCGGCGCGCACCCCTACTTCCAGCCCTGGAAGAGCACCGCCGAGCTGGACAAGACCGACTTCAAGCTCGGCGGCGTCACCTTCAACGAGACCGGCGAGTGGGACCAGAGCAAGCAGAACAACGTGATCAGCTCGCTGGCCGCCCAGGGCTACAACGCGTTCGGCATCTTCGGCGTCTCGCCGACCGACATCAACTCCACCTTCGAGGACCTCAAGGCGAAGGGCTTCGCGGTCGGCTCGCTCGCCTCCTGCCCGGCCGGTGACACCAACTCGGCCGACTTCTGCCTGTCCACCGACGTCGAGGCGGCGGCGTACAAGGCGACCAAGGCGACCATCGACGCGATCGGCGGCGAGGGCGCGATCGTGCACCTGACCGGCAACAACGTCGACTCCAACACCCAGCGCCGGATCGCCGGGGTCAAGAAGGCGATCGGCGAGACCGGCGGCAAGGTGACCGAGCTGCCGGTGATCACCGACATCGACAAGGACCTGCAGACCGCGCAGAAGGCGGTGGCCGACCTGCTCGCCTCGAAGGGCAAGGAGATCAAGGGCATCGTCACCACCGCCTACAACCCGGCCGTGGCCGCCGCCGACGGTGTTGCCGGCAGCAAGCTTCCGATCAAGGTGGTGGCGATCGACGACGACGCCAAGATCCTGTCCGGGATCAAGTCCGGCGGGGTGGCCGCGACGGTGACGCAGAACCCGGTCGGCCAGGCGTACGTCGGCGGCTGGCTGCTGGCCCTGCTCGGCTCCAAGCAGTGCACGATGAAGACGCCCGGCGTGATCGTCGACTCGGGCTCGTTCGTGGTCACCAAGGCCAACGTGGACAGCTACGACACCGAGCGCAAGGCGAAGACGACCGAGCTGCAGAAGGACTTCGCGGCGCAGCTGAGCTGCAAGTGACCGGGGCGAAGACCTTGCCGATGACAACGATCACCAGCGCCGAGGCGTTCCTCGTCGATCTCGAGGTGGAGACGGTCCGGACCGACGCGGTCCAGTCCTTCCTCAAGCAGGAGACGGTCTTCGTCGAGCTCGGGACCACCGACGGGCGCACCGGCCTGGGCTACTCCTACACGATCGGCACCGGCGGTACCGCGGTGCTCGCGATGCTCCGCGACCACCTGCTTCCCCGGTTGATCGGCGCGGAAGCCCGCAACGTGGAAGCGATCTGGTTCGACCTGTTCGCCTCCACCCGGGCCACCACGGTCGGGGCGATCACGTCGCTCGCGCTCGCCGCGGTCGACACCGCCCTGTGGGATCTGCGATGCCGCCGGGCCAACGAGCCGCTGTGGCGCCTCGCGGGCGGTTTCCGCCGGCGCGTGCCGCTCTACGACACCGAGGGCGGCTGGCTGCACCTGACCACGGACGAGCTCGTCGCCGGGGCGCTCGCGTCGCAGAAGGCAGGCTGGCCGGGAGTCAAGCTCAAGGTCGGCAAGCCGCGCGTGCACGAAGATCTCGAGCGGCTGAGCGCGGTACGCGACGCCGTCGGCCCGGCGCTCGACATCATGGTCGACGCCAACCAGTCGATGACGTACGCCGAGGCCAAGCGCCGGGCGCGGGCCTTCGAGCCGCTCGACCTGAGCTGGTTCGAGGAGCCACTGCCCGCCGACGACCTGACCGGGCACGTCCGGCTGGCCGAGTCGACCTCGATCCCGATCGCGGTCGGCGAGTCGATGTACTCGATCTCGCAGTTCCGCGAGTACGTCGCCGCCGGCGCGGCCGGCATCGTCCAGGTGGACGTCGCCCGGATCGGCGGTATCACCCCGTGGCTGAAGGTGGCGCACCTCGCCGAGACCTTCAACCTGGAGGTCTGCCCGCACTTCCTGATGGAGCTGCACGTCAGCCTGACCGCCGCCGTACCGAACGGCCGGTACGTCGAGCACATCCCGCAGCTGCGCGCGATCACCCGCACCGAGATGGAGATCGCCGACGGTCACGCCGTCGCTCCCGACGAGCCCGGCCTCGGGATCGACTGGGACCGCGACGCGATCGACGACCGGCGGGTCTCGTGAGCGCGCCCGTCTCGGAGACGGCCACCGCGGCGCTGCAGGAGCCGGACCCACCGGCCGAGCAGCCACGCGGCGGTCGTACGCCGTGGTGGGCGAACCAGCGGATCGGCCTGCTGATCCTGGTGGTGGCACTCGGGGTGCTCTTCGGCGTCCTGCGGCCCGCCTTCTTCAACCAGCAACTGGTCGTCTTCCCGCTGCTGCGGGACATCGCGATGTTCACCGTCGTCGGCCTGGCGCAGCTGTGCGTGCTGTCGATCGGGCACATGAACCTCGCCGTCGGCCGGATGGCCGCCTTCTCGATGATGATCACCGGCATCTCCTACGACCTGTGGCACTTCAACTTGTACGCCGGTCTGCTGGTCGGTCTGATCGCCGGGACCGCGATCGGCGCGCTGGCCGGCTGGGTGATCGCGCGCACCGGCGTCAACTCGTTCGTCGTGACGCTCGCGCTCGACTTCCTGCTGCTCGGCCTGATTCCACTCGTCTACACCGGCCTGACCGACAACGCGGCCTTCGTCACCAAGCCGCCGGGGATGCGCGAGCTGCGCAACTACTCGCTCGGTGACGTCTGTGTCGGCAACCTCTGCGGCTCGCCCGCCGTACCGCAGCTGGCGCTCTTCGCCGTCGTGGCGATGCTCGTGGTGGGCTGGATCTACAGCCGGACCAAGCTCGGCCGGGAGCTGCTGATGACCGGTACGTCGGTCAAGGCCGCCGAGCTGTCGGGGATCCCGACCGCCCGCCGGGTGATCACCGCGCACGCGATGTCGGGCTGCCTGGCCGCGTTGGCCGGCTTCATGCTGGCGGTCAGCACCGGGTCGATCAAGGCGACGATCGGCGAGGAGTTCATGCTGCCGTCGTTCCTCGGACCGATCCTGGGCGGCACCCTGCTGGCCGGCGGTTTCATCTCGGTCTGGGGCACGTTGCTCGGTACCGCGCTGACCTCGGTGATCCGCAAGGGCCTCGACCTGCTGGGCGTCGGGCTGGAGAGCCTGAACATCTACCTCGGGCTGATCCTGCTGGCCGCGCTGTCGACCGACCGGATCCGGACCGTGCTGTCCGACCGGCAGGGGGTGAGGAAACGATGAGGCGGTTCGCGAAGACCACCGAGATGACGTTGCTGGTGATCGGAGTGGTGTTCTTCCTCGGCCTGGTGATCGCTTCGGGTGGGGACCTGCTCGAGCAGAACTCCCTGCGGGTGCTGCTGCAGTTCCTTGCCGTGCCAGTGCTGATCGGACTGGCTCAGATGGTGGTGCTGGCCGTGGGGCAACTCAACCTCGCCGTCGGTGCCGTCGGGGGTTTCGCCGCCTGCACGATGGGTGTGCTGATGGCCGACCACGGCGTACCGGTGCCGCTCGCCCTGCTGATCGGCTTCCTGCTGGCCGCGGCCGCCGGCCTGGCGAACGGGCTGCTCGTCGTGCTGACCCGGATCAACGGCTTCATCGTCACACTGGCGACGATGACCGTGCTGCTCGGCGTGCAGTACCGGCTGGTCGGCACGCGCACCGTCGACGCCTACCCCCAGGGACTCAAGAGCTTCGGCTCGTACGCCGTGTTCGGGGTGCTGCCGCTGATCTTCGTGGTGGCGCTCGTGGTGGCGGCCCTGCTCGCCGTGATGCTGCGCCGCACGGTGCCTGGCCGTCAACTGCTCGCATCGGGCGGCAATCCCATCGCAGCCAGACTGTCGGGCATCTCCAACGACCGCTCGGTGATCGTCGCGCACACCTTGTCGGGCGCGATCCTCGGCGTCGCGGCGATCCTGACGGTGGCCTCGTCCCCCGGGGTCAACAAGAGCATCGGCGGCGACTGGCTGCTGCCGAGCTTCGCGGCGCCGATCATCGGTGGCGCCCTGCTGACCGGCGGCTCGGCCGTCGTGCTCGGCACGGTGCTGGCCGCCTTCATCGTGCGCTTCGTCGACACGGCCCGGGCGGAGTTCTCGCTCGAGCCCAGCTGGGTGAACTTCGTCGTCGGCAGCGTGGTGCTCGGTTCGGTGGTGCTCGGGCAGTTGCGGACGCGCCGCCAGGAGCGTCGTACGGTCGTGAAAGCGCCGGACACGGCGGTAGCCGGAGGGGTGTCATGACGCTGTTCGAAGCTGCCGAGGTGGACAAGCTGTTCCCGGGGGTCCGGGCGCTCGACGGGGTGACGCTGAAGCTCGAAGCGGGCTCCGTGCACGCGTTGCTCGGAGAGAACGGCGCCGGCAAGTCGACGCTGATCAAGGTGATCACCGGGCTCTACAAGCCCGACGGCGGGCGGTTGCTGCTGGACGGCCAGGAGGTCGCTTTCGGGTCGCCGCACGAGTCGGCCTCGGCCGGGATCGGCGTGGTGCACCAGGAGCGCAACCTGATCCCGGGCTTCACGGTGGGCGAGAACATCCTGCTCCAGAAGCTGCCGACCTCCCGCGGGCTGGTGGATCGCGGGCGGATCAGGGCGGAGGCGTCGCGCTGGCTGGCCGAGCTCGACCTCGACCTCGATCCCGAGCTGCCGGTGACGGAACTGTCCGTCGCGCAGGCGCAGTTGGTGGAGATCGCCAAGGCGCTGTCGGTGGAGAGCCGCGTGCTGCTGCTCGACGAGCCGACCGCCTCGATCACGCCGAACGAGGCCGAGCGGCTGTTCCGGGCGGTCGAGAAACTGAAGAACGACGGGCGCGCGGTGCTGTTCGTCAGCCACAAGCTCGAAGAGGTCTTCCAGATCTGCGACACCGTCACGGTACTGCGGGACGGGGCGTCGGTGCTGGAGTCGGGGGCGCTCGCCGACCTGACTCGTGACCAGGTCGTCGACCTGATGGTCGGTCGCGTGCACGAGGCGCTGACGCTGCCACCGCGGACCGTCGACCAGGCCGCCGCGCCGCTGCTGGAGCTGTCCGGCGTCAGTACCGCGACGGGTCACGCAGGGGTGGATCTGTCCGTCCGGCCCGGTGAGATCGTCGGGCTCTACGGGCTGGTCGGCGCCGGCCGGAGCGAGCTGGCGAAGGCGTTGCTGGGCCTCGACCGGATCACGGCGGGCGAAGTCCGGGTGCGGGGTGAGGCGGTGCGGATCCGGAACGTGCGGGACGCGCTGAAGAACCACAAGATCGGCTACGTCACCGAGAACCGCAAGGAGGAAGGCGTCTTCCTCGAGCAGTCGGTCGGCCGGAACATCGCGGTCACCGTCTGGGACAAGCTCGGCAAGCGACTCGCGGGGATCCCGGGGCTGGGCTTCGTGCCGAGAAAGGCGGAGGCCGCACTGGTCGCGGAGTACGTCGAGCAGCTCGGCATCCGGATCGCGTCCCCGGAGCAACTGGCCGGCACGCTGTCGGGTGGCAACCAGCAGAAGGTGTCGCTGGCCAAGTGGCTGGCCGCCAGGACCGAGATCCTGATCATCGACGAGCCGACGGTCGGGATCGACGTCCGGACCAAGGACGCCTTCCACACCCTGATCTGGGATCTGGCCGCGCACGGTCTCGCGATCCTGCTGATCACCTCGGATCTTCCGGAGATGATCACCCTGGCCGACCGGGTCGTGGTGATGCGCGACCACCGGGTTCGCGGTGAGGTCGGCAACGATCACGACTACCCCTCGATGAGCCAGCAGGTCATCCGCCTCATCCACGCAGAAGGGCTGGAGCCGGTATGACCGGACGGGTCGACGCGCACCACCACATCTGGGATCTCAGCGTCCGGGAGCAGACCTGGATGGCCGGTCCGGAGCTGGATCCGGTCCGCCGGAGCTTCTCGATCGACGACCTCGCGCCGCAGGCCGCGGCGGCCGGCGTCACCGCAACCGTGCTGGTGCAGACGGTCGGCGTACCGGCCGAGACGCCGGAGTTCCTGGAAGTTGCCAATAGCAATGAGTTGGTGGCGGGAGTGGTCGGCTGGGTCGACCTCACCGCCGCCGGCGTCGCGGATGCGCTGGCGGAGCTGCGGGAGCGGCCGGACGGCGGTTGGCTGAAGGGCATCCGGCACCAGGTGCACGACGAACCGGACTCGCGATGGCTGTGTCGCGACGACGTGCGGGCCGGGCTCGCCGCCGTGGCCGAGGCAGGTCTCGTCTACGACCTGCTGACCAAGACGCCGCACCTGCCCGCCGCGCTGGAGACCGTACGGGCACTCCCGCAACTGTCCTTCGTGGTCGACCACATCTCGAAGCCGGTGATCGGCGCCGATCTGGAGCCGTGGGCCTCCGACCTCCGGGCGTTGGCAGCCCACCCCAATGTCACCTGCAAGCTCTCCGGCCTGGTCACCGAGGCGTCCTGGACCGACTGGAAGGTCGCCGACCTCAAGCCCTACGTGGACGTAGTACTGGACGCCTTCGGTCCCGACCGGGTGATGTTCGGCTCCGACTGGCCCGTCTGCCTGCTGGCCGCCTCGTACGCCGAGGTCGTCGAAGCGGCAGAAGCCCTGACCTCCACCCTCGCGCCTGCCGAGCAAGAGGCGGTCTTCGGCGCCACCGCTCGCCGGGTCTACCGCCTGACCTGATCCATCACCGCGGGAACTCCAGGCGTACGCCGAGCAGGCGGACCGGGCGCCGGAGCTCGAACTTCTCCAGAAGCACCAAGGCGGCCGCGGCAATCACCTCCGGATCCTGGGTGACCTCCGGCAGCTTGCGGCTCTTGATCGGGGTGTAGAACGACGTGAAGCGGAGCTTCACCGCGATCCGTTGCACGCTGCGGCCCTCGGCGACGACCTCCCGGGTGACCGCGACGGCGATCCGGCGGAGTTCGCGCTCGATCTCCTCGCGGGACTCCAGGTCGGTACTGAAGGTCTCCTCGTGGCTGCGGGAGACCGGTTCGCGGGGTACGTCGGTGACCTCGGTGTCGCCGAGGCCGCGACCGAGGGACAGGTACCAGGCACCCATCTTCGGACCGAAACGCTGGGTCAGTACGTCGAGGTCGGCCGCCGCGAGATCGGCAACGGTGACGATCCCCAGGTCGTTCAGGTTCTGCGACATCCGGCTGCCGATTCCCCAGAGCTCGCGCACCGGGCGGTCGTGCATCACCTCGGCCCAGTTGACCGCGGTCAGCCGGTAGATCCCCAGGCCGCTCCCACTGTCGCGCTTGCCGAAGCCGGTCGCGAGTTTCGCCCTGACCTTGTTGTCGCCGATCCCGATCGAGCAGGCCAGCCCGGTCCGTTCCAGCACGGCCGCGCGGAGCTCGCCGGCCAGTGCCTCCGGATCGTCGGTCGACGCACCGACGAAGCACTCGTCCCAGCCCCACACCTCGACGATCACCGGAAACGACCGCAGCGTGTCCATCACCTCGGCCGAAGCCGCGTCGTACGCCGCCGGGTCGCTCGGCAGGAAGACGGCCTCGGGGCACTTCTTGAACGCCGCCCGCAGCGGCATCCCCGAGTGCACGCCGAACTCCCGCGCCTCGTACGACGCCGTCGCGACCACCTGCCGTGCCTTCGTCGGATCACCCGAGCCGCCGACCACGACCGGCAGCCCACGCAGCTCGGGCCGCCGCCGGATCTCCACGGCCGCGATGAACTGGTCCATGTCGACGTGCAGCAGCCACCAGCCGGATGCGGTGCTCATGCCTCAGAGGTATCACAGCGGACCGGCAGGTCCTGGACTCCGCGCAGCTCGATTGTCGTGAACTCAGAGAGCCTTGCGCATCTCCTGGGTGACGACGACGTAGCCGAGGGAGTCGTACAGGCTGATCGCGGCGGCGTTGTCACCGAAGACGTTCAGGGCGAGGTGTTCGTAACCGCGGCTACGGCACTCGTCCTCGCCGGCCAGCATGATCGAGCGGCCGTAGCCCTTGCCGCGCTGCTCGGGCAGCACCTCGAGCAGGTAGACGAACGGGATCGGCCGGTGCGTGCTGATCCACAGGGTGCCGACCGGCTCGTCCTCGTGCTGGGCCAGCCAGACCCACTGGTTCTCGGTGCGCCGCCCGGCCGGGAGCAGTTGCTCGAACTCCTGGGACGCAGTTTCCAGTGCTGTTGCGGGATCGAGCCCACGCGCCGGCCCGATGGCGCCCGCGTAGTCCTCGACGGAGTGCGCTCGCCAGACAGTGAACTCGTCGTCGGTCATCGGCCGCAGGGTGACTGACGGAGGAGGTGTCTTCGGGCTGCTCACCCGGCGAAGATACCGCCTCGCGCGGTCCCGGGCCGGGCGAGGACGGCGGACGATGATCGCTCAAGGTCACGGATCGGTGACCCTGCGTGCGGTAATCTCGCACCGACTAGTTGCCTCCGGCTCCTGTCCGGTGCGGGGCCGCCGCTGCGCCGCCGGCGTCGGCGTATCCCCAGGAGGAAGTGTGCGCTTCGAACCCGCACGGACGACGGCCATCGGGGTCCTGAGTCTGGCGGTGCTGACCGGTGTCGGTCAGCTGCCGCAATCCGTCGCCGGACCGGCTCCGGCCGGCGGCGACGCCCCCAGCGGACCGGCCGCGGTCAGGGCCGGCTCGGACGAACTCCCCAACCCGCTCGAGGACAAGCGTCGCGACCTGCGCGAGCGGGCCCTGGCCAACGTGCTGAACGGCTCGGCGAAGGTCGAGCAGCGGGGCGCCAGCAAGGTGGTCAAGGTCGGCCAGGAGGTGCAGCGCCCGGCGACCGACGGCCGGAGCAGGATCGCCGGGAAGCGCAAGGACCAGTACGTCGAACTGGCGCGCGAGAAGACCGACAAGATCTTCGTGATCCTGGCCGAGTTCGGCAACCAGCGGCACCCGGACTTCCCGGATCA
Source organism: Kribbella sp. CA-293567 (assembly GCF_027627575.1). Lineage (NCBI taxonomy): Bacteria > Bacillati > Actinomycetota > Actinomycetes > Propionibacteriales > Kribbellaceae > Kribbella > Kribbella sp. CA-293567. The sequence goes on from NZ_CP114065.1 coordinate 525,473, forward strand.
GGACACCGACCCGGACACGCCCGGACCGACGGTGTTCGACGGCCCGCTGCACAACGCCATCCCCCAGCCGGACCGGAGGACGGACAACTCCACCATCTGGCAGGCCGACTACTCGGCCGAGCACTATCGCCGGCTGTACTTCGGCAAAGGCGACTCGGTGAAGACGTACTACGAGAAGCAATCGTCCGGGCGGTACAGCGTCGACGGGCTGGTCTCCGACTGGGTGAAGGTGCCCTACAACGAGGCGCGGTACGGCCGGAGCAACGGCACCCCGTGCGCCGGCAACATCTGCGGCAACACCTGGAACCTGGTCAGCGACGCGGTGGCGCAGTGGGTCGAGGGCCAGCAGAGCAAGGGACAGAGCGCGGCGCAGATCGAGGCGACGCTGGCGTCGTACGACCGGTGGGACCGCTACGACTTCGATGCCGATGGCAACTTCAATGAGCCGGACGGCTACATCGACCACTTCCAGATCGTGCACTCCGGTGGCGACCAGGCCGACGGCGATCCGCACCAGGCCGAGGACGCGATCTGGTCGCACCGCTGGTACGCCTTCGGCAACACCAGTTCCGGTCCGGCGGCGAACAAGCTCGGTGGCACCCAGATCGGCAGTACCGGGCTGTGGATCGGCGACTACACGATTCAGCCGGAGAACGGCGGGCTGAGCGTCTTCGCGCACGAGTACGGGCACGATCTCGGTCTGCCGGACCACTACGACACCTCCGGTAAGCCGAGCCAGAACCCGGTCAACTGGTGGAGCGTGATGGCGCAGTCCCGCTCCGGCGCCAAGGGCGACGTCGGCATCGGCACCATGCCGCAGGACCTCGGTACCTGGGACAAGATGCAGCTCGGCTGGCTCGACTACGAGAGGGTGCAGGCGGGTGAGACCAGGGTCGTCGACCTCGGTCCGCACGAGTACAACTCGAAGCGGGCGCAGGCCGTCGTGGTCGTGCTGCCGAAGAAGAAGGTGACCACGCGGCTCGTCGAGCCGGCCACCGGGACGAAGTCGTGGTGGAGCGGTACCGGCGACAAACTGGCGAACACGCTCACCCGCAAGCTCACCCTCCCGGCGGGCAAGGCGTCGCTCGACTTCCAGGCGAACTGGACGATCGAGGACTGTGGTTCGGGCGCGTGCGACTACGCCTATGTCGAGGTGAACGACGGATCGGGCTGGCAGGCGATCGCCGGCAGCATCACCACGGCGGCCGAGGCGAACGGGATCGACGGTGACAGCAAGGGCTGGCGGCCGGCGAAGTTCGACCTGTCCGCGTTCGCGGGCAGGACGATCGACCTGCGGTTCCGGTACGCGACGGACGCGGCGACGCACGAGCTCGGGTTCTTCGCCGACGACATCAAACTGACCGCGGGCGGCAGGACCGTGCTCGACGACGGTGCGGAAAGCGGCGCGAACGGCTGGACCGTGACCGGGTTCCAGGCGCTCGGCAACTCGGTGACCAGGGAGTACGACAACTACTACCTGGCGTCGAACTACACCTACAACTCGTTCAACCGGTACCTGCAGTCCGGCCCGTACAACTTCGTCGGCGCCCCGCGGCCGAACTGGGTCGAGCACTTCCCGTACCAGGACGGCCTGCTGGTCTCCTACTGGGACACCTCGCAGGTGGACAACGAGACCGCCGTCCACCCCGGCCAGGGACAATGGCTGCCGATCGACGCCAACCCCACCCCGCGGGTCCGGCTGGACGGCGCCTACTGGCGGAGCACCATCCAGAGCTACGACTCGACCTTCGGACTGCAGCAGTCGGACTCGCTCGAGCTCACCGTGGCAGGCAAGGCGAACCCGGTGCCCGGCGCCGAGGCGGTCCGGACCTTCGACGACCGCAACGAGTTCTGGAGCGCCAAGATCCCGTCGTACGGCGTGAAGGTGCCGCACGTGGGCGTGAAGATCCGGGTGGTCAGCCAGCAGGGCACGTCGATGCGGATCCTGGTTTCGAAGTAGCACAGGTTTGGGTGCGGGTACCAGGTCGGGTGCCGACGGCTATGCAGACAGCCGTCCGGGACCCGACCAGGTACGAGGTGTCTGTGATGGCTGAACTCCGACAGTTGCGGTTCGAGGCGGTCCGATGAGGCGCAAACCGCCCGCCGGGGCGGTCACGAAAGCACCGGAAGGCCTGCCTTCCGCCCTGATCGAGAACTGGGAGTGGCAGGACCACGCCGCCTGCCAGGGGGTGAATCCCGAACTCTTCTTCGCTGCCGAGTCCGAGCGGGGGCTGCGAAAACGGGCCCGTGAACTGCTCGCCAAGTCGCTGTGCGGCACCTGTCCGGTCCGCCGCCAGTGCGCCGAGCACGCGGCGGTCGTCGGCGAGATGTACGGCGTCTGGGGCGGCATCACCGAGGAAGAGCGTGAACCGGCCTTCCACGGCCGCCGCCACTAGCCGCGGGGCAACCTCGGAGCTGAGCTCCGGGCGGCGTGCAGGCTCCCTGCACGCCGTCCGCGGCCGAGGTCAGTCGAAGAGCTCGTCGAAGAAGGACTTCTTCTTCTTGCGTTGCGGGTACTGCTGGTAGCGGTCGCGATCGTTGTCGTAGCGGCGCTTGTCCTCGTACCGCCGGTCGTCGTAGCGCTTCTCCTCGTAGCGAGGCTGCTGCGGGGCCGGCGCGGGTGGCTGCTGGACCGGCTGCGGTCCGTTGTACGCGATCTCGGCGTCGACGAGCTTCTCCAGCTCACCGCGGTCGAGGAAGATGCCGCGGCACTCGGTGCACTGGTCGACGGTGACGCCGCTGCGCTCGTACGTTCTCATCGAGCCTCGGCACTTCGGGCAGGTCAGGGTCTCCATTGAGCCACTCTAGGCGACGAAAAGGCCGGAACGCGGGGACTTCAGCGACTTCTCGGAAAGGTCGCCCGGCCGGGCGTGGCCGGCCGGTGACGCCGGTCGATGAGAAGATGCGGAGGCATTTTCGGTTCCGGCTGGAGGAGAGCGATGGCTGAGCAGTCCGTGGGCTTGCTGGCCCGCCGCCGGGCTCGCGGTCTGTGGGTGCGCGGGGCCAAGCAGCTCGGCTTCGGACGCACCGGCGAACAGGGCGGTACGCCGGACAAGCCTGCCGCCCTGGAGAGCTTCACCCGCGCGCTGGAGCTGGACCCGGGGATGACGGACGCCTGGCTCGGCTTCCACGCGGCCGGCGGCGACCAGGCGACCGCGCTGGCCAAGCTGATCTCCGGGCTGGACCGGTTCGGGGAGGAGCGCGACGCCGACCACCGGCGGCTCAACTCGAGCTTCCAGGCCGGCTGGTGGTTCACCAACCCGCTGGAGACGACCGACCACGTCTGGCACGCGGAGGCCTTCCGGCTGCTCACCGACGGAGACGCCGACGCCGCCGAGGAAGCGGCCGGGAACGTGATCGAGGACGGCCCGCGGCACTTCCTGCTCTCCGCGGCCGAACTGCAGCGCCAGGAGTACGCCGGGGCGATCCGCGAACTCCGCCAGGTCCCCGAGGACGGTCATCTCGGCACCGAGGCGATGCTGCGGCTCGGGATGGCGCTGGCGATCACCGAGCAGTGGAGCGAGGCCGAGACCACCCTGCGCCGGGCCGCCATCCAGGAGGTCAACCACCTGGTCCAGCTGGACGCGGAGTACTACCTGGGCTTCGTGTACCGCGCGACCGGCCGCGAGAAGAACGCGCTGGGCCAGTTCTCCTGGGTCTACGAGCGCAACAACGCGCATCGTCAGGTCGCCGAGGCGCTCGCCAACTCCGATCTCCTGCTCGCCACCTCGCCGCCGCAGACCGTCGAGGAACCGGCGACCTCAGCGCCGGTACGCCGTACCGGAACCGCCAAGCCGGCCGGCCGTCAGCCGGACTGGGGAGCGGTTCAGAGCATCCTGGACGAACTCGACCGCAACGTCGGGATGGCCGAGGTCAAGCGGCAGGTCTCCGCGGTCGCCGCCCAGGTGCGGGCCGGGCTGATCCGGGCCGAACGCGGGCTGCCGACGCCACGTCTCGGCGGCCACCTGATCTTCGCGGGCCCGCCCGGCACCGGCAAGACGACGGTCGCTCGCGTGGTGGCCCGGCTGTACTACGCGCTGGGGTTGCTGTCCGGCGACCGGATGATCGAGACCGATCGCTCGGGCCTGGTCGGCGAGTACATCGGCCACACCGCGGTGAAGACGAACGAGGTGGTCGACTCCGCGCTCGACGGAGTGCTGTTCATCGACGAGGCGTACGCGCTGCGCAAGAAGGACACCCGCAACGACTTCGGCACCGAGGCGATCGACACGCTGCTGAAGCGGATGGAGGACGACCGCGACCGGCTGGTGGTGATCGTCGCCGGGTACTCCGAGCCGATGGCGGAGTTCCTCGAGTCGAACCCCGGTCTGCGCAGCCGTTTCTCCACCCGGGTCGACTTCCCTCGCTACACCGCCGACCAGTTGCGGGAGATCGCGCTGCGCCTGGTCCGCAGTCACGGCGACCGGCTCACCGACGAGGCCCTCGCCGTCCTGACCGCCGTCCTCGAGCAGGTCACCGCCAACGGCCGGATCGACGAGCTCGGCAACGCCCGGTTCATCCGCACCATCCTCGAGAGCGCCGCCAAGCACCGCGACCTGCGGATCTTCAACTCTCCGGGCATCCCCACCGACGAAGCCCTCACCACCCTCGACGGCCCCGACCTGGAGGCCGCCGTCGCCGAGATCCTCAGCTTCTAGAGGGCCTCCGGAAACAGGTTCGCCAGGCCGCGCCCCGAGGGCACGGCCTGGCGAACTCGTCAGCTGCTGTGGGGCTACTTGAACTTGCTGAGGAAGCTGGACACGATCGGCCCGGCCGCCTTGCCGCCGGAGACACCGCCCTCGACGATCACGGCGAAGGCCACGTCACCGCGGTAGCCGACCATCCAGCCGTTGGTGATGACCTTGCCGTTGGCAACTACTTCGGCGGTGCCGGTCTTCGCGGCCACCGCACCCTGGGCCGCCAGGGCCTTCGCGGTCCCGCCGGTGACGGTGGTGCGCATCATCGTGCGCAGCGCGGCAGCAGTTGCCGGAGGCAACGGAGAGGCGGCGGGACCGGCCGGGTCCTTGCCCGGGACCAGCACCGGCTTCAGCGCCGTACCGTGCTTGACGGTGGCGGCGATCATCGCCACGGCCAGCGGGCTGGCCGTCACGGTGCCCTGCCCGATCATCGAGGCTGCCTCGGCGACGTCGTCCTTCGGGGCCGGCACCTGACCGCCGTACGCGGAGATCGCCAGCTTGAGGTCCTGGCCGATGCCGAACATCGCCCCGGCCTTCGTCATCCCGTCGGCCTGCAGCCGGGTGTGCTGGGAGATGAAGGCGGTGTTGCAGGACTCGTTGAACGCCTTCTGCATGGTGCCGTTGCCGTACGGCGCCAGCCCGTCGTAGTTCTTGAAGGTCTTGCCGAAGACGTTGATCGTGTTCGTGCACGGCAGCGCGGTGCTCGCCGTCAGCCCGCTGCCGATCAGCGCCGCGGAGGTGACGATCTTGAACGTCGAACCGGGTGCGTACCGGCCCTGGAAGGCGCGGTTGTAGTTCGTCGGGGTCGGCCCGTTCGCCGCCGCGAGGATCTGGCCGGTGGAGGCCTGGACCGCGACCAGCGAACCGGGCAGCTTGCTGGTTGCCAGGGCGGCCTCGGCGTGGCGCTGCAGGGCCGGGTCGAGGCTGGTCTTGACCGGCGTACCGGGCTTGCCCTGCTGCGAGAAGACCGTCTTGATCGAGAGCTTGGTCTTGCCGTCGCGCAGGGTGACGGTGCCGCCCGGCGTACCGGCGAGGTCCTGCTGGAACGCGTACTGCAGGCCGGTGGTGCCGACCTGGTCGCTGGCGGACGCGTTCGGGCCGGCGTTCTTGAGGGTGTCCTCGGTCGCGGTCTTCATCGTGCCGATGATCGAGCGGGCGAAGGTCGGGCTCTCGGCCAGCGACTGGGTGCCGCCCATCGTCAGCACGCCGGGCAGCTTGCCCATCGTCGGGCGCAGCGCCTCCCACTCGTCGGCACGGATCGTGATCGCGTCCACGAACTGACCGGCCGGTGCACCGGCCGCGCGGGCCTTCAGCTTGGCGCCGTCGACCTGCAGCTTGGTGGTGAAGGCCGCGTACGTCGCCGCGGTCGCGACGTTGCCGGAGGCAACCCCGACGATGACGACCGGACGGTTCGCGGTCAGCGCCTTGCCGTTGCGGTCCAGGATCGACGCGCGGGCCGGCAGCGCGCGGACGCGCTTGAGGTAGTTCGCCTCGCCCAGGCCCGGGTAGATGGTGTCGCCGGCCGCCTTGATCTTCCAGACGTCACCGGTCTTCACGGCGGCGGCCGTGCTGGTCCACTTCATCGTGCCGATACCGCGCAGCACGGCCTCGACGGCGAGGTCCTGGGTGCAGTTGCTGTCGTCCGAGCACTTCGGGTCGCCCTGCGGCGTGACCGTGGCCGACTGCGCGACCAGCGCGCTGTCGACCTCGTCCAGCCGCTTGCCGAACGTGGTCGGCGTGTCGGTCAGCGCGGCGGCCTCGTCCGGCTTGCCGTTCGGCGCCCAGGCCTTCACCCAGGCGGCGGCGAAGTTCTTCACCACCTCGGCGGAGGCTTGCTTCTCGTTGTCGGGGTCCGGTTTGCCCCCACTGCCGGACTTGCTGTCGGTACAACCAGCAGTGGCCAGGACGGCACTCAAACAGACGATGGCAGCAGTTCGCTTCACGTTCTCAACTCTCGCACGGCGACGGGTACACACCTGGAACAGTCTTCGGCGTGTGGCCAGCCTGCCACGAGGGGGAAAATCCCCAGGTGGCAGACCCTGGACACTCCTACGACGCGGGAGCGGCGCCGGAAGTTGGCGGACGAGGCGGAGGTCACCTGCGATTGCCTACGCGAATCGCCTTGATTTACAGCCTGGATCGGGTTGATCCGGCTGGTTCGGTCGAGCTGACTCAGCCAAGTTGACTCAGCCGAGCTGGATGGCGGCGAAGCGGGCGCCTTGCGGGTCGTCCAGGACGGCCATCCGGCCGAAGTCGGTCTCCAGTGGGGCGCCGAGCAACTTGCCGCCGGCTTTGCTGACCTGGTCGATGGTGTGGTCGGTGCTGCTGACCGCGAAGTATGGGAGCCAGTGGGGCGGCGTACCGGCGGGGAAGTCGGGGTGCAGCTCGCCGGTGCCCACGACGGGCTTGTCGGCGGCGTACAGGGCGGCGTACCGGCTGTAGCCGCCGATCTCCTCGGCGCGGTAGCCGAAGACCGAGGTGTAGAACTTCCGAGAGGTCTCGAAGTCCTCGCTGAGCGCCTCGCTCCAGACCAGCCTGCCGGGACCGGTGGTGCGCTCGGTGCCGATGTGGTCGGTGGCCTGCCAGAGGCCGAAGATCGCGCCGTTGGGGTCGGCGGCGAGCGCCATCCGGCCGTGGTCCTCGATCTCGCGCTTCAGCAGTTGGGTGCCCTGGTGGGCGGCGACGGCCTCGAGCGTGCGGTCGAGCTGGTCGGTCGCCAGGTACGTCGTCCAGCGGCTGGGCAGGTGCTCCGTGCCCGGCTGCTTCGGGCCGATGCCGCCGACGTCCTCGCCATCCAGCTTGCAAATCCAGTAGTCGCGAGTGGTCTGCCGCTCACAGTCCCAGCCGAACAGGCCGGCGTAGAAGCCGGCGGCGGCTTCCGCGTCGTCGGCGGCGAGGTCGACCCAGATCGGCGTACCGGGTGGCCACGGCACGCTCTGTTCGACCATCGGGTCCTCCTGCTGGGAAGCGGTGTCCAGAACGGCCCCCAACCTGCCAGGGACTACCCGCCACGTCGAGACGATCACGAGGAGTTCCGATAACGGTTCGGTCACTGCCCGGCGTATCCTGCACGATTGTGACCCGCCTAGCACTGCACAGCCGACTGATCCCCGGCACCGAAGAGGCCTACGAGCTCGAACACGCCCGCGTCTGGCCCGAGCTGATCACCGTCATGACCGCGGCCGGCATCCACGACTGGACCATCTGGCGCAGCGGCCGAGACCTCTTCCACCTGGTCGACTGCGACGACTACGAGGCCGCCGTCGCCCAACTGACCGACAACCCGGTCGACCGCCGCTGGCAGGAACACATGAGCCAGTTCGTCGAGGGTTTCGCCCAGAACCCCGAAGGCCTGGCGGGCCAGTCGCTGCGGCATGTCTGGACGATGAGCGAACAGGTCGACTAGCTCCCCGCGTGCCCTCCGCCCGCTTTTTGCGTTGTCGGCTTGGTGAACACGGCCAGTTGACGGGCCCTCGCGATGCCATCAGCCGCGTTGAACCGAACGACTACCGCAAGTACCGCTCGCAGCGAGCAGTTCGAGTGGCGACGCCGTCGACCAACCGCTGTGGGAGTGAGCTGCCAAGTGCCTGCACTGCTGGATCGGCGGCAGCAGCAGAAATAGCATCCGGCACAGTCGCGATCACCCCGCCGGCGCGATCGCGAACAACCTCTTCCGGCAGGTTCAGTGCCGATGCGAGGTACTTCCAGGGGCTGCTGCCGGGATTGACCCGATAGTCGCTTCCGAACTTCATCGCGAGTCGCATCTTCTGTTCGGCGATGTCGTACGGCAGCGCGGAGGCGACGTCGTAGAAAGGCGCGAGCCTGACCTGATCTCCGGCCAGCAGCAACGAGAAGTTCTTCGCGTGCGCGTCGGTGCCTGCGATCACCCAGTTCCAGACGAGCGCGTCGAGAAAGCTCTCGATGGTCGCGCGCGCGGTAGCTCTCGGCATGATCCGCTGGAACAGGTTCGCGATCTCGCGAGGGCCTGGTCCGCCCTGGTTCTGGTACTTGTTCTCCGGATGCACGCTGAGCGCCTGACAGAGATCTTCTTGATGGATGCGAACCTGCCGACCGTCCTGGGTGACTCGGTCGTAGCGACTGACGACGATCGCACTCTGATCTTCGAATCGTTCGACCCAAGTGCGTACGGCGCGCAAACCTGCGATGCGCATGGCGGACAAGCAGATGTGCTCGTTCAGGTCGTGGTCATCCAGCCCGGTGATCGCCGGCTTGAGAATGTGCGAGGTAGCCAACGAGCCCTGTGGCTGTCCCCACCGCTGCCCGTCGTACAGAAGAGCCGTCTTGGCCTGAGCACCGGCCAAACTGAACCGTCCGGATCGTCCCGCACCGAGCCAAGCCGTGGCGTCGTACTTGAGATCCCGGAGACGCTGAGCCACTTGAGCTTCGGTGAGCCAGTCGATCTCGTTCGATGACTGGTCGGCAAGAACCGCTTCCAGCCGATCCGGCGGTATCAGTCGCACGGCTCCGGGGCAGTCCTCTCCCAACGGAGTGCCCAGGAGAGTGAAGGCGGAATTGGCGGATGCATGGAACTCGCGAGCCCACCGATTCAGTACCGCGTCGTTGTCGGGCAACAGGCCCCACAGCCAAGGGTTGATCTGACCGTCGCTGTGTGAACCGACCTGGGACGGCATCGAGACCGAGATCGGCGTCGCAAGCTCTCTTCCTGAGACGTAGCCGGAGGCGTAAGTGAAAGTGAGCAGGCCGGCGCTCGTACGGTTCACCGTCCCGGCAACCTCTTGGCCCAGGAGCAGTCGAAGTTCAGACACGGTCGTCACGGCCCTCGTCGTACTCGTCGAGGAGAGAGTCGAGATCAGTTGGTTCCCGACCGGATGAGGCGGCGGATGGTTCCTCGACGCGGAGGTCCACAGCAATGCCGAGGGCTGCCACTACAGCCAGAACCCGGCCGACCTCGACGGTGGGCTTGCCTGCCTCGAACGCGGTCAGCCAAGCTCTTGAGACCCCTGCGGCTTCAGCCACAGCCGCCTGAGTCAGGTGCAGCTGCCGGCGGCGTCCACGTGCCGCCGCGCCCAAGGCGTGGGGGGTGCGGATCTCCATCACACCACCTCTCTCGACGTATCTGACAAATGTCAGCGTACGTCGACAAAAGCACGATGTAAACGTACGGCGACATTATCAAGGTGTCGACGTACGCTGACATTTTGATTTCCGGCAGGGTGGCCTGTCCGGTGGTAGAACTGAGCAGATGAGCTCACCCGAGGTTGGCGGATGGCGGGTTACTGGCATCGGGTGGGGGAGTGGGGCGGCTCGGCTGGAGTGGGCTGAGGTCGGGGGTGCTCAGCGGACGACCGCGCTGGAGCTTGGGTCGGACGTGTCGCTGGTGTTCGGCGAGGATCGCCGATGTGTCGGGATCTGGCGGGCCGGGCGGCGGATCGCGTGTTCGATCCAGGTGGTGCTGCCGCCGGGTGGGCGGGCTTCGCAGTGTTCTGACTGTCATGCCATGGAGCGGTCCAACTCGATCGCGACCGATACGCGGCTCGACGATCCGCGGCAGTTCTCCGTCTATCTTGCGCACCACGGCAGCGTGGTGAAGGTCGGGATCACCGCGGCCGATCGTGGGTTGGCGCGGTTGCTGGAGCAGGGGGCGCTGGCGTCGGCGTTCATCTCGACCGGCAGCCTGCTCGGCGCGCGGCGGATCGAGAATCTGCTGATCACCACGTTGGGCCTGCCGGATCGCGTGAGTACCGTCCGGAAGCGGCGAGCGCGGATCGAGCCGGGCACCGCGGGCGAGCGGGCTGATCGGCTGATGGCGGTTGCTGAGCAGATAGCCGCGCTGCCTTGGCCGGAAGGGCAGGAGCGGGGCGAGATTCGGGTCAGCGACCACGCAGCGGCGTACGGTCTGCCGGACGACGGCCTCTACGCCGACGCCGAGCTGCGGACCCCGGCACCGCACAGCGTGATCACCGGCCGGCTCACCTGCACCATCGGCTCCGACCTGTACCTCGAAACCTCCGCCGGCGTCACGCTGGTCGACACTCATCTGCTGTCCGGCTGGGCCCTCGGGCGCGCGGCGGCGGGCGCCGTACAGACGGTCTCGCTCGACAAGCTCGAACCGCCGCCGCGGCGAGACGAGCAGGAGGCTCTCTTCTGAGCGGTGCGAGACTGGGCCCATGAGTGTGGAGATCCGCCGCGCCGGCGACCGGTTCCGGACGCAGTACGACTGGCTGGACTCCCGGCACTCGTTCTCCTTCGGCCCGTACTACGACCCGGCCAACGTCGGCTTCGGCCTGCTGATGGTGCACAACGACGAAGTGATTGCCCCAGGCACCGGATTTGACACGCATCCGCACCAGGATGTCGAGATCGTCACCTGGGTACTGCGCGGTGCGCTGCTGCACCAGGACTCCGAGGGGCACAACGGGATCATCCACCCCGGTCTCGTCCAGCGGATGAGCGCCGGCAGCGGCATCCGGCACTCGGAACGCAGCGACGCCGAGGAGCCGGTCCACTACGTGCAGATGTGGGTCCGCCCCGGCGAGCTCGACCTGCCCCCGTCGTACCAGCAGGCCGAAGTCGCCGACCGCCTCGCGACCGGCGAACTGGTCCCGATCGCCTCCGGCCTCCCGGAGCACAGAAACACCGCGGCGATCACCATCAACCAGCCCCACGCCGGCCTCTCCGCCGCCCGCCTCGCCCCCGGCCGGTCCATCAACCTTCCCGCGGCACCTCACACTCACCTCTTCGTTGCTCTAGGCAACGTAATCTTGGAAGACGCCGGCACCCTCGACCAGGCTGACGCCGCCCGCATCACCAATCCTGACGGCCGCCGAGCAACAGCCGGCCCGAACGGCGCCGAAGTACTGGTCTGGACGATGACCGGCTAGTGCACCGCGACTTCAGGGCGCTGTGGTTCGGGCAGTCGGTCAGCTCGGTCGGTGACCAGGTCTCGGCCTTCGTGCTGCCGACCATCGCAGTGCTGACCCTGCACGCCTCCAGCGTTCAGGTCGGTGCGTTGAGTGCGGTCGGCACGGTGGCTTACCCCTGCCTCGGACTCTTCGCAGGTGTCCTGATGGACCGCGTCCGCCGGCGCCGGGCGATGATCGTGATCGACGCCGCCCGCCTGTTCATCTATGGAAGTCTGCCGGTGGCCGCGGCCTTGGGTGCCCTCTCGCTCGCGCACCTCTTCGTCGTCGCGGCCCTCGCCGGTGTCTGCACCGTCCTGTTCGACGTGGCGTACCAATCGCACCTGCCATCGGTACTCCGCGGCGACAGTCTCGCCCAGGGCAACACCCGACTCGAGATGTCGGGAGCGGTTGCCAGGTTTGCGGGCCCGCCACTCGGAGGCGTGCTCCTCCAAGGTCTGGGGGTGGTGCGGAAGGAGCACGGTTTCTCTGGGGTCACCCGCTCCTGCGGCCGCTCACGATATCGGCCGCGCTCCGGAACTTCGGGATGAACGCAGCGCGCGCGGTACTGATCGTCTTCGTGTACCGCGGGTTGCAGTTGTCGCCAGGCGTTGCGGGGTTGATGTTCACAGCCGGTGCCGTCGCTGCATTCCTGGGAGCGGTCCTCTGTCAGCGGCTCGTCGCTCGACTAGGAGTTGGCCGCACGCTCCTGTTGACCGCGACAGAAGGGCTCGTCTGGTTGCTGGTTCCACTGACGCTGCTGGGCGCCTCCGTGCCGATCCTGCGTCACTGAGTCAGCTCACCAGGCCAGCGATTCGCCGCCTGGTGAGCTTTCCGGACAGGTTGTCGACTCAGTAGCGGGGTGTCAGCGGCCTTGGAGGGACTTGACGTTGTCGCCGAAGGTCCAGTTCTTGGAGCCGTCCCAGTTGATCGACCAGGTCATCAGGCCCTTGAGTTGGCCGTTGAAGCTGTTCCAGGACTGGGCGACGAGGGCCGGGGACATGTGGCCGCCGCCGGCGCCGACCTGGGCGGGGAGGCCCGGGACCTGCTTGTCGTACGGGACGCGGATCGTGACGCCCTGGATGACGAGGCCGTTGTTGAGGCAGGTGGTCTGGGCGACGAAGCCCTGCACCGTGCCGGCGGCGTACGAGTCGCCGGCGCAGCCGTACATGCTGCCGTTGTAGTACTGCATGTTCAGCCACCAGAGCCGGCCGTTGTCGGCGTACTTCTTGATGATCGGGAGGTAGGAACCCCAGATCGAGCCGTAGGTGACGCTGCCGCCGGTGACGTAGGCGGTCTCGGGCGCCATCGTCAGGCCGAAGTTCGACGGCATCTGGGCCAGCACGCCGTCGATGATCCGGATCAGGTTGGCCTGCGAGGCGGACAGCTGATTGATGTTGCCGCTGCCGGTCAGGCCGGTCTCGATGTCGATGTCGATGCCGTCGAAGTTGTACTTCTTGAGCAGCGGTACGACGGTCGCCACGAACCGGTCGGCGACGGTGGACGAGCTGAGGTCGATGCCGGCGGTGGCGCCGCCGATCGACAGCAGGATGGTCTGTCCGGCCGCTTTCGCCTGGCACATCTCAGCCGGGGTCGCGACCTTCACCGTCGAGTCCATCCCGTCCTCCCACAGCACCGTGCCGTCGGAGAGGATCACCGGGAACGCCGCGTTGATGACGTTGTAGCCGTGCTGCCCGATCCGCGGGTCGGTGATCGGGGTCCAGCCGAACGGCGGGTGGACGCCGTTGGAGGCGCCGTCCCAGTTCTCCCAGTAGCCGTGCAGGACCTTGCCGGCCGGCCGTGACTTCACCGGACAGGTCGTCGACCCGGGCGGAGTGGTCGGCGGCGTGGTCGGGGGAGTAGTGGGTGGGGTGGTCGGAGGGGTCGTGGGTGGTGTCGTAGGCGGCGTCGTCGGGGGAGTGGTCGGCGGCGTACCGTCGCAGGCGCCGAGGTCGAGCCACAGCGACGGGACGGCGGCCGGGTTCCAGCCGGCCCCGGGATGCGCGGTGTGCGCGGACCGGGCTTCGTACGATCGGTTCTGGTAGGTCACCTTCGCGCCGACGGCATACGTGACTCCCTCCGCCCACGCGGGCGCGGTACACGCCGCCTGTACTGCGGACTGGCCGGCCTGAGCCGCCACCACCCCTGCCGAGGCGAGCAGCATCCCAGTTGCGATGGCACTCGCGAGCACACTGCCGACCCGTCGGTTCATGGCCACTCCCATCAGATACGTAACGACCTTACGTATCTGTCACGGTAGGCCCTGTGCTCCCTCCCCGCCACGACATGTCGGAAACCCGCCACGGCGTCTTCGGAAGGTCGGCTCCTAGGCGTACTGGTTGCGCCAGGAGGGCTGCACGCGGCCGGTCACCGTGCCGGTGGGCTTCCGCAGGCAGAACTGGATCTCCATTCGCACGATCCGGCGCTGGGAAGTCCAGCCGTGCATGGCGATCAGACCGCCGTCCCCGCAGCCGGTGTTGTCGCCTTCCCACGCGCTCCACGCGCTGACGGCCCCGTCGCCGAGGATGACCCGGCCGCGAATCATCGCGGCGAATCCGTCGCCCTGCCCGGAGCCGTCGCACTGGTCGTGCACCTCGAAGTAGTACGAGGCCCGGTGGATACTGCTGAACGTGATCGACCCGGCCCGGGCGTAGCCATAGCCACTGGGGTACGCGGTCGGATCCGTGCGGAGATACGGCACCGAAGCATCGGCGGCCGCAGTTTGGGTGCCGCTGGCAACCATCGCCGCGACCGCCAGCAGGCCGGTGACGACCCTGACCGGCCTGGACTCGAGAACTCGCATGACAAACCCTTCCCCCGACACCCCGACGGCCGGGACCTCACGCCCGGTCCCGCCAGCATCGACGTGGTCCGTCCCGGTGATCGTGTTCTCGATCGAATCCGATCAACGAGGTACCGCGCGGAGACGAAAACGGGACTCCGGCCGCTCGGTGGGCGGTCGGAGTCCCTGTCCGGAGGTGCTCCGCCGCCCCCAGGAGGAGAGGGGCGGCGGAGAGCACGGGGTCAGCCGGTCGGGTTGCCGTTGTCGGAACCGAGCTTGGCCTTGACCGTCTGGGCTTTGCCGTCACGGGTGAAGTTGATCGTCACCTCGTCGTCCGGGCGGTGCGAACGGACCGCGGCGACCAACGCGTCCCCTGACGCGATCGCCTTGCCGTTGATCGCGGTGACCACGTCACCGCTCTGCAGGCCGGCCTTATCCGCCGCACCGCCGGACGTTACCTCGCCGATCGTCGCCCCTTGCTGGAACGCGGCCGATGACTGCGCGTTGCCGACCGTCACTCCGAGCCTCGCATGAGTGGCCTTGCCCTTGGCCACCAGCTCGTCGATGATCGGCTTGGCCTGGTCGATCGGGATTGCGAAGCCCAGGCCGATGTTGCCGCCTTCGGATTGTCCCGATCCTCCGGCGGTCTTGATCGCGCTGTTGATTCCGACCACTTGGCCGGCGAGGTCGATCAGTGCGCCACCGGAGTTCCCCGGGTTGATGGCGGCGTCTGTCTGGACAGCCGGGAAGACTGTCGTGCTGTTCTGCTCCTGGCCGCCCGAGGTGACCGGCCGGTTGAGCGCGGAGACGATACCGCTGGTCACGGTCGCCTCCAGCCCGAACGGCGAGCCGATCGCGACGACGCCCTGGCCGACTCCGAGAGTGCCGCTCTTGCCGAGCACGGCCGGGGTCAGGTCCTTGGCGTCCGCGCGGATCACCGCGAGGTCGGTCAGTGGGTCGGTACCGACGATGGTCGCGTTCAGCGTCCGTCCGTCGTTCAGCATCACCTGGATCTTGCCGTCGTTGGCGCCGCCGGCCACCACGTGGTTGTTGGTGACGATCAGGCCGTCCTTGCTGATCACGATGCCGGATCCGGTGCCCGCGCCCTGCGAGGTCGTGACGCCGATCTTCACCACGCTCGGCAGCACCTTGGAGGCCGCGGCCTGCACCGAGCCGTCCGGCGCGGAGACCGGTGCCGCCTGGCCGCCGTTCAGCGGCGCGGTCACCGACGGACCCGCAGTACTGGAGTCAGTGGTGGCCGAGTAGACGGCCGCGCTGCCGATTCCGCCCGCGGCACCGACCAGCAACGCGGTGGCTGCCACCAGAGCCAGACCGCGCCGCTTCGGCGGCTTCGGGGGCTCCGACTGGGCCGGTTGCGGGCCGAACGGCCAGTTCGGGCCCGGCGACGCCCCCTGATGCGTCCCGGACATCCCGAACTGCCCGCCCTGTGAGTAAGCACCACCACCTGAAGGGTGCTGCCCTGGCCGCTGCTGCCCACCTTGCGGCGCGTACTGCTGCTGGGGGTGCTGGCCGTAGCCACCCATCGGCAACTGCTGCGTCCGCTCTGGTGAGCCCGAACCGAACGTCGGGGCCTGCGCGGATTGCTGCGCGGACTGGTTTCCGTACGTCGAACCCTGCGCCGGAGTGTCGTCACCGGGCTGGTTCTGCGGCTGGGGCGGCTGGTTCTCGGTCATGGGTCAACCATGGCGGCCGGACCTGAGAGACCGCTGAAGATCGCGTCAGAGCTACCGAAGAACTCCCTGAGGATCCACTGAAGACCGTCTCGGGAAGTTAGCTCTGATCGGTCTGAACGAAAATCTAACCTGACCGAAGTAGACTTTCGGCGTCGAGGTGGCTAGTGTTCTTGATGCCGGCCAGGCAAGTGAGCAAAGCCGGCAGCTGAACAGCAAGACCCGTACCACAGTAGGTAGAGTTGGATCGCCGAAAGAGAAGGAGAGGATTACATCATCAGGATCGCCCGCCGTGGCTGAGGTTTCGCCGGGCGGGTACCGCAGTCCCCTCGTCGTACGGAGGTGGTTCTCGGTTACGCATTTCGCGATCCCCGCTGGGTCCGGCCATCAAGGCGGACCGCGGTAGCAGAGGCTGGCTCCGGCCAGTAGATGGTGAAGTCCAAACCCAGGGCCCCGGTGCTTAGCGCCGGGGCCCTCGACACGGAGGTGGCATGACCCCAGGCACGCTACAGATGGAGCAGAAGTTGATCGATCCGGAGAACCAGACGGCGCACTTCGACGACGAGGACTATCCCGCCTTCACGATGGGCCGCGCCGCCGAGATGCTCGGTACCACCCCAGGTTTCCTGCGGAGCCTGGACGAAGCCAAGCTGATCACCCCGCAGCGGTCCGAAGGCGGCCATCGCCGCTACTCCCGCTACCAGCTCCGGCTGGCCGCGCGAGCGCGTGAACTGGTGGACAACGGCACGGCCCTCGAAGCGGCCTGCCGGATCATCATCCTCGAGGACCAGTTGGCCGAAGCACTGCGGATCAATTCGGAGCTGCGCAGCGACGAGACCAACTGACCGCTTGCCGATCAAGCGGCCGCGGCAGGTCAGCGGGACTGCGTGGCCGCGTGCGGCAGCCAGAGCGTGAACTGCGCGCCGCCCTCGGGGGCGTTGCGGGCGTAGATCATGCCGCCGTGCTGCTCCGCCGCATGTTTCACGATCGCCAGCCCCAGTCCGGATCCCGGCCGGCTGCGCGCCTCGCTCGAGCGGTAGAACCGCTCGAAGACGTGTGGCAGGTCCGCCTCGGCGATCCCCGGCCCGCTGTCGGTCACCGTCAGTACGCCGTCCAGCAGCCGCACGGTGACCCGCCCGAGTGGCTCTCCCTCGGGCACGTGCGCCGCGGCGCCGTCCGGCATGCTGTACTTCGCCGCGTTGTCGAGCAGGTTCGTCACCGCCCGGCCGAGCAGCCGCTCGTCCCCCCAGACGGGGAACGGCGACAACTGCACGTCCCACTCGATCACCGAGGCCCGCCGGCGGACCTTGATCAGCGCGTCCTCGACCACGTTCGACATCTCGATCAGCTCGGCGTCGCGAACCTGCGGGGTGTCGCGGGCCAGCTCGGTCAGGTCGCCGATCAGGGTGGTCAGCTCGTCCATCTGGGCCCGGACGTCGTCGAGCAGTTGCTGCCGGTCCTCCGGCCGCAGCCCGCCGCGTTTGTCGGCCTGCGCGAGCAGATCCAGGTTGGTGCGGATGCTGGTCAACGGTGTCCGCAACTCGTGCCCGGCGTCGCCGACCAGCCGGCGCTGCCGATCCTGTGACCGCGCCAGGGCGGCCAGCATCGCGTTGAACGCCACCGCCAGCCGGGTGATCTCGTCCGAGCCCGTCACCGGGATCGGCTTCAGATCCTCGGTCCGGGCGATGTGTTCTGCTGCTCCGGTCAACCGCGCCAGCGGCCGGAGCCCGGACTGCGCGATCGCGTTGCCGGCCAGCGCCGCGCCGATGACTCCCAGCAGGCCGATCGCCCACAGCACGATCCCGAGGTTGTGCAGCGTCCGGTCGATCGGTTTGAGCGACTGCGCGACCACCAGGGCGGCGGGGATCGTCGAGACCGTGTCACCGCAGAACTTGCCGTCGTCCCGCGGACAGAAGTTGGTCTGCACCGCGACCACCCGGTAGTGCGACCGGTTGGGCACGCCGACCGTCTCGATGCTGATGCCGTCGGGCGCCTGACCGCGAGCGACTGCCAGCTCGGTGGCGCCCATCGGTGGCAGCGGGCTCTCCTTGGCGCCGAGCTTCTCGCCGGACTCCAGGTAGACGCCGATCTGGATGTCGCTGAGTCCGAGGGCCTCGGACGGCACGTCCCGCAGGTTGACGTAGTTCGTCAGCACCTTGTTGTTCGCGGCCTGTACCGCGCGGTCCTGCAGGCTGTCGTCGAGGTTGCGGTACATCTGCTGCCGCACGGTCACGTACGCGCCGATGCTGACGAACGCCACGGCCAGGCCGACGGCGACGGCGGCGAGCAGGGTCACCCGGGCGTGCAGACTCAGCTGGTGGAGCTTGTCCTGCCACCAGTCCTGGGTCCGCTCAGCGGTCGCGGTGACCCGGTTCCCGTTCGCCGGCTGCGAAGTGCCTGGCTGCGGGGTGCCTGGCTGGTGCGTGCCTGGCTGGGGAGTGCCCGGCCGCGGAGCGCTCGATCGGGGAATGCCCGACGGCGGGACGCTCGGTGCGGCCGGACGGGGCGAGGCCTGCGGGGGGATCGGTGCGCCCGGGCCCGGGTCTCGCCGGGGTGCCGGGCGGTTGTGGCTCGGGCCCAGCTCGAGGGTTTCCTCGTCCGACGGACCCGTGTACCGAGGGAAGTCGCCGGGTGGGGGTTGCGTGGTCACGGCGGGGTGTCCCTGAGGACATAGCCGATTCCGCGGACGGTGTGGATCAGGCGGGGCAGCCCGTCGACCTCGGTCTTGCGGCGGAGGTAGCCGATGTAGACCTCGAGCGAGTTCGCCGTGGTCGGGAAGTCGTAGCCCCAGACGGCGTCCAGGATCACCGCGCGCTCGAGCACCCGGCGGGGGTTGCGGATCAGCAGCTCCAGCAGCGAGAACTCGGTCCTGGTCAACGGGATCGGCGTCGTACCGCGGTGCACCTCGTGGGCGTCCACGTCGACCACCAGATCGGCGTACTGGAGGACCTCGCCGCGGGTGCCGCCCTCGCCCGGCGTCGTACTGCGGCGGAGCAGCGCGCGCAGACGGGCCAGCAGCTCCTCCAGCGCGAACGGCTTGGTCAGGTAGTCGTCACCGCCGGCGTCCAGGCCGTCGACCCGGTCGGCGACGGCGTCCCGCGCGGTCAGCACCAGGATCGGCACGTTGTTGCCCGCGGCACGCAACGCCTTGGTGGTCTCCAGCCCGTCCAGCCGGGGCATCATCACGTCCATCACGACCACGTCGGGATCGACGTTGCCGATCACCGCGAGCGCCTCGGCGCCGTCCGAGGCGGTCACCACCTCGAAGTCGTTGAACTCCAGCGAACGGCGCAACGAGTCCCGGACCGCCCGGTCGTCGTCCACCACCAGTACCCGCATCTCGCGCTCCCGCTCGCCCACAGTCGTCCAGTGGAGCCCGAACGAGCTCCGCCATCCGACGATAGGCGTTCTGTTTGAGAATCCGCTGAGAACCCGCTGATCACTCCCGACATCCGGCGTCTCGTCCGGCCGTCTCCGTCCCGGAGCCGGAGCCGGAGCCGGAGTACAGCCGAGCCACCTCGGCGAAAGCCTGTTTCGGCAGCCAGTGCCCAGGGTCGTCGGCGGAGATCCGGACCACGCCGAAGCCGGCCAGGTCGAGATCGAGGAGCGGGTCGGCGCTGTGCGGGAAGTCGGCCATCGAGAAGGTGAAGACGAAGCAGCCGTGCACGCCGCGGGCGGCGTACAGGGTGATCAACTCTGCCAGGTACGCCGCCTGGGTCGCCTCGTCGCGGACGTGTCCGGGCTTGATCGTCGGTGGGTTCGCGAACCAGTTCACGGCCAGGAAGGAACCGGGTCCCCGCTGATCGGCGCCGGCGAACGAGCCGCAGCCGAACTCGGTGACGACCACCGGCTTGGTTGTCTCGGCCACCAACCGGTCCAGCCGCGCGGCGTACGCGGCGGGGTCGTTGCCGAACCGGTAGAGATTGACCCCGACGAGGTCGAAACCGGACCAGTCGACCTGCTCCCAGTAGCCGGCGGCGTACGTGATCGGACCGTGGAACTGCCCCCGGGCGGTGGCCAGCGCCGAGCGCAGCAACACGTTGAGCTTCCGCGTGATCCGGCGGTCGAAGAAGCGCCGCCAGCGGATGAGTACCTGAACGCGCAGGAAGAGCCATCGTCCCGGGAGCATGCCCCGCGAGGTCAGGGAGAACTCGCTGCCGAGCAGCAGGGTGACTCTGCCGGGGTGGCGCCTGCGCAGTTCCTCGGCCGCGACCGCGGTCCGGCTCAGCTGGGCGAGCAGCTCGGCTCGTGGCCGGTCGGCGAGGTACGGCCGGAGATAGACGTCGAGCCCCAGTTCGAGCGCGTACTCCGCCGCCGCTACCTGCCGCTCGGTGTCCGTGTCGATCAGCATCACCGTCGTGCAGTGCAGCTGCTCGGCAATGGCCCGCAGATCACGCCGTACCGCGTGAGTGGTGGCAGCAGGGACGTAGGAGATGCCGCGGAGCTGCAGAGTCATCTCCCCAGTGTCGGGTCGCCGGCAGAGACTTTGGTCTCTGATTCGGGTCCATCGGAACCCAACCAGCATCGGAAGTGGTCTGCATCACTACGCTGAGGCTGACTTCAGTGACCTTCGGAAGGACCCTGACCCATGGCTGCCGACAAGTCTGTCCGCAGAGTTGCCCTTCTCACCGCGGGTGGGCTCGCGCCCTGCCTGTCGTCCGCCGTCGGCGGGCTGATCGAGCGCTACAGCGAAGTTGCGCCCGACGTGGAGATCATCGCCTACCTGAACGGGTACCACGGTCTGCTCAGCGGCCGGCACCTCGAGATCACCCCGGAGGTCCGGGCCAAGGCTGGTCTGCTGCACAAGTTCGGCGGCAGCCCGATCGGCAACAGCCGGGTGAAGCTGACCAACGCCGCCGACCTGGTCAAGCGTGGCCTGATCGCCGACGGTCAGAACGCGCTGCAGGTGGCGGCCGAGCGGCTGGTCGCCGACGGCGTCGACGTCCTGCACACCATCGGCGGTGACGACACCAACACCACCGCGGCCGACCTGGCGGCGTACCTGCTGGAGCACGACTACGACCTGACCGTGGTCGGCCTGCCGAAGACGATCGACAACGACGTGATCCCGATCAAGCAGAGCCTGGGTGCCTGGACCGCGGCCGAGCAGGGCGCGCTGTTCGCCCGCAACGTGATCGCCGAGCACAGCTCGAACCCGCGGATGCTCGTCGTCCACGAGGTGATGGGCCGCAACTGCGGCTGGCTGACCGCGGCCACCGCGGCGGAGTACCGCAAGTGGGTCACCGCGCAGGAGTGGAACCCGGGCATCGGCCTGGACGCCGGCGGCTGGGACGTACACGCGGTTTACGTGCCTGAGGCAACCATCGACCTGGACGCCGAGGCCGAGCGGCTGCGGGCGGTGATGGACGAGAACGACTGCGTCACGATCTTCCTGTCCGAGGGCGCCGGCGTACCGTCGATCGTGGCCGAGCTGGAGGCGCGCGGCGAGGAGGTGCCGCGGGACCCGTTCGGGCACGTCAAACTCGACACGATCAACCCGGGCGCCTGGTTCGCCAAGCAGTTCGCCGAGCGGATCGGCGCGGAGAAGACGAT
Source organism: Kribbella sp. CA-293567 (assembly GCF_027627575.1). Lineage (NCBI taxonomy): Bacteria > Bacillati > Actinomycetota > Actinomycetes > Propionibacteriales > Kribbellaceae > Kribbella > Kribbella sp. CA-293567. The sequence goes on from NZ_CP114065.1 coordinate 547,077, forward strand.
GGTGCAGAAGAGCGGCTACTTCAGCCGCTCGGCCGCCGCGAACGACGCCGACCTCGCGCTGATCAAGCAGTGCACCGACTACGCCGTCGACGCGGCCCTGCGCGGCGAGAGCGGCGTGGTCGGCCACGACGAGGAGCGCGGTGACGAACTGCGCGCGATCGAGTTCCCGCGGATCGCCGGTGGCAAGGAGTTCGACCCGAGCGTGGAGTGGTTCACCGAGCTGCTCAGCGACATCGGGCAGACCAAGTAGCAGGCAGCACCGCGAGTTACGTCGAGAGGCGGCCGACCCAGAGGTCGGCCGCTTTCTCTATCTGGTCCAGTACGTCGTCGAAGCCGGCGTCCTCGCCGTAGTACGGATCCGGTACGTCGTCGCCGGCGAACAGCTCGATCGGTACGGCGGTGTCGCTGCCGCCGCGTCGCCGCAGAGCCGTCAGGTGCCCGGAGTCCATCGCCAGCACGAGATCGCGCTCGAGCCACCAGCTGCCGCGGAACTCCTGGGCGCGGTGCGCGCTTCCGTCGTACCCACGGCGGGCAAGAGCGGCCGCGGCGCGGGAGTCCATCGGGTCGCCGCTGTGCCAGTCGTCGGTACCGGAGCTCGTCACCACGACGTCCTCGATCCCCGCCTCGGCGAGCTTGGCGCGCAGCACCACCTCGCCGACCGGGGACCGGCAGATGTTGCCGGTGCAGACCACTTCGACATGCCTCACGGCAGGATCACCGGATCTCGGCCTTGTCCGGCAGGACCACGTTCAGCAGCATCCCGACCAGGGTGATGACCAGCGACCCGAGCAGCGCGGCCCCGAAGCCGTCGACGTGGAACTGGACGTCCAGCTTGTCGGTGATCCACGACGTCAGCAGCAGCATCAGCGCGTTGATCACGAAGATCAGCAGACCCAGCGTGAGGATGATGAACGGCAGCGAGATCAGCTTCGCGATCGGCTTCACCACCGCGTTCACCGCCCCGAAGATAGCGGCCACGATCAGCAGCGCCAGCACCCGGCGGCCGGTGGTCGCACCCTGCAGGGTGATTCCACTGACGACCCAGCTGGCCACCGCCAGTGCCACCGCGTTGGCCAGCAGCTTGATGATCAAGTTCTTCATACCCCGATCCTGCCACCCCGCTGTTCACCGCAAGCCCACCACGCCGGAAGTGGATCCGGGCCGGCGCCGGCTGCGTCCGAGCAGGGGTGAGTCAGGAGGAGGGGGTGGCGATGGCCTCGAGCAGGGATTCCTCGGCGCCGGCCAGGTGCCGGCGGAGCTCTTCGACGCACTCGTCCAGGTCGCCCTTCTCCAGCAGGCGGACCAGCTTGCGGTGCGAGGCGACCTGCTGCTTGGCGTCCTGGCGCAGCGCGTCCACCCGGGCGAGCGCGAGTCTGGCCTCGCCGGTGATCGAGTCGGCGGTGGCGGTGAGGCGTTCACTGCCGGTGAGCGCGACCAGGCTGTGGTGGATCGCGAGATGCGTCTCGGTCATCGCCTCGGGGTCGGCACCTTCCTTGGCGGTCGCCGCGAAGGTGCGCATCGCGGCCCGGACCCGCTCCCGCGCGGTCTCGTCGGCGTCGAACCAGGCCCTGATCCCGGCCGACTCGAGCACGAACCGGGCCCGGCAGATGTCGGCCACCGCGGCCGGGTGCAGGATCGCGACGCTGACGCCCTTGTTCGGTTCGCGGACCGCGAGGCCCTCGGTGACCAGCATCGTCATGGCTTCCCGGACCGTACTGCGGGCCACCCCGAGCGCCTCGGCCAGCGGTTGCTCTCGCAACGGGGTACCCGGTTCGAGATCGCCGGCGAAGAGGGCGGCCCGGAGCGCGTCGACGACCCGGTCCACCGTGGTCGAGCGGTCAACCCGCAGCCGTTCGTACATGGATCGATTCTCGTCCAGTCAGGGGCCGTTGTCGCGTCCGGCACGGTCCGGAGGACCGGTCGGACGCCAACCTGTGGATAACTCTCGACATAATGACCTGGTTTTCGGGCAGTCTTTGACGCAGTGGCCGCCCCTCGAGCAAGGAGAGCACCGTGGGTGACAGCAAGGCGATGCCGGTCGTCGGTAGCGTCATGCTCATCTTGCTCCTTCCACTGCTGCTGGTGATCGCGATGCTGGTCGGCGTGGTGAGCGGGATGGACAGTGCCGCGGCCTGTTCGCCGAGCGCGCCGAGCGAGTCGTCGATGGCCTGGCCGACCGACAAGACCGCGCCCGACCAGGGCTGGGACGACGACGGCGACGAGAAGCACAAGGGGATGGACTTCGTCGTCGACAAGGGCAGCAAGGTGTACGCCGTCGAGGCCGGCAAGGTGAAGTCGGTCAGCGGCGACTGGATCAAGATCGAGCACGGTGAGGGTCTGGAGACCTGGTACCAGTTCTTCCAGGAGAAGATGGTCAACCGGGGTGACGAGGTCACCCGCGGCCAGGTGATCGGGCTGTCGGGCGAAGGCAACGAGTCCGCGCCGGGCAAGAGCGGCGCCCACCTGCACTTCGAGGTCTGGGCCCAGGGCGACAGTGGCGGCGCGCTCAAGCAGGCCGACCCGGCCCCGCTCTTCGCCGGCGGCAGCACCGCCGGTACGGCGGGTGGCAGCGGCTGTGGCTGCGGCGGCGCGGGCGGCCCCCTGGTCGGCGGCAGCAACCAGGAGAAGGCGTTCAACTTCCTGGTCTCCTCCGGCTACAGCAAGGAGCAGGCCGCCGGCATCGTCGGCAACATGATCCACGAGTCGAGCGTCGAGCCCATGCGGCTCAACGGCACCACCTCAGGGGTCAAGACGCCGGCCGCGACGGCGGCGGGGCTGGGCAACAAGGCCTGGGGAATCGTCCAGTGGTATCCGGCCAGCAAGATGATCAACCCGTCCCGGGCGGCGGGTGCCAGCTTCGAGACGATCGAGACCCTCGAGCACCAGCTCAACTTCCTGGTCCGCCAGCTCGACGGCACCGGACCGGTCGCGCTGCCTGCGGTCGGCCGGAAGATGAAGGCGGCCAAGACGGTCGACGACGCCGCCTACATCTTCGCCCATGACTACGAGATCTTCACGCTCAACGACAACGACCCGGAGTACGCGCGCCGCCAGGCGACCGCGCGGCAGGTGTTCACCACGTTCGGCGGCGGCGCGGCGCCGGCCGGCAACCCCGGCTCGGGCCCGGCGACCGGCTGCGCGGCCGGCAGCGGCAACATCGCTGCGGTCGCGATGTCGCTGGCCTGGCCCGAAGGCGGGCACGGGAAGAACAAGAGCGACGCGACGCCCGCCTTCCAGGCGGCACTGCCGAAGTACAACAGCACCAACGGGTACGAGGTGTGGAGCGACTGCGGCCGGTTCGTGGCCACCGTGATGCGGATGAGCGGAGCCGACCCGGAGTACCCGATGGTCTCCACCGGGGTCCAGGACACCTATCTGCGGACCTCCGGCAAGTACGACGTGTTCGACGAGATCACCATCGCCCAGCTGCAACCCGGGGACATCTTCATTGGCACCGGCCACACCTACATGTTCGTCGGCTCGTACGGCAAGTACAACTCGGTCGCCGGCTCGCTGGGGGACCATGTCCCGGAGGCGGGCTACGCCTACAACGTCGGCAAGTCCAAGCAGTTCGCCGTCGCCCGGCTGAAGAAGTAGGGAGCAGAAGATGGAGGAGGACGGCCGGCGGACGCTGGTGATCGGCGCGGTGTCCCTGCTGATGGTGGTCGTGCTGGTCGGGGGTTTCCTGATCTGGCGGCACGACCCGAAGGCGGAGCTGACCGTGAAGTCGATCCCCAACGACCTCACCCTCACGCTGGACGGGCAGCCGATCGCCGCCAACGGCAAGGTCGACGTCCGGCCCGGGACGCACACGCTGGTCGGCACCCGCGAGGGCTTCCAGACCTACAGCCAGACGTTCACCGTGCGCGGCAAGGACCCGGTCTCGGCGACGGTCTACCTCTACGCCAACGGGCCGGTCGGGGTCGAGTGGGGCAGGAACAACCCGGAGCAGGAGCTCGAGACCGAGGCCGAGGCGGGCCGGCGGTACGACGAGATCCAGCGCCGGCTGGCGGCGAAGTACCCGGTGCTCCAGCAGTTGCCCTACATCGGGCCGGACTTCAAGGCGACCTACGAGGCCTCCAAGTCGGACCCCACGAACCCCGAGGCGATCTCGCTCAAGATCTCCGTCTTCGGTCCGGACGGCAAGAAAGAGGCGCTGGAGTGGATCACCGGCAACGGCTGGAATCCGGCCTCGCTGGACATCATCTACGCCACCGGCTGAGCCGCGCCGGCGGCAGTGACCGAGGTCGTATTGACGCGATTAAGGCAACCCTGCACACTGACTGATTGTCGGACAATCAGGGGATCGGTCAATCCGGTCCGAGCGCAAGAGGTGGATACATGGGTCAGCCGCTGGGGTGGGGTCACCGCTATCTGATGGTCCGGCCGGATCATTTCCGGATCGACTACGTGATCAATCCGTACATGTCGACCCAGGATCAGCCCGACCCTGAACTGTCCCTCAAGCAGTGGGACTCGCTGCGGCAGGCGATCGTCGACGCCGGCGGTGAGGTCGAGGTGCTGGCCCAGCGCGAGGACTCGCCGGACATGGTCTACGCGATGAACCTCGGTCTGGCCACCGCGCAGGGCAAGGCGATGCTGTCGCACATGCGGTTCGAGCCGCGCCGCAAGGAGTCGCTGACCGCGGCCGAGTGGTTCACGGCGCAGGACTTCGAGCTGAAGCGGACCGGCGGCGACGGTGTCGGACCGCACTTCGAGTCCGGTGACGCCTTCGTCTTCGGCGACAGCCTGGTGGTTGGCTACGGCCCGCGGACCGAGGCCGACGCGCTCAAGCACCTGGCAACGGAGTGGAACGTACGGGTCCGCGGCCTGCGCATCCAGCACGAAGGCATGTACCACCTCGACCTGCCGTTCTGCCCGGTCGACAGCACCCACGCGATGGTCTACCCGCCGGCTCTCGACCAGGCCAGCCAGGCCGAGCTGTTCGGGATCGTGCCGGACCCGATCGTGCTCACCGACGAGGAGGCGTTCGCGTTCAGCGGCAACTCGCTGGTGGTGCACGAGACGATCATCATGCCGGCCTGCTCGCCGCGGCTGCGGGAGATCATGACCGGCCTCGGCCTGCGGGTCGTCGTCCTGGACCTGTCGGAGTTCCACAAGGGTGGCGGGTCCGCGCGCTGCATGACCAACCCCCTCGATTTCGACCTTGCTCCCGCCGGCGTCGCCGGGGGCGAGGTCGTTCTGCCCGGCTAGTCCAAACCGCCGGTACGGCCAGGTGTCGGCCGGGCGCCTGCCCAACGTTCAGCGAGTTTGCTGGACGAATGAGCGGGTTGCCCGGCCATTTTGATGCCTGGCTGACGGCACCGGCCGGTAGGCACTGCGCAATTTGTCCAGTGCGATGCCATGGGGTTCTAAGCCGGCGACGTTGGAGCTAGCCTGCGGGCATGACGACCCCTCAGGATGAGGTCCGGTTCCGTTCCGTGCTGGATGATGTCGCGGCTTACAAGCCGGGCAAGCCGCCGGAGCGCACCGACGGCCGCCCGACGTTCAAGCTGTCCAGCAACGAGAACCCGTATCCGCCGCTGCCGGGCGTGCTCGCTGCCGCCACCGAGGCCGCCGCGAACATGAACCGCTACCCCGACATGGGTGCGTTGCCACTGCTCGAGGCGCTGTCGGAGCGGTTCGGCGTACCGGTCTCGGATCTGGCCGTCGGGACGGGCTCGGTCGCCGTGCTCTACCACCTCATGCAGGCCACCTGTGGTGAGGGCGACGAGGTCGTCTATGCCTGGCGTTCGTTCGAGGCGTACCCGATCGCGGTCCAGCTGACCGGTGCGACCTCCGTCCGGGTCCCGCTGACCGAGGACGCGCGGCACGACCTCAAGGCGATGGAGGCCGCCATCACCGAGCGGACCCGCGTCGTCCTGGTCTGTACGCCGAACAACCCGACCGGCCCGGCGGTCCGGCGCGAAGAGCTGATCGCGTTCCTGGACGCCGTACCGCGCAACGTGCTGGTCGTGCTGGACGAGGCCTACCGCGAGTTCGTCCGGGAGCCGGAGACGCCCGACTGCGTCGAGATGTACCGGGACCGGCCGAACGTCGTCGTCCTGCGCACCTTCTCGAAGGCCTACGGGCTGGCCGGCTTCCGGATCGGCTACGCGATCGCGCATCCGCCGGTGATCGCCGCGATCCGCAAGTGCGCGCTGCCGTTCGGCGTCAGCGAGATCGCCCAGGCCGCCGCGATCGCGTCGCTGCGGGCCGAGCAGGAACTGCTGGGCCGGGTCGAGGACCTGGTGGCCGAGCGGACCCGGGTGGTCGGCGAACTCCGCGCGGCCGGCTGGGAGGTGCCCGAGACGCACGCGAACTTCGTCTGGATGCCGCTCGGCGACGAGACTCTCGCCTTCGCCGAGGCGGTCCAGGCCGAAGGCGTCTCGGTCCGGCCGTTCCCGGGTGAGGGCGCCCGGGTGACGATCGGCGAGCGCGAGGCCAACGACCTGTTCCTGACGATCGCGTGCGCCTGGCGCCGGTGAGAAACCTGATCTGGATCTCGGGCGCCTCGTCCGGGATCGGTGCGGCGCTCGCCGCCAGTACGCCGTACGCCGAGGCGCGGGTGATCGACCTGTCCCGGAGGGGTGGAGTGGTCGAGCACTTCGCGGCGGACCTGGCCGATCCGGCGGACTGGCAGCGGGTCGAGGAGCACTTCGTCGCGGAGCTGGCCGGGTTCGACGGCGAGCGGGTGATCTTCGTGCACAACGCCGGCACGGTGGTCCCGATCGGGCCGGCCGCGACGGTGGATCCCGCCGCCTATACGCAGGCGGTGCTGCTGAACTCGGCGGCGCCGCAGGTGCTCGGTCGGGCGTTTCTGCGGGCGACCGCTCGGCTGGACTGCGAGAAGCACCTGGTGATGCTGTCGTCGGGCGCCGCGTCCAAGGCGTACCCAGGATGGTCGGCGTACAACGCGGGCAAGGCGGCCGTCGAGCACTGGGTTCGCACGGTCGGGCTCGAAGAGGTTGCCGAGGGCAAGGAAAGCGGCGGTTCGGTGAAGGGGTGCCGGGTGGTCGCGGTGGCGCCGGGAGTGGTGGACACGGCGATGCAGGGTGAGATCCGGGCCGTGGACGAGCAGGACTTCCCTGCCGTCGAGCGGTTTCGTGAGCTGAAGCGCTCCGGCGGACTGACCACACCGGAGGAGGCGGCGGCCGGGCTGTGGGCGGTCATCGCCGCGCAGTACCCGACCGGCAGTGTGCTCGATCTCCGCGAGCTGCCCAGCTGATCTGGGCTGGTTGAGCCAGTCGGCACGCACTCGCCCGGCCCCCGCTGGGACGGGGGCCGGGCGAGTGTCGTACACAGAACTGCTGAGAGCCAGAGAAGCGGCACCGGGAAGGAGTGAGGCTTACTTCCCGATGCCGCTTCAAGGTAGTGCTACCGGTTGATCACCCCACCGAGGCGATCCGTCCGGTGTCCCGCATCACAGACCAGGGAGGGAGGTCAGTTGGCGGAGGACTCGAGCTCGCAGGTCTTCAGCGTGTCGACCGAGTTGTGGTGCGAACCGAGGCCGAGCAGCGCAGCGATGTCGCTGATCGGGACCTGACCACCCACGGCGTTGACCGGGATGTTGTTGTGGCAGGCCTGGAACGGGCCGACGTTGGTGTTGGAGACGGACACGAGGCCGTCGTCGCCAACCCGGTACCACTTGCTCGAGTTGGTCTTCGAGTCCAGCTCGCAGGTCTTGACTGCGGTGGCCTGGTTGCCGCTCGAGAAGATGCCGACGATGCCGGTGACGTCGGAGACGGGCACCTGGCCACCCACCGCGTTGACCGGAACGTTGTTGTGGCAGGCCTGGAACGGGCCGAGGTTGGTGTTGTCCACCGCAACCAGGCCGCCGTTGCCCTTGACCCAGTACCAGTGCTTGCCGCCCTTGGCGTAGCCCGTCAGCGCCGAAGCATCGGCGGCGTTGGCGCCCTTGGTGGTGTCGTCGATCATGTTCGCGCTGACGACGGTGGCAAGGCCCAGCGTAGCAACGGTCGCCACTGCCGCAGCGGCGGCGATCTTGCGTGTTACCTGCATTATGCGAGGTTTCCTTTCGGGTATGACGGATTCGTCTTAGTGGGTAACGACGGGTGATGGGGCGGGTTACAGAATTCTTTGCCGAATTTTTGGTTCAGGCGGGAATGCAGGGGTAGCCCATAGCAGCCGAGTGATGAGTTGGTTGCCGCCGCAGGAAGTGTCCCTGACCAGGCAACTTGCCGGTCGGTCGGAGCCTCTCGCGCGGCGGTGGAGGTGAAAACAATTCGTTTCCGCCAGGGCCGTAACCGATCGGCGATTTCCTCGTTGTGTGATCGCAGGCGAAGTACTGCCTGCTTTTCATGGAGATTTTCGGCGGGCTCGGTGGCCGGCGAAATGGGCTTTACCATGACGAGGCGGATTGTCACGCATCATTGCCGGAGTTTCGCGCCGTGTTTTTTCGGGGCATGGCGCCGGCCTGGCAAAACAGACCCGCTGCCGCGCGCATCGGCAGCGGTGGGAGACCCGGGCACCCCATGGGAGCCCGGGTCTTTCCCTTTCTGGGGGACGGTCAGGAAGAGGTCCGCGGACGCGGATCCCCCCGGCTACGCCGTACGGCGGCGTTCGGCGCTGACCACCAGGGCGACGCCCAGGACGACGACCGCGCCGCCGATCAGGATCTTGGCGGTGACCTGCTCGCTCAGCACCAGCCAGCCGAGGAACACCGCGACCACCGGGTTCACGTAGGCGTAGGTGCCGATCAGTGAGATCGGCGCGTTGGCGAGCAGGTAGGAGTAGGCGGAGTACGCGAGCAGCGAGCCGAAGACGACCAGGTAGGCCAGGGCGACCCAGCCGCTCGAGTGGATCTCGTCGAGGTGGAGCCGGCCGGGCTCGCCGCGAAGGACACCGATCAGGGCCATCGCGGCGCCACCGATCGCCATCTCGTACAGAGTGGCGACCAGGGGATCCCTCGGCAGGCCGAGGCGCGGGGAGTAGCGGGAGCCGACCGCCCAGCTGATCGTGCCGGCGACCAGGATCGCGACCGAGAGCGGCTTCGCGGTGGTGTCGCCGCCGGAGAGGGCGAGCAGTGCGGCGCCGCCGAACCCGATCAGGACGCCGAGCCAGGTGAGCGGCCGAGGGCGCTCGCCGCTGCCGACGCGGAGCAGCATCAGCCACAGCGGTACGGCGGCGATCAGGAGCGCGGCCAGGCCGGAGGGGACGGTCTGCTCGGCGATCGCGACCGCGCCGTTGCCGAAAGCAAGTAGCAGGAGACCGACGACGCCGGCGCCGAGGAGTTCGCGGCGGGTGACGCGGAGCCGGCTGGTGCCCGAGCGCAGGGCGAGGAAGGCGGCCAGCAGGACGGCGGCGACGAGGAAGCGCGCGGACATGCCGAGCATCGGCGGGATCCGCGCGTCGACGACGACCCGGATGCCGAGGTAGGTGGAGCCCCAGACGACGTAGACCACCGCGAGCGCCGACCAGATCATCGCCGCGGAGGCCGGCTTGGTGGCGGCCTCGGGCAGTACTACGGGCGCGGCGGCCATGCGCTGGTCCTCTCCGTGTCATGGGTGAAATGCATGAACGATGCTGACACTAGACCTGCTGGGGTGGGGTGGACAAGAGACTTTTCATCTGGTGGTCGGGTGCTGGTCATGCCCGGCGCCGATGCTGACCCCATGCGCATCCCACTCGTCGTCGTGTTGACGGCTGCTGCTCTGACGGTCACCGCCTCACCTTCGGCCTCGGCGCAGAAAGAAGAGGTACAGCGAGCCACGCCGTCGGTGGCGAGCTCGGCCTCCGGCCATCGCGGGACTGCGGGCGCGGCGCCGGCCTCTGACCGGTCGGCACCGGCGGGAGCGACAGACTCGCCCTCCGCGCATCGCGGTCTCGGGGTCGTCCGGGCCGCGGGGGAGACGGCGGTCAACTGGGACGACGCGGCGGGTGGGGACGCCAACGCCGACGATCCCGCGATCTGGGTGAACACGCGGCGGCCGGGTGCGAGCTTGGTGCTGGGGACCTTGAAGGAGGGTGGGCTCACCGTCTTCGGGCTGAATGGTGAAGAGGTGCAGAAGGTCCGGGTACCGGCGGGTGGGCGGTTCAACAACGTCGACGTGGTGGCCGGCGTGACGCTCGGTGGGCAGCGACGCGATCTGGCGGTGGTGACCGATCGCGGGCTGGACAAGCTGCGGGTGTACTCGGTGAACGAGCGTGGGGTCCGTGACATCACCAGTCCTGTCGCTCCTCTTGTCTTCAGTAAGAACAGTGCGGAGGTCGAGGAGCAGCGGACGGCGTACGGCGTGGCTGCGATCAACGTCGGCGGTCAGGCCTACGTCGCCGTCAGCCGGCGCAGCGAGAGCCGGATCGCGCTGTTCCGCCTGGTGGCCGGCCGTGCGGGCACGGTCAGCTACCAGCTCGTGAAGCAGCTCGACCTGCCCGCGACCTTCACCCTGTCGAACGGATCGACCTGGTCACCGTGTGAGGAGCCGGGCGATCGGCCGCAGTTCGAGGGCATGGTGTTCGACCGCACGACCGGCACCCTGTACGCCGCCCAGGAGGACGTCGGCATCTGGCGGATCCCCCTCGCGGGCAAGCCTGCGCTGCTGGAGAGGACCCGCGAGTTCGGTCAGCCGGCGGCGTACGACGAGGAGACGGAGGAGTGCGCTCCCACCGGCCCGGTCTCGCCCGACGGGGGCAAGCGTCTCAGCGCCGACGCCGAAGGGCTGACCATCGCCTACCGCGGCGCCGGCAAGACCCTGTACGCGTCCAGCCAGGGTGACTCGACCTTCGCCACCTTCCGGATCACTCCGAAGGGCCTGGAGTTCCGCGACGCCTTCGAGGTGGTCGACGGCGGGGCGACGGACGGCGTACAGCACAGTGACGGCGCCGCGGTCACCACGCAGCCGCTCGGCCCGTCTTTCCCGCACGGCCTGCTCGCGGTCCACGACGGCGAGGACACCCCGGGTGACGGCGACCGGGAGGGGACCAACTTCAAACTGGTACGCCTGGAGCAGGTGCCCTGATCGGTACCGGGTTGTGACACAAATCGCACCTGTGGCTCAACGGTGTTACACCATCGGCATTCAGGCGTGAGTCCGGCCTGGATATGACCAGTGGCTGGACTGGTGTCTCATCACGAGACGGCTTTCGGTACCGGCGTACAAGTCGGCGTCCAGACAGTTAGCGGATCAGCAACCTGCTGGGTACGGTGTCCGGCAAGATGGGCAGTGGTACCAGTGAGGAGGTTCGCTGCCCAGCGGTGTGTACGACCCTGCATCAACCTGGATCCACGCGGTCCCGCCTGCGAAGCCTCACCCGGCTGGCTGGGCCGGGGCCCGTGCAACGTTGCGGACGCGGCGATCCCGCGCTCGAACCCCGAGGAGTGCATGTGAGTGAGTCGGTGCCGGGCCTTGCCCCGGAAGTGTTCGCGCCCGGTGAGGCGCCGGTCAGTCCCGCCCAGCCTGTCGAGGAGGTCGAGTTCGTCCAGCTGCTGACGCCTGAAGGAGAGCGCGTCGAGCACCCGGACTACTCGTTCGACCTCGACGACGAGGCGATCAAGGGCTTCTACCGCGACATGGTCATGGTCCGCCGGATCGACACCGAGGCGACCGCCCTGCAGCGGCAGGGGGAGCTCGGTCTGTGGGCCTCCCTGCTCGGCCAGGAAGCCGCCCAGATCGGCTCCGGCCGCGCGCTGAACACCAACGACATGGTCTTCCCGACGTACCGGGAGCACGGCGTCGCCTGGTGCAAGGGGGTCGACCCGCTCAACCTGCTCGGCCTGTTCCGCGGCGTCGACCAGGGCGCCTGGGACCCGCGCGACAACAACTTCCACCTCTACACGATCGTGATCGGCGCCCAGACGCTGCACGCGACCGGGTACGCGATGGGTCAGCAGCGCGACCACGCGGTCGGCGACGAGAACGGTGAGGCGACGATCGCGTACTTCGGCGACGGCGCCAGCAGCCAGGGCGACGTGAACGAGGCCTTCATCTACGCCTCGGTCTTCAACGCGCCCGTCGTCTTCTTCTGCCAGAACAACCAGTGGGCCATCTCGGAGCCGATCGACCGGCAGACCCGGATCCCGCTGTACCAGCGCGCCGCCGGCTTCGGGTTCCCCGGCGTCCGGGTCGACGGCAACGACGTGCTCGCGACGTACGCCGTCACCCAGCAGGCGCTGAAGCGCGCCCGGGAGGGCAGCGGCCCGACCTTCGTCGAGGCCTACACCTACCGGATGGGTGCCCACACCACCTCCGACGACCCGACGAAGTACCGGCTCTCGGAGGACCTGGAGTACTGGAAGCTGAAGGACCCGATCGAGCGCGTGAAGGCCTATCTGGCCCGCTCGATCGGCGTCGAGCACGAGTTCTTCGAGCAGATCGAGGCCGAGGCCGACCAGGTCGCCGCCACCCTGCGCGCGGGCTGCCTGGCGATGCCCGACCCGAAGATGACCGACTTCTTCGAGCACGCGTACGTCGAGAAGACCCCGCAACTGGCCGAGCAGCAGGCGCAGTACAACGCCTACGCGGCCTCCTTCGAAGGGGAGCGGTGAAGATGGCGAAGATCAGCTTGGGCAAGGGCATCAACCAGGGCCTGCGGGCCGCCATGGAGAAGGACCCGAAGGTCCTGATCATGGGTGAGGACATCGGCAAGCTCGGTGGCGTCTTCCGGGTCACCGAGGGGCTGCAGAAGGACTTCGGCGAGGACCGGGTGATCGACACCCCGCTGGCCGAGTCCGGCATCATCGGGACCGCGGTCGGCCTGGCGCTGCGCGGCTACCGGCCGGTGTGCGAGATCCAGTTCGACGGGTTCGTCTTCCCGGCGTACGACCAGATCATCAACCAGGTCGCCAAGATGCACTACCGGTCGATGGGCAAGCTGCGGATGCCGATCGTGATCCGGATCCCGTTCGGTGGCGGCATCGGCGCGGTCGAGCACCACTCGGAGTCGCCGGAGACGCTGTTCGCGCACGTTCCCGGTCTCAAGGTGGTCACCTGCGGCGACCCGGTCGACGCGTACTGGATGATCCAGCAGGCGATCGCGACCGACGACCCGGTGGTGTTCTTCGAGCCGAAGCGCCGGTACCACGAGAAGGCGGAGCTGGACGAGAACGCCGACCCGTTCCCGCTGTTCAAGGCGAAGGTGGTCCGCGAGGGCGCCGACGCGACGCTGTTCTGCTACGGCCCGATGGTGAAGACCTGTCTGCAGGCGGCCGAGGCGGCGCTCGAGGACGGCCGCAACCTGGAGGTCGTCGACCTGCGCTCGATCGCGCCGCTGGACCTGGCGACGATCTTCGCGTCGGTCAAGAAGACCCGTCGCGCGGTCGTCGTCCACGAGGCGCCGCTGTCGCTCGGCCCGGGCTCGGAGCTCGCCGCGCGGGTGACCGAGGAGTGCTTCTACCACCTCGAGGCGCCGGTACTGCGGGTCACGGGCTTCGACACTCCCTATCCGCCGTCGCGGATGGAGGAGGAGTACCTGCCCGACCTGGACCGGGTGCTGGACGCCGTCGACCGGGTGATGGGGTACTGATGGGCATCCAGCAGTTCCGCCTCCCCGACGTGGGAGAAGGCCTGGTCGAGGCCGAGATCGTCAGCTGGAAGGTCAAGGTCGGCGACACGGTCAAGCTGAACGACACGGTGGTCGAGATCGAGACCGCGAAGTCGCTGGTCGAGCTGCCGGTCCCGTTCGCGGGCGTGGTCGCCGAGCTGCTCGTCCCCGAGGGCGAGACCGTCGACGTCGGTACGCCGATCATCTCGGTGCAGACCGCCGACGACGGCGCGGCCGCCGACCTGATCCCGTCCATCCCGGACGAGGACGAGGCGATCGAGCCAGGCAAGATCGGTGGCGCCGCTCCTGGCGGGCGCACCGCGGTACTGGTCGGTTATGGGCCGAAGACGACCGAGGCGAAGCGTCGGCCACGCAAGGGCGGGGCGCCGGCCGCAGGCGGGCTGGCCACGAGCGGGGTAGCTTCAGGCGGGCCGGCCGAAGGCCTGGCCTCGCCGGCCCCCGCGGCCGCGGCTCAGGCCGCCCCCGCAGTAGCCGCAGCGGCTGCTCCTGCTCTTACCCCGGCTCCGGCCGAGGTTGCCGGAGGCAACGAGGCGAGTGTGCATGTGCTGGCCAAGCCGCCGGTGCGGAAGCTGGCCAAGGATCTGGGGATTGATCTAGGTCAGGTGACCGCGACCGGTCCGGGCGGCATCATCACCCGCGCCGACGTGGAGAACCACACCTCGGCACCCGCGGCGGCAGCAGTTGCTGCTGCTCCGGTGGTGAGCGCGCAGGGTGACACCCGGATTCCGATCAAGGGTGTCGTCAAGGTGATGGCTCAGGCGATGGTGAACAGTGCGTTCACCGCGCCGCACGTGACCGAGTGGATCACCGTCGACGTCAGCGCCACGATGGAGCTGGTCGAGCGGCTGAAGAAGGACAAGGCGTTCAAGGACCTGCGGGTCTCGCCGTTGCTGATCGTCGCGAAGGCGGTCACCCTGGCGGCCCGGCGGACGCCGATCATCAACTCCACCTGGGACGAGGCGAACCAGGAGATCGTGCTCAAGGGCTCGGTCAACCTCGGTATCGCCGCGGCCACTCCGCGCGGGCTGATCGTGCCGAACATCAAGTCGGCCGACGCGCTCACCCTGCCCGAGCTGGCCGGCGCCCTGAACGGCCTGGTCGCCACGGCCCGCGAGGGCAGGACCTCCCCGGCAGACCAGGCCGGTGGGTCGTTCACGATCACCAACGTCGGTGTCTTCGGCATCGACGCCGGTACGCCGATCATCAACCCCGGCGAATCCGCGATCCTCGCCTTCGGCGCGGTCCGCAAGCAGCCGTGGGTGGTGGACGACCAGATCGTGCCGCGCTGGATCACCACGCTGGCACTGTCGTTCGACCATCGGCTGATCGACGGCGAGAAGGGCTCCACCTTCCTCGCCGACGTCGCGAGCATCCTGGAGGACCCGGCGCGCGCGCTGATGTTCTAGGAGCAGAGACAAGGAGAGAGGGGATCCCGGGCGGGGGATCCCCTCTCTCTGTCTGTGCGGACCCTCAGTCGAGGGTGGACCGCGGCATCACCAGC
Source organism: Kribbella sp. CA-293567 (assembly GCF_027627575.1). Lineage (NCBI taxonomy): Bacteria > Bacillati > Actinomycetota > Actinomycetes > Propionibacteriales > Kribbellaceae > Kribbella > Kribbella sp. CA-293567. The sequence goes on from NZ_CP114065.1 coordinate 562,099, forward strand.
GCTTGACGCCGTCCAGCGCGTCGACGAGACCTTCACCGAAGAAGGAGTTGTTCGCGGTGGTGCCGGTGCAGCGGGCGTCCACGACGGCCGGGCAGGCCTGGTCGTCGGCGTCGACCCGCAGCGCCTTCTCGATCTCGGCCGGCTTCAGCCACGGACGGTTCGACTTGATCAGCGCGGCCACGCCGGCCACGTGCGGCGACGCCATCGACGTACCGCTCTTCAGGCCGTATCCGCCACCGGGGATGGTGGACAGGATGCTGCTGCCCGGCGCCGCGACGTCGATCTTGTTCAGACCGTAGTTGGAGAAGTTGCTGCGAACTCCGGCGCGGGTGGTGCTGGCGACGGTGACGACACCCGGAAGCTCGGTCGGGATGTCGAGGCAGTCGTTGTTGATCGGCCGGGTGGCGGGGGTGCCGTCGTTCGGGCTGGCGCTGTCGGTCGTCTTGTTGGCCAGGTCGTAGCTCGAGTTACCGGCGGCGGCAACCGCGAGGCTGCCCTTGCTGGTGGCGAACGCGACGGCGCGGCGGACGGCCTCCTGGACGGCGCCCTGGTCGGCGTCGTCCTTGCACCAGAACTCCCACGGGTCGATGAAGTAGCTGTGGTTCGTGACGTCCATCTTGTGCTCGGCGGCCCAGACGAACCCGCAGATCGCGTACTCCGGGTAGATGTAGCCGTCGTCGTTCACGACCTTCACCGAGGCGATCCGGACGCCCGGCGCGACTCCGACGATGCCGACGCCGTTGCGGGCGGAGGCGACGGTGCCGGCCACGTGGGTGCCGTGGTCGCTGGTGGTCGGGCGCCAGCCACCGGGAGTGGTGTCCGCGACGCCGTTGTCGACGCAGTTGACCGAGTTGCCGGCGTCGAAGTTCGGCGCCAGGTCCGGGTGGGTGTCGTCCACGCCGGAGTCGTTGATGCCGACCAGGACGCGGCTGCTGCCGTCGCTCTGCTCGTGTGCCTTGTCGGCCTTGATCTGCGCCATGTCCCACTGCTCGCCCTCACGCGGGTCGAGCGCCGGGACGGACTCGTTGGCCTTCAGCCCCTTGGCGGCGGCGGGCTTCGCGGCCGCGCCGACCGGGCCCTCCGAGACAGCGGCGGTGCGGGTGGCACCGACGCTCTGGACACTGTTGCCGTTCTTGCCGAGCCTCACGTCGGCGCGGAAGGTCGGGCTGGTCGACTGCGCGATGACCACGCCCAGGTCGCCGTACGACTTGACGACGGTGCCACCGGCGGCCTCGATCGCCTGCTCGGTCCGGTCGACGTGGATCGGCACCGGCTTGGTGTTGACCACGTAGTTCATCAGGATGCCCGGCTCGGCCGCGGCCTGGGCGAAGGGGGAAACGGGCGCGGCGTGGGCCGCGGCAGTACCGACGCCGGCGAAAGCCAGGGCCACGACGGCCAGGCCGGCGCTGAGCCGACGGGTACGAGAGCGTGGGGACAAGACATCTCCTCGTGGTGCGGTCGGACGGGAACGCTGGCCGAAGCCTAGATCGCATCGTGGCGGCACGCCTCCCACCGCGCTCAAGACAGGGGAAACCCTGCGTTCACGGCCGTGCTGTCCACAACAGCCCACATCTGTGGACCAACCTGTGGATAACTTCGCTTCCGGGCGGAGGCCCGGGAAGAAAAAGACCGTTCGGTCGGTTGCGTGTAGGATAGATACAACAGAGATACGTGACGTGAGGGGTGTTGTGGGGAGCGGGGCGGCCGGTGAAGAACCGGCGAGTGGGTTAGTACTGGGTGACGAGACGACGGAGATCGCGCGAATAGTCGCGGACGCGGCGCCGGGGGTGGAGAAAATCCCCGCGGCGGAGCGCGTGTACGCGTATGTGAAAGCAGCCATCCTCGACCGGGTCTACCCCGGCAACGAGCTGCTGACCGAGGGGGAGCTGGCGGCCGCGGTCGGAGTCTCCCGTACTCCGGTTCGGGAGGCGCTGCTCCGGCTGGAGGAGTCCGGCCTGGTGAAGCTGTACCCGAAGAAGGGCGCGCTCGTCCTGCCCGTGCTGGCGCAGGAGGTGAACGATGTCCTGGAGGCGCGCGAGCTGATCGAGACGCACGCCGCGGCGAAGGTCTGGCCGCGCCGCAAACAGCTGGCCGAGAAGCTGGTGCCGCTGGTCCAGGAGATGCGCGACCACCGCAGGGCCGGTGACGCGAAGAGCTTCCTGGTGGCCGACCGGGTCTTCCACGAGGCGATCGTCGGCGCTGCGGGCAACGAGATCCTGGCCAAGCTCTACAACAGCCTGCGTGATCGCCAGGTCCGGATGGGCGTTCCCGGGATCGAGATGCAACCGGCCCGGATGGACCGGTCCATCGCCGCCCACCAGGAGATGATCGACGCGCTCGGCGGCAACAGCGCCAAGCGCTTCCGCGAGCTCGTCATCGACCACATCCACGTCGCCGCGACGGATCTGCGGGGCTGGCAGTGACCGAACTCCTCTTCCCCCTGGGCGGTCGGCGAGCCTGGGCGGTGTGGGCCGTTGCTGTCTTCACCTACCTGGTGACCGTGCTGCACCGCGGCTCGATGAGCGTCGCCGGCCTGCAGGCCGCCGAGCGGTTCGAGATCTCGGCGTCCGCGCTGGCCAGCTTCACCGTGGTCCAGCTGACCGTGTACGCCGCGATGCAGGTGCCGGTCGGCATCCTGCTGGACCGGTACGGCTCGAAGCGGCTGCTGATCGCGGCCTCGGGGCTGCTGTTCGTCGCCCAGGCGGCCTTCAGCCTGGTCGACTCCTATCCGGCGGCCCTGGCCGCGCGGGCGGTGCTCGGCGTCGGTGACGCGCTGGTCTTCATCAGCGTGCTGCGCGTCGTGATGTCCTGGTTCCCCGCGCTCCGGCAGCCCGTGATGTCGCAGGTGACCGGCATGCTGGGCGGACTCGGCGCGATCGTGTCGACGGTGCCGATGGCGGCCGCGTTCCACGCGTTCGGCTGGACCCCCACTTTCGCCGCGGCGAGCGTACTCAGCCTGGTGGCAGGACTTGCCGTCCTGCTCCTGCTCAAGGACAGCCCGTACGACGTATCGCCGCACCGCGCCAAGCAGCCGCTCTCCCTGGTACGCCGCAACCTGCGCCGCGCCTGGAAGGAGCCGGGCACCCGTCTCGGCCTCTGGACGCACTTCACCACCAGCTTCTCGGGTGGCACGTTCGGACTGCTCTGGGGCTTCCCGTTCCTGGTTCAAGGGCAGGGCGTGGCGCCGACCACGGCCGCGGCGATGCTGATCCTGCCGGTCCTGGCCGGCTTCTGCTACGGCCCGCTCGTCGGCCGGTACGCCGCGAAGTTTCCGTTCTACCGCTCGTGGATCGTGCTCGCCGTGATCGGCGGCTCCGTGCTGATGTGGACCGTCGTGCTGGCGTGGCCGGGCCGGGCACCGATGCCGGTGCTGCTCCTGCTGATCGTCGTCCAGGCGGCCGGTGGTCCCGGGTCGATGCTGGGGCTGGACTACGCCCGGACGTTCAACCCGACGACGCGGTTCGGCGCGGCCAACGGAATGGTCAACACCGGTGGCTTCATCGCGATGCTGATCTGCATCGGGATGGTCGGGATCCTGCTGGACGCCTCGTCCGGCGGCGCCCCGCAGACGCTGGGCGACTTCAAGACGGCGCTGGCCTTCCAGTACGTGCTGTGGACGATCGGCACGGTTCAGATCCTCCGCTACCGCCGCCGGGCGCGCGCCACGCTGGCGCGGTACAACCCGGAGATCTACGAAGCTCTCCGGGCGAACCAGATCGTGCCGCTCAAGGCCGACACCGGGGAGTTCGCGAAACAGAGCTGAGGCGAGCGCTGGCACCGCGCCTGGCACCGGCTCTCAGCCCGGTACCAGGCGCCTGCCAGCGGGCAAGCGCACGGTAGTCCCAGTAGGAGGGTGTCTAGGAGCTCCGCGCCTACTGCGCTGCACTCGGCACGGTACCTCGCCGCACCGAGCACATGCTCGCTACGGCGCGGAACTCCCAGACACCCTCAACCGCCAACTGGGAGGAACCGATGTCCACCACGAACCAGCTCGCCATCTCGGCCGAGGGTCTGGTCAAGAGATATGGCAGTACCACCGCGCTGGACGGCGTGGACCTGGCCGTACCGACCGGCACCGTCCTCGGCGTGCTCGGGCCGAACGGCGCCGGCAAGACCACCGCGGTGCGGATCCTCGGCACGCTGCTCCGGCCGGACGCCGGGCATGCCACCGTCGGCGGGTACGACGTCGTCCGGGAGGCACCGCGAGTCCGCGAGATCATCGGGCTGACCGGGCAGTACGCCTCGGTCGACGAGGACATGTCCGGGCGCCGCAACCTGGTGATGATCGGCCGGCTGCTCGGGCTGCCCCGGGCCGAGGCCAGGTCGCGGGCCGGCGAACTGCTACAGCGCTTCGAGCTGTCCGGCGCGGGGGACCGGATCGCCAAGACGTACTCCGGTGGAATGCGCCGGCGCCTCGACCTGGCCGCGAGCCTGGTCGGCAAGCCGAGCGTCCTGTACCTGGACGAGCCGACCACCGGTCTCGACCCGCACGCCCGCAACGGCGTCTGGGACACGATCCGGACTCTGGTGCTCGACGGTACGACGGTGCTGCTCACCACGCAGTACCTGGAAGAAGCCGACGCACTGGCCGACTCGCTGCTGGTCTTCGACCACGGCAAGGTGGTCGCCCAAGGACGGCCCGCCGAGCTCAAGGCGCAGGCCGGCAAGCAGTCGCTCGACGTCCGGCCTGCTGAGCCGGGGCATCTCGAGCGGGTCGCGGCGATCGTCTCCGAAGCGGTCGGCACCCGGCCGACGGTCGACGTCGTCAACGCGCTGGTGAGCGTGCCGGTCTCGGACGGTACGTCGATGCCGGTGGTGGTCCGCCGTCTCGACGAGGCCGGGATCGCGGTCACCGAACTGGCGCTGCGGCTGCCGAGCCTGGACGAGGTCTTCCTCGCGCTGACCGGGCACGCCACCGAAGTACAGGACACCGCCGTACTGGAAGGAGCGAGCCGATGAGCACCGCGACCCTGGAGACCCCGGCGGCGCACGCCGCTCACCGCAGCCGGCCGTTCGCCTGGCTGGAGCAGAGTCTGACGCTTGCCTGGCGCAACATCGTCCGGATCCGGCAGAACCCCGAAGCACTGGCCGACGTGACGTTCCAGCCGATCATCTTCCTGCTGCTGTTCCTGTTCGTCTTCGGCGGCGCCATCGCCGGTGGCGGCACCTGGCACGACTACCTGCCCTACCTGCTGCCGGGCGTGCTGGTGCAGTCGGTGGTGTTCTCGACGCTGGGCACCGGCGTCAGCCTGAACGACGACTTCGCCAAGGGCGTCTTCGACCGGTTCCGCAGCCTGCCGATCGCCCGGGTGGCGCCGTTGATCGGTGCCGTCCTCGGGGACGCCGTGCGCTACCTGACCTCGGTCGTGATCCTGATGACCGCCGGCTTCCTGCTCGGCTTCCGGTTCGAGAACGGCGTCGGCAACGGCCTGCTCGCCTGCCTGATCGTGCTGCTCTTCGCCCTCTCGCTGTGCTGGATCTGGGTCTGGCTCGGCCTGAAACTGAAGACCGCGCAGGGCGTCCAGGGGATCGCCTTCCTGGTGATGTTCCCGCTGACCTTCGGCAGCAACATCTTCGTCCAGACCGACACCCTGCCGGGCTTCCTGCAGGCGTGGACCAAGATGAACCCGCTCACCTACCTGGTCGACACCATGCGCGGCCTGATGCTCGGCGGCGAGGTGCAGAAGCCACTGCTGATCACGCTGGCGTGGATGGTCGGCCTGGTCGCGGTCTTCGCCCCACTGGCGATCCGCGCCTACCGCCAACGCACCTGACGCACCCACTCTCGGCTCCGGCCGCGCACCCCAACGGTGCGCAGCCGGAGCCTTTCCGTGCCGCATGAAATCAACAGACTCTAGCGAAACGTCAAGAAATAAACGAAAAACAACCTTTTCACTCAGAAACTGGGGAGTAATGCAGAACCGATCTGACTAAGATGGAGAGAGTTCACGCACGGGGTATCGACAAGAGGTGCAATGAGCGAACCCTCCGCACGCCGTTATTCCGGACGCTCCGTCGAGGAGTGGAAGGCGGCGCGACGGGAGCGCCTGCTGGATGCCGCGCTGGAGTTGTTCGGGACCGAGGGCTACCCGGCGACCTCGGTGGAACGGCTGTGTGCACAGGCGAAAGTGTCGACCCGGCACTTCTACCACGAGTTCCAGAACAAGGAAGCCGTGCTGCTCGCCGTGCATGCCCAGGTGATCGAGCTGGCGGTCCGTAGTACCGGTGAGGCGCTCGCGGCGACCACCGGCGCGCCGGTCCGGGAGCGGATCGTGGCGGCCGTCGACGGCTATCTGCACACGGTGATGACCGATCCTCGCCGGGCCCGTCTCTCGTTCGTCGAGGTGGTCGGCGCGAGCCCGGCGGTGGAGGAGCAGCGGATGGCCTTCCGTGAGTTGCTGATCGCGAGCGTGGTCGGCGTCGGCGAGGCGGCGGCGGCCCGCAACGAGCTTGCACAGAAGGATTTTCGCTTCGTCGGGCTGTGCTTCATCGGCGCCGTCAACACCGTCGTCTACGACTGGATGCTGGCCGATCCACGACCACCGGAGGGGCAGGTCCAGACCGCGTTGCGCGAGCTGGCCGTCTCACTCATGCTGAACTGACCCGGTCCGGCCGCCGAGGAAGCCGGCCGGTTCGGCCGGCCCGGAGAGGCCGAACCGCTTACGTAGTTCGCTCTTCGCGTCCTCGCGTCCCAACCGGGCACCGCCGTCGTACGCCGCCTCGTAAGGCGCGTCGCCGAGCTCTGCCCGCAGCCGGTCGACGGTACGGCGTACCTCGGAGTCCGGGATCGTTCTCATCCCGCGCATCGCGGCGGCGATCCCGAGCGTGCGGGCGGCGGTCTCGTACTCACGAGCCAGCAGGTCGACCTCGGCGCCGGCCTCCACGATGCCGGAGGTAAGGGGCATGTCGTCGGTGTTGAGCGCGAGCTCGATCGCCTGCTTGCCGAAGTCGCGAGCCTCGGTCAGCTCGCCGTGCGCGACGGCCACCCGGGCGAGCTGCGCGAGCACCATCGCCTGCCCGTGCGGAGCGATCCGCTCGGCCACCAGGTCGAGCATCGAATAGGCGCGCTCGGCAAGCTCTTTGGCCTCGTCCAGCCGGCCCTGCCGCCGGGCCAGGATGCTGAAGCCGATCAACGCAATCCCTTGCCCGCCAGGGCTTCCGTGCTCCTCTGCCAGCTGCAGCGAGCGAGTCAGCTCCGCGCCGGCGCCGTCGTAGTCGCCCAGCTCGGCCCGGCTGAGCGCGCTCTGGGCAAGCAGTTGGGCGACGCCCTCGGTGGTGCCCAGCTCGGCGACCAGCCGCAGTGCCTCGGTGAGCGAAGCGAGCGCGCCCTGGTGATCGCCCTGGCCGGCCTGATAACTGGACAGGCTGCGCAGTGCCAGCGACGTACCCCAACGATCGCCGAGGGCCCGGAACCCGGCGAGCGCGGTACTCAGGTCGACCGCCATCTGCTCGACCTCGCCGTCGTTCTCGCGGAACATCGCGGTCAGCATCACCGCCATGCTCCGCGTCCACGGGTCCTCGTGCCGGGAAGCCGCCTCGAGTTCGCCGAAGCAGGTCGCCTTGTCCCGCCGGACCGTGGCCCAGACAGCGTTGGTGAAATGGCCGATGCCGGATTCGGCGACCACCCGGTACCGGCGACTCAGCCAGCGCACCTCGGCCAGACCACGGATCGCCCCACCGAACTGCGACGACGGGTCCTCACCGTTCGACAGCGTGCCGATCGAGTACATCATCAGAGTGGTCGCCCGCAGCAACGGATCACTCGGGCCGTCGAGGGCCAGTGTCGCCTCGAACCAGGTGATCGCTTCGGCCGGGCGGCCACGCATGTTCCAGTACTCGCCCAGCACCGCGACGAGTCCCAGCGCCAGTTGCGAGTCGCCCGCGTCGACCGCGGTACGCAGCGCGTCCAGCAGATTCTCGTTGTCGGCATCCAGCCGGGCGATCCACTGCAACTGATCGTCGGTGTGCAGCTCGGGTCTTGCCTGCCGCAACAGTTCGCTGAAGTACCGCGTGTGCGCCGCGCGGATGTGGCCCGACTCGCCGGAGGTCGCGAGTTGCTCGGCGCCGTACGCCTTGACCGTTTCGAGCATCCGGTAGCGCACTGACCGGTCGTCCGCGGCGGCCTCGATCAGCGACTTGTCGACCAGGGACGCCAGTACTCCGAGGATGGCTTCCGGTGGCAGGCCTGGCCCGCTGCAGACCTGCTCCGCGGCCTCGAGCGTCGCGCCGCCGGAGAAGAGGGAAAGCCGACGGGCGACTGTCTGCTCGTCAGGGTCGAGCAGGTCCCAACTCCACTCCACCACGGCGCGCAGAGTCTGGTGCCGGGGAAGCGCGGTCCGCGATCCGCTGGTCAGCAGGCGGAACCGGTCGTTGAGCCGCTCGACGATCTGCGGTGGGGTGAGCGCGCGCAACCGGGCCGCGGCTAGCTCGATCGCAAGCGGCATACCGTCCAGCCGGCGGCAGATCTCGGCGATCGACTGCCGGTTGGTGCCGGTGACCGCGAAGTCGGGCCGGACCGCCCGGGCCCGGTCGACGAAGAGCTGGATCGACGGATAGGCGTCGTCGGCGCTGTCGAGCGGCGGCAGTTCGAGCGGTCCGACCTGGTGCAGGTGCTCGCCGGGGATGCTGAGCGGCTCGCGGCTGGTCGTCAGCACCCGCAGGCGGGGGCAGGACGCGAGCAGTGAGTCGACCAGGTCGGCGACCTCCTGGATGAGGTGCTCACAGTTGTCGAGGACCAGCAGCACCTGTCGATCGGCGATCACCTCGACGAGTCGCTGGGTGGCGGCACGACTGGTCGGGAAGTGTTTCGGGGCTAGCCCCACCTGCAGGTTGTCGACGTACTCGCTGGCGCCGAGAGTGCTGAGGATCGACGGCGCCACGTCGGCCGCGTCGGCGAGCGGGGCCAGCTCGACCAGCCAGATGCCGTCACTGGTCTGCGCGGTCAGCGATCGGGCGGTCTCGGTGGCGAGCCGGGTCTTGCCGGCGCCGCCTGGCCCGACCATGGTCACGAGGCGGGTGCCGTTGCCGAGCAGGCGCGCCAGCTCGGCGACGTCGTCGGCTCGGCCGACGAAACTGGTCATCGACGCCCGGAGGTTGTTCCGCGGCGGGGTGTCCCGAGCAGCCGGTACGACGGCAGTGGTGGCGACCGGGTCGATCACGTTACCGCGCAGTACGGCGACGTGGAGTTCGCGGAGTCGGGCACCGGGATCGGCCCCCAGCTCCTCGGCGAGACTGCTCCGGACCCGTTCGTACGCCGCGAGCGCCTCGGCTTGGCGGCCGTCGGCGTACAGGGCTCTGATCAGGAGTTCGTGGATCCGTTCGCGAAGCGGATGGGTGACGCTCAGGTGCTCGAGTTCCGGCGTCAGCTCGCGGGCGTTGCCGCCGGCCACGGCCAGCTCGGCGAGATCCTCCGAGGCGCCGAGTTTCAGCTCGGCCAGCCGGTCGGCCTCGATCGCGGCGAACGGGAGCTCGCGTAGATCGGCGAGGGCGTCCCCGCGCCAGAGCCGCTCGGCCTGGGCGAGCAGTGCTCTGGCCTGGCCGGGGTCGGTACTGAGCAGTTCGCGGCCCCGGCGTACGAGATCTTCGAACTGCAGGGCGTCGACGGACTCGGGCGAGATGGTCAGCGTGTAGCCGGCCGGACCGGACTGGACCGAGATGCTCGACTCGGTCGCTGGCAGGCTCGCGCGCAGCCGGGAGACGAGGGACTGCAGGGCGTTGGCGCTGGGCGCCTCGGTGCCCCAGAGGCCGTCGACCAAGGTGTCGACCCCGACCGGGCGGCCGGCGCTCAGCGCCAGTCTGGCCAGCAGCCCGCGCAGCCGGACGCCGCGGACGTCCAGCGGAGATCCGTCGGCCGCCCACATCGCGAGAGGACCGAGCACCGCTATGCGCACCCGCCCAGCCTCCCATATCCACCTGTCTGCACCCTGTCGTTCGTCCTGACGAGAGCCTCACAACGCGCCGGAGATGCCTTAGTGTTCGACCGGTGACCGAGATCCCCGCTCAGACCCAGTCCGCCCTCAGCCGGATCGTCGCCGAACGCCAGGCCAAGGGCCGCGTTCCCGGCCTCGTCGGAGCCGTCGCCCGCAACGGTGCGCTGGCCTGGTCCGAAGGGGTCGGCTCGGCCGATCTGGACCAGCCGGCCGGCGCGGGCGAATCCGGTGCGCCGACCGCCGACACGCAGTACCTGATCGCCTCGCACAGCAAGACCTTCACCGCGGTGGCGATCATGGCGCTGCGCGACGAGGGCAAGCTCAGCCTGGACGACCACGTCGACGCGCTGCTGCCGGAGACCGAACACGGCGGGATCACCGTCCGGCAGATGCTGAGTCACGTCAGTGGCATGCAGCGCGAACCGGTCGGCGACGTCTGGGACAAGATGGCGTTCCCCGACCGTGACGAGCTGCTGCCGGGCTGGAACGCGGCCGAGCGGGTGGGCAAACCGCATCACCGGTTCCACTACTCGAACCTGGTCTACTCGGTGCTCGGCGAGGTGATCGAGCGGCTCGACGGGCGCAGCTGGTACGAGTCGATCCAGGCGCGCATCCTGCGACCGCTGGGGATGGAGCGGACGTCGGTCGGCTTCGACGGTGGTCCGGCGGCTCAGGGGTACTACGTGCCGCCGTTCACCGACGTACCGGTCAAGGAGCCGGTGCTCGACCTCGGCGCGATGAACGCGTGCGGCGGGCTGGCCAGTACGGCGGGCGACCTGGCCAAGTGGGCGATGTTCATCGCCGACCCGGTGGACGAGGTGCTGTCCAAGGACACCGTGGACGAGATGTGCGCGCCGCAGATCATGGCGGACGAGCGCTGGATCCTCGGCTTCGGGCTCGGCTTCATGCTGCTCCGGCTCGGCGACCGCGTCACCGTCGGCCACACCGGCGGGATGCCGGGACACATCACCGGCACCTTCGTGCACCGTTCGTCCGGCACGGCCGGCATCGCGCTGATGAACACCACGTCGGCGCCCGACCCGGCCGCCCTGGCCACCGACCTGCTGCTCAAGGTCCTCACCGACGATCCCGAGAAGCCCACCGCCTGGACCCCCGGCACCACGGTCCCCGACGAGCTGACCGGTGTCGTCGGCACCTGGTTCTCCGAGGGCAGCCCGTTCACCTTCTCCGTCCGCGAAGGCACCCTGCGGGCCGTCCCGCAAGGTGCTCCCGACTGGAAGCCGCCGGCCGTCTTCGAGAAGGTCTCCGAAGACGTGTACCGCACGGTGTCCGGTCGCGAAACGGGTGAACTCCTTCGCATCACCCGCGACGCGACCGGTACGCCGGTGACCCTGCACTGGGCCACCTACCTCTGCACCCGGCAGCCGCAGGCCTTCGGCGAGTGGCTGCAGAGCTGACTACTCGTTGTAGCTGCGGTGGCCGTCGAGCAGTTCCCGGATGATGTCGAGATGGCCCGCGTGACGGGCCGTCTCCTCGATCATGTGGCAGAGGATGTAGCGGGTGGAGGCACGGCCGGAGTCACGGACCACCGCCTGCTCCACGTCGTCGAGGGAGCGCCCGGCGACGATCTCGTTCGAGCGGGCGCACTCGGCGGCGTACTCGTCGAGGAGCTGGGCGATCGGCACGTCGTCGACGAACATCTCGGCGTCCTCGTGGCCGTCCTCGGTCCACGGGGTCTGACCGGTGTCGGGAACGCCGGCCAGGTTGAGGTGGAACCACGAGTACTCGACCCAGCGCAGGTGGGCGACGACGCCGGCCATCGTCATCAGCGGTGAGTTCGGCAGCACCTGGCGATGAGCCTCGTCGTCCGACAGGCCTTCGCACTTCATCCGGACGATGGACCGCTGGACGTCGAGCCAGCCGACCAGCTGGGTCCGCTCGTCAGAGGTGAGCGGCGGACGGGGTACAGGAGTCATCTGGCGCAGACTAGCCGTCAGCCGACAGGGCGCCTACTCGTTTAACAGCCGCGCCTTGACCTCCGTCTTCAGCACCTTGCCGACCTTCGACCGGGGCAGGTCCGGCCAGACGATCACCTGCTTGGGTGCCTTGACGCTGCCGAGCTTGCTCTTCACGTAGTTGCGGACCTCCGACTCGGTCACCGTCAGACCGGGGTGGAGTTGCAGGACGGCGGTGACCCGCTCGCCCCACTTCTCGTCGGGAAGGCCGACGACCGCGCAGTCGCGGATCGCCGGATACGTCATCAGCGCCTGCTCGACCTCGGCCGAGTAGACGTTGAATCCGCCCGTGATGATCATGTCTTTCGCCCGATCCACTATGTAGAGGTAGTTGTCTTCGTCCAGGAACCCGATGTCCCCGGTGTGATGCCAGCCGTACTGCGACGCGGCGGCGGTCGCGGCGCCGTTGCGGTAGTAGCCGGCCATCACCAGCGAGCCCCGGACCACGATCTCGCCGCGTTCCCCGGTTCCCAGCAACCGCCCGTCGTCGGCCATGATCGCCACCTGGGTCAGCGGCGACGGCCGCCCGGCCGAGGCGAACCGCTCGACCGCGGGACTCCCGTCGGGACGGAAGTGGTCGGCCGGAGCCATCGTGGAGATCATCATCGGTGCTTCGCTCTGACCGAAGAGCTGCGCCATCACCGGGCCGATCCGGGTCAGCGCCTCGGCCAGCCGGGCCGCCGACATCGGCGCGGCGCCGTACCAGAAACACTGCAGTGACCCGAGATCCGTGCTGGACAAGGAGGGATGCGCCAGCAGCATGTAGACCAGCGTCGGTGGCAGGAACGTGTGCGTGACCCGATGCCGCTCGACCAGCCGGAGGAACTCGTCCAGGTCGGGGGCCGGCATGATCACGATCTCGCCGCCGAGCGTCAGGACCGGAAAGCACAGCACTCCGGCCGCGTGCGTCAGCGGCGCCAGCGCGAGGTACACCGGCCGCCCGTCGAACGGGTAGCTCATCAGGGTGATCGCCGACATCGTCTCGAGGTTCCGCTCGGTCAGCATCACCCCCTTCGGCCGCCCGGTCGTCCCGCCGGTGCCGACCAGCAGGGCGGTGTCGTCCAGCGGTTCCAGCGACCAGGGCTCAGCCGGTACGCCGGCCAGCCACTCCTCCAGGCCGATTGCCCCAGGCAACGACTCTTCGAGGCAGATCACCGTGGTCAGCTTGGGCAGCTCGGGCAGAATCTTCTCCACCAGCGGCAGGAACGCGCGCTGGAAGATCAGCGCCGAGCAGTCGAAGGCGTCCAGCAGGTCACGGTTCTCGGCCGCCTCGTTGCGCGGGTTCACCGGGCACCAGACGGCCCCGGCCCGGGCGATCCCGAAGACGCAGGCGAACGAGATCGGGTTGTTCGCGGACAGGATGGCCACCTTGTCGCCCGGCAGGATCGCCGACCGGTGCAGAGCGCGGCCGACCTGCCACGACAGCTGCTGCACCTCCCCGTAGTTCAGCGACGTACCGGCCATGGTGAGGCAGGGTGCGGCGGCGCCGAGCGATGCGCCCTTGTCGAGATAGTCGTACAGCCTCACGCGGACTCCAGGTGGTACAGGTGCGGGGGAACCCTCAGGGGGTGATGTGTGGCGCCCCCGCACCTGGTCTCAGTGGTGAACGGTCACCACGGGCTCGAGGACCAGCCCGAAGCTCCGCAGTACGCCGAGCAGTTCGCGGTGGCCGAAGGCCTGACAGGCCGAGGCCAGTCCGGCGCGGCGCGGCGGTTGCTGCAGCAGCGAGTACGCGGCGTACGCCTGCAGGACGCCGGTCTGCTTGTAGTTGCTGTTGCCGTGGATGACGCAGTGCGCGCGGCCGAGCGGGCCCGAGGCGTGCACGGAGTCGATCGAGGTGTTGATCCGCGGGTTCTCGCGGGGCGGCATACTCGCCTGCACCGAGGCGGCCACCTCGGCCAGGGCCGCGTCCTGCTGCTCGGCCGGCAGCGTCTTGATCTGCGACTCGACCATCTTCACGGCCTCGACCACACCCTGCATCACGGCCCGGTCGAAGACGCCGCCGGCCACCTTCACGTTGGCCACCCGCGGGTCGTTCCTGAACCAGACGGGGTGGCTGGTGCCACCCCACGGCAGCGCCAGCGCCGTCGCGTGCTGACCGGGGACGTTCACCTCGGTGGTGGTGAGCGGATCCCACTTCACCAGCTCGTTCTGCTCCAGGTAGTGCCAGTCGGCCTTCAGGATGGTGAAGATGGTCTGCGTCGACGCGTAGGTCGGGAAGCCCTTCCACAGCACCAGGATGTCGAGGGTGTCGAGGCCAGGGGTCTCCAGGCAGATGTTCGCGGCGATCTCGCCGGTGGTGTACATCTGCGCGACACCGGGCGCCAGCAGCAGTCCTTCGGCGGTGAACTTGTCGCTCCACCCGGTCTGCGCGTCCAGCAGCCAGTCCTGTTCACCGGTGGTGTCCAGGTAGTGGCAGCCGGCCGCGAGGCTGGCCTCGACCACCTCGGGCCCGTACTTCACGAACGGGCCGACCATGTTGCTGACCACCTTCGCGCCGCGGAAGAGGTCGGTCAGCGCACTCACCTCGTGCTCGACCTCGACCACCTCGTGGTCGACGGTCTCGATGCCGGGGACCTTGTCGAGCACCTCCTGGATCCGCTTCTTGTCCCGGCCGGCCGCGATGAACGGGACGTTGAACTCCCGCAGGTACTCGCAGACGAGCCGGCCGGTGTAGCCGGAGGCGCCGTACACGACGACTGGTTTGGTCATCTCACATCCCCATTCCGCCGTCGACCGGCAGACCCGCGCCGGTGATGAACCGGGCCGCGTCCGAGGCCAGGAAGACGACCGCGTCGGCCATGTCGGAGACCTCGCCGAGGCGGCCGAGCGGGGTGAGGCCGATCACGTCCCCGACCGCCGCTTCGGCGGACGGCCAGAGCCCGAGGGTGACCATGTCGGCCGCGAGCTTCATGCCCATCTCGGTCGGCACCAGGCCGGGGTACACACAGTTCACCCGTACGCCGTAGCCGAGCTTGCCTGCCTCCATCGCCGCCACCCGGGTCAGCCGGTCGACCGCGGACTTGGTCGCGGAGTAGCCCGCGATGCCGGGGAAGGGGATCGTCGCCGCGACACTGGAGATGTTGACCACCGAGCCACCGGTCCCGGCGGGTCCCTCCGGCCGCATCGCCCGGAACGCGTGCTTCACGCCCAGCGCGGTACCGAGGACGTTGATCTCCAGCATCCTGCGCACGTCGGCCGGATCGAGGTCGACCACCAGGCCGGACAGCTCGACCCCGGCGTTGTTGACCAGGATGTCCAGGCCGCCGAGCTCGGTGATGGTGGCGTCGATCGCCGCCGCCCAGTTCGCGTCGTCGGTCACGTCGAGCGGCACGAAGGCGGCGGTCGCGCCGGTGTCGCGGAGCGCGTCGGCGGTGGCCTTGCCGAGGTCCTCGGCGATGTCGGCGATGACCACCGAGGCACCGGCCGCGGCGAGGGCCTGCGCCATTCCGGCGCCGAGACCCTGAGCACCTCCGGTCACCAGGGCTTTTCGTCCGGTCAGGTCGTACACGCTCATACGTTCTCCCCTTCGCCGCGGTACTCGGGCTGATTGACCGCCCGATCTCCGGTGAGGTTCGGTGACCGGGCGATGAGCACAGCGTTGCCACAAACTGGACGGTCGTCAAGACTTTCTTGGACAACTGTCAAGAAAATCTGCGGCGCGGGTTAAACTTTCGGGAGATGACTCCCAGGAGGCAGCCGTGACCGAGGTGACGGACCGGATCTCGCGCCGCCAGGTGGACAAGTTCGCTGAGCGCCGCGCCCAGCTCGCCACCTCCGCGCTGCGCACCCTGTCCGAGCTCGGCTATGCCCGCACGAGCCTGCGCGAGATCGCCCAGAACTCCGACTTCTCGCACGGCGTCCTGCACTACTACTTCCGCGACAAGGTCGAGCTGATCACGTACTGCGTGAAGCTCTACAAGGCCGAGTGCGTCACCCGCTACGACCAGATCGTGGCGACGGCGACTTCGGCCGCGCAGTTGCAGGCCGACTTCGCCCAGGCGCTGGTGACCACCTGCGACGAGGACGGCTCGATGCACCGCCTCTGGTACGACCTGCGCAACCAGGCGCTGTTCGAGGAGTCGTTCCGCGCGGACGTGCTGGAGATCGACCAGACCCTGGAGACGATGATCTGGCGGATCGTCTCCACCTACGGCGAACTGAGCGGCACCCCGATCACCGTCTCACCCTCCACCGCCTACGCCCACTTCGACGGCCTCTTCCAGCAGGCCCTCCTCCGCCACCTCTCCGGCCGCCCCAACGCCCTGACCGACCTCCGCGACGGCGTCGAACGCACCCTCCCGAAGCTCCTCATCCCCTGAGACCTACCCCCGGGCCCGGAGGGTTACCCCCTGTTCGAACCTGGGGTAACCCGCCGCTCGCGGGGGTAAGTCCGGGAGTTTGGGCGGTGGGGTCAGGGGGTGCGGTCGTCGCGGATGCGTTTGGCTTTGCCCAGCGAGCGCTCCAGGGCGTGGGGAGGGACGACCTGTACGGCGGCTGTGACGCCTACTCGGTCCTTGACGCGGCGGGAGAGGGTCGAGGCTGCGGTTGCGTAGGAGGTCGTGGGCAGGTCGGGGGCCGCCTCGACCTGGACGGTCAGCTCGTCCATCCGGTGCGGGCGGGTGAGGATGCAGAGGTAGTGCGGGGTGAGGCCCTCGACCAGCAGGAGCTGTTCCTCGATCTGGGTCGGGAAGACGTTGACGCCGCGGACGATCATCATGTCGTCGGTCCGGCCGGTGATCTTCTCCATCCGCCGCATCCCGGGGCGGGCGGTGCCGGGCAGCAGGCGGGTCAGGTCGCGGGTGCGGTAGCGCAGTACGGGGAAGGCCTGTTTGGTCAGCGTGGTGAAGACCAGCTCGCCGATCTCGCCGTCCGGGAGCACCTCGCCGGTGACCGGGTCGATGATCTCGGGGTAGAAGTGGTCCTCCCAGACGTGCAGGCCGTCCTTGGTCTCCACGCACTCCTGCGCGACGCCCGGGCCCATCACCTCCGACAGGCCGTAGATGTCGACCGCGTGCATCCCGGTCCGGCTCTCCACCTCGGCGCGCATCTGCTCGGTCCACGGCTCGGCGCCGAAGATCCCGATCCGCAACGAGGTCTCCCGCGGATCCATGCCTCGGGCAACCATTTCGTCGAGGACGGAGAGGAAGTACGACGGCGTCACCATGATGATCCGGGCGCCGAAGTCGCGGATCAGGTCGACCTGCCGCTCGGTCATCCCGCCGGAGACCGGTACGACGGTGCACCCCAGCCGCTCGGCGCCGTAGTGCGCCCCCAGCCCACCGGTGAACAGCCCGTACCCGTAGGCGACATGACAGACATCCCCTGCCCGCCCGCCGGCGGCACGGATCGAGCGGGCGATCAGGTTCGACCAGGTGTCGATGTCGTCGCGGGTGTAGCCGACGACGGTCGGCCGGCCCGTCGTACCGGAGGAGGCGTGCACCCGCACCACCTGCTCACGCGGTACGGCGAACATGCCGAAGGGGTAGTTGTCGCGCAGGTCCTGTTTGCCGGTGAAAGGCAGCCGGCTGAGATCGGAGAAGTCCTGCAGGTCGCCGGGTGTGAAGCCGACGCCGTCCAGCGCGGCGCGATAGTGCGGCACCTTCTCGTACGCCGCCCGCACGGTCTTCCGCAGGCCGGCCAGTTGCCGCGCCCTCAGTTCGTCGACGGACAGCTTCTCGCCGTCGTCCAGCAGTTCCGGCGGGCAGGCTTCACCAAGAAAACGATCGGTCATGCGGAGACCTTTCAGGGGCGGGCCAGCAGGGTCGCGATGCCCTGACCAACTCCGATGCACATGGTGGCGAGCGCATACCCGGCGTCGCGGTGGTGAAGCTCCAGGGCGGCGGTGAGGGCGAGACGGGCGCCGGACATTCCCAGGGGGTGACCCAGGGCGATGGCGCCGCCGTTCGGATTGACGTGCTCGGCGTCGTCGGGCAGGCCGAGCTCACGCAGTACGGCGAGGGACTGGGCCGCGAACGCCTCGTTGAGCTCGATCACGCCCAGCTCGGACAGGTCGACCCCGGCGCGAGCCAGCACCTTGCGAGTCGCCGGAACCGGGCCGATGCCCATGATCCGCGGCGGTACGCCGGCCGCGGCGGTCCCGACGATCCGGGCCAGCGGAGTGACACCGAGCCGCTCGACCGCCTCGCCGCTCATCACCAGCAACGCTGCCGCGCCGTCGTTGACTCCCGACGCGTTGCCGGCGGTGACCGTGCCGCCGTCCCGGAACGGCGTCTTCAAACCGGCCAGGGCCTCCAGTGAGGTTTCGCGCGGGTGCTCGTCGACCTCGACCGTCGTCACCGCGCCTCGCTTGCCCGGCACCTGCACCGGCACGATCTCCTCGGCCAGCCGCCCGTTCGCCTGAGCCTTCGCGGCGCGCTGCTGGCTGTGGAACGCGAACAGGTCCTGGTCCTCGCGGGAGATGGAGAAGTCGGCCGCGACGTTCTCGGCTGTTTCCGGCATCGAGTCGATCCCGTACTGCTGCTTCAGCACCGGGTTGACGAACCGCCAGCCGATCGTGGTGTCGAAGATCTCTGCCTGCCTGGCGAAGGCTGTCGTTGCCTTGGGCATCACGAACGGCGCCCGCGACATCGACTCGACGCCACCGGCCAGCACGATCTCGTTGTCACCGGCAACGATCGACCGGGCGGCCGCGGCGATCGCGTCCAGTCCCGATCCGCAGAGCCGGTTGATGGTCGAGCCGGGCACGCTGTCCGGCAGGCCGGCCAGCAGCACGGCCATCCGGGCGACGTTGCGGTTGTCCTCGCCGGCCTGGTTGGCGCAGCCGAGGAAGACGTCGTCGACCGTGGCCGGGTCGAGGGCCGGGTGCCGCGCGAGGAGAGCGGTGAGGGCGTGCGCCGCGAGGTCGTCCGGCCGGACCGAGGCGAGTGCGCCGCCGTACCGGCCGATGGGGGTGCGGACGCCGTCCACCAGATAGGCCACGCGAGTCATGAGTCCTCCTCGAGGATGGTGCCCGGCAACTGACAGCTACGCCGGCGTGCAGCTGGTTCGCAGCCCATGTTGTGACACTCTAGCCCTGCTCTGGTCATGGACTGTAACATCACAGTCATGACTCCGGAGATGACGACCGACTGGCTGGCTGCCCACCGCGAACGGCTGGACGGAGCGCTGACCGCGATCCGCAGCCGCGGCTACTACTCCGCCTACCCGGAGTCGCCCAGCCCGCGGGTCTACGGCGAGACCGCCGCCGAGGACGGCAAGGCCGCTTTCGAGGCGCATCGCGGGACGACGTACCCGCTGGAGACGCCCGGCGCCACCGGCACGGTCAGCTCCGAGGAGTCCCCGTACGGCGTCGCGCTCGACGTCCAGTACCCGCGAACCACCGAGTCCGGCCTCGACGAGCTGCTCGGTGCCGCGCAGGCCGGCCTGAAGGACTGGCGCAAGGCCGGCGTCGACGGCCGCGTCGGCGTGACGCTGGAGATCCTCGACCGGCTGCACAAGCGGGTCTTCGAGCTGGCCAACGCGGTCCAGCACACCAGCGGCCAGGCCTTCGTGATGGCGTTCCAGGCCGGTGGCGCGCATGCGCTCGACCGCGCGCTGGAGGCGATCGCGTACTCGTACGAGGAGATGAACCGCTACCCGGCGACCGCGATCTGGGAGAAGCCCGCCAAGGGCGACCCGATCCGGCTGGAGAAGAACTTCACCGTCACCGGCCGGGGCGTCGCGCTGGTGATCGGCTGCAACACCTTCCCCACCTGGAACTCCTGGCCCGGCCTGTTCGCCTCGCTGGTCACCGGCAACGCGGTCGTCGTCAAGCCGCACCCGCTGGCCGTGCTGCCGCTCGCGATCACCGTCGAGGTGGCCCGCGAGGTGCTCGCCGAGGCCGGCCTCGACCCGAACCTGGTCACCCTGGCCGCCGAGCACCCTGGCGACGGTCTGGCCAAGCCGCTCGCGCTGCGCCCCGAGATCAAGGTGATCGACTTCACCGGCGGCACCGAGTTCGGCGACTGGCTGGAGCAGAACGCCACCCAGGCCGAGGTGTTCACCGAGAAGGCCGGCGTGAACGCGGTCATCGTCGACTCGACCGACTCGTTCAAGGCGCTCTGCAACAACCTCGCCTTCACCCTCTCGCTGTACTCCGGCCAAATGTGCACCACCACCCAGAACCTGTTCGTCCCCGCCGACGGGATCGAGACCGATGAGGGGCACAAGTCCTTCGACGAGGTCGGCGCCGGTCTGGCCCGCTCGATCGGCAAGCTGCTCGGCGACGACGCCCGGGCGGTCGAACTGCTCGGCGGCATCGTGAACCAGGCCGTGGTGAGCCGGCTCGAGCTGGCCGGTGAGTACGGCGAGGTGGTGCTGGAGTCGCGCGCGATCCAGCACCCGGCGTACGCCGACGCCGTCGTCCGGACCCCGCTGCTGGTCGCGGTCGACGCCAAGGACGAGGACGTCTTCGGCCGGGAGTGCTTCGGCCCGGTCTCCTTCCTGGTCCGCACCAGCGGCACGGCGGAGTCGATCGAGCTGTTCCGGCGGACGGTCCAGGAGGGTGGCGCGATGACCGCCGGCGTCTACTCGACCGACGAGACGATCCTCGACGAGGTCCGCGACGCCGCGCTCGACGTGGGCGTCGCGCTGTCGGAGAACCTGACCGGCCAGGTGTTCGTCAACCAGTCGGCCGCGTTCAGCGACTTCCACGGCACCGGGGCCAACCCGGCGGCCAACGCCACGTACACCGATGGCGCCTACGTTGCGAGTCGCTTCCGCGTCATCCAGTCTAGGCGTCATGCCTGACGCCGAGAACCTGAAGGAAGTATTCGCGTACTACGACCGCTGGCTGGCCTTCAACCAGCGCTACCAACGGATCCCCGGTGTTCAGGCCGCCGTCTTCGCCGAGGACGCGGTCGCGTTCTCGGCGGCGTACGGGCGGGCCGACGTCGAGCAGGAGGTCGCGCTGACCGAGCAGCACCTGTTCCGGATCGCGTCGCACTCCAAGACGTTCACCGCGACCGCGGTGCTGCAGCTGGCCGAGCAGGGCAAGGTGCGGCTGGACGACAAGGTCGCGACGCATGTGACCGAGATCGTCGGTACGCCGCTGGGCGAGCGCACCGTCCGCGATCTGCTCAGCCACGCCGGTGGCGTCGTTCGGGACAGCGACGCGGGCGACTTCTGGCAGCTGGAGACGGCTTTCCCGGATCGTGAGCAGCTGCTGGGGGTGCTCAGCGACCCGGGGTCGGCCGTGCTGACCGACAACGAGCGTTTCAAGTACTCCAACATCGGCTACGGACTGCTCGGGCTGATCGTCGAGGCAGCCACCGGTACGCCGTACAACGACTACGTGCGGACCGCGATCGTCGACAAGCTCGGCCTGACCGGGCTCGGACCCGAGCTGGACCCGGCCAGAGCCGACGAGTACGCCGTCGGCTACAGCTCCCTCTCGTACGCCGATCAGCGAGTGCCGATCGATCACATCGACACCCGGGCTCTCGCTTCGGCGACCGGGTTCTTCGGCACCGCGCGCGACGTCGTGAGCTACTGGTCGGCGCATCTGCCCGGTGACGACCGGCTGCTGACCGACGCGTCCAAGCGGCAGATGCAGCACCCGTGGTGGAAGACGGCGGAGGACGACTGGCCGAAGTACGGGCTCGGTCTGATGATCTCGAAGATCGGCGAGCGGGAGCTGTTCGGCCACAGCGGCGGCTACCCGGGCCACATCACGTTGTCGATGGTCGACGCAGAGCGCCGGCTGGCGGTGGCGGTACTGACGAACGCGATCGACGGTCCCGCGCGGCAGTTGACCGAGGCGGCGTTCAAGCTGATCGACCTGGCCGAGTCGAAGCCACGGGAGGACGCGGCCGGGCTGGATCGCTTCACCGGTCGCTACGCCAACCTGTGGGGTGTCATGGACGTCGTCCAGCTCGGCGGGCGGCTCTACGCGATCGACCCGAGCTCGCCCGATCCGGCCGCGGAGCCGACCACGATCGTGCCGGAGGGCGACAACCTGCGCGTCACCGGCGGGTCCGGCTACGGCGCCATCGGGGAGACCTACCGCTTCACCTTCGGGCCTGACGGCGAGGTGGAGTCGGTGCGCGGTTCCAGCGGGCTGTCGCGGCCGATCGACGCCTTCTCGCTGCCCGGCCGAGTGCGGGTGAGTAGCGTTGAGGCATGACCATCCACGGGGATCATCCGTTCCTGCCACCTGAGTCGGAGCGGAGCCCGGTACGGCGGCTGCGCGGCCGGTTGCCGTCGCCGGTCGGGCTGTGGACTACGCAGTACGAGGGCAAGCGGGCCGGGCTGACCGTCTCGTCGATGCTCGTGGCCGACGGCGAACCCGGCTACGTGATCGGGCTGATCGACCCGGACTCGGACCTCTGGGAAACGTTGCGAAAGGCAAGAACCTCGGTGGTCAGCCTGCTCGGTGGCCCGCACCAGCAGCTCGCCGACGCCTTCGGGTACGTCGCGCCGGCGCCGGGCGGGCCGTTCCGGATGATCGACTGGACCGAGACGGAGTTCGGGCCGGCCCCGGTCGGAGTGAGCACGTGGGCGGGCTGCCGGCTGGTCTCGGCAGACCCGCCGGAGGTCGGCTGGGCGCTCCAGGTCCAGCTGGAAATCGTCCAGGTCGAGCTGGCCGCAGACGAGATCCCCACCCTCATCCACCGCCGAGGTCGCTACACCGCCTTTTAACTGCAGACGCCCGCGCCAGCTCCTTCGCCGCCTGCTCCCCACCCCCCAGCTCCGTCGTCGCTCGTTCCGCTGCCATGACTGCACTGACGGCGTGCTCAGCCTGATGCGTCGAACCGCTCTGGCTCGCATTTGCTTGCCGCCATCGAGCGGTGGTTGTCGAATCGGCCTGAAATCAGAACGGCGAGGACAGTTGGCGGAGGTTGAGTATCTGCCCGGCGTCCTGTGCTTAAAGTGAGGACATGCGAGCTACCACGATTCATGCGCCGTTCGACGTCCGGCTGAGCGAGGTTCCGGACCCGGTGATCACCAAGCCGACGGACGCGGTGATCAAGATCGTGGCCGGCTGCATCTGCGGGTCCGACCTGTGGCCCTACCGTGGCGAGAACAAGATCACCCCGGGCAGCCGGATCGGGCACGAGTATGTCGGGATCGTCCAGGAGGTCGGTTCCGAGGTGCGTTCGGTGCGTCCGGGTGACTTCGTTGTCACCCCGTTCGTGGCCAGTGACGGCACCTGTCCGAACTGTCTGGCGGGGCTGCAGTCGGTCTGCCAGAACATCGTCGGGATCGGCAGCAAGGACGCCGACGGTGGGCAGGGTGAGTTCGCGAAGGTTCCGTGGGCCGACGGCACGCTGGTGGCGACTCCCGGCGTACCGGACGACGCGCTGGTGCCCTCGCTGCTCACGTTGTCCGATGTGATGGGCACGGGCTGGCACGCCGCCCGGTCGGCCCGGGTCAAGGCCGGTGACACGGTCGTGGTGGTCGGCGACGGGGCGGTCGGGCTGTGCGGCGTACTGGCTGCGGCGCGGATGGGCGCCGAGCGGGTGATCGCGCTTTCCCGGCATGCCTCGCGGCAGCAGATCGCCCGGGAGTTCGGAGCGACCCACCTCATCGCGGAGCGTGGCGACGAGGCGAAGGCGGCCGTGCTGGAGCTCACCGACGGGGTCGGGGCGGACGCCGTACTGGAGTGTGTCGGCACAGATCAGTCGTTCAAGACCGCGTTCGACGTGGCCCGGCCCGGTGCGACGGTGGGGTTCGTCGGCGTACCGCACGGGGTCGAGGTGCCGGTCCGGAAGATGTTCGGCCGCAACATCGGGCTGGCCGGCGGCGTCGCTCCGGCGCGCCAGTACCTGCCGGAACTGATGGCGGACGTGCTCTCGGGAGCGATCAATCCGGGGTTGGTCTTCGACGCCGAGATGCCGCTGGACGACGTGGCCGAAGGCTACAAGGCGATGCACGAACGGCGGGCGATCAAGGTGCTGCTCCGGCCCTGACGCGCAGTACCAGTGCTCGTAGTGGCCTTACAAGTGCCGCGTGTGTGCGCTCTCACTTCAGATTCGCGCAAGGGATCACGTCTGCGCAACGCGCTTGCGCGGAGCGTTGACACCCGACCGACCCCGGCCCAGAGTTGGGCCGTCAAGGGGGCATTCGTTGTCAGACAGCTCCATGAGCTGATCGGAGAGTGAAAAATGCGTGGTGGTTGGAGCAAGACCTTCGCGGTAGTGGGTGCCGTGGGTCTTCTCGCGGTCAGTGCCTGCGGGAACAGTGACGACTCCGGCGGCGGTGGGGACGCTGCGGCCAGCAAGGACGTGACCGTCTTCACCTGGTGGGCGGACGGTGGCGAGAAGGCCGGGCTGGACGGCCTGGTCTCGGTGTTCAACACCGAGTGCAAGGACTACAAGTTCGTCAACTCCGCCGTCGCGGGTGGCGCCGGCTCGAACGCCAAGCAGGTGCTGGCGAACGACCTGCAGGCCAAGAAGCCGCCGTCGACGTTCCAGGCGCACGCCGGCGCCGAGCTGGGCGACTACATCAAGAACGCCCAGGTCGACGACGTCAGCGACCTCTACAAGGAGTTCGGTCTGGACAAGGCGTTCCCGCAGAGCCTGCTGGACAACCTGACCGTCGACGGCAAGATCTACTCGGTGCCGGTCAACGTGCACCGTGCCAACGTCGTGTGGGCCAACCCGGCCGTGCTGAAGAAGGCCAACATCGACGGCACCAAGGCCCCGGCTTCGGTGGACGCCTGGATCGCCGACATGGAGAAGCTGAAGGCGGCCGGGGTCAAGGCTCCGCTGGCCACCTCCAAGGGCTTCGCCGAGGAGATGGTGATGGAGGCCGTGCTGCTCGCCGAGCTCGGTCCCGACAAGTTCACCGGCCTCTGGAACGGCAAGACCGACATGGCCGGTGCCGACGTCACCGCCGCGCTGGAGAAGTTCAAGAAGGTGCTGACGTTCAGCAACGCCGACCGCGAGGCGGTCGACTGGCCGGACGCGCTGCAGTACGTGAACAAGGGCCAGTCGGCGTACACGCTGATGGGTGACTGGGTCGCCGCGCAGCAGCTGTCCGACAAGGTGCCGGACACGGCCTACACCTACTGGCCGGCGCCGGGCACCGCGGGGACCTTCCAGTTCCTGGCGGACTCCTTCACGCTGCCGACCGGTGGCCAGAGCCCCGAGGGTGCGAAGTGCTGGCTGAAGGCGGCCGGCAGCGCCGAGGGCCAGAAGGCCTTCAACACCAAGAAGGGCTCGATCCCGGCCCGTTCGGACGCCGTCGCGACGGACTACCCGAAGTACCAGCAGGCCGCGATGGCCGACTGGAAGGCCAACAAGATCGTTCCGTCCTGCGCCCACGGTGCTGCGTGCACCCTCGGCCAGAACGACAGCATCCTGTCGGCGATGGGTCAGTTCAGCAGCGGTCTGGACGTCGCGACGCTGCAGAAGGCGCTCGTCGCCGCGGCCAAGCCGAACTGATCGAGTGGTGCCGTCCTCGCCAAACCTGACTGATCTCGACCGGGAGTCCTGAGTCATGCACGGAAGAATCCGCACCTGGGGGCCAGGGGCGCTGGTGCTGCTGCCCACGGTGCTGTTGCTCGGGTACTTCGTCTACGGGTTGATCGCCTGGACCTTCAACACGTCGTTGACGGACAAGCACAACGCCCGGCCGGTCCCGACCGACTACGTCGGGTTCGAGAACTACGCCAACCTGTTCGGTGAGGACCGGTTCCTCAACTCGCTGAAGAACCTCGGCGTGCTCACGGTGGCCTTCATCGTGGGCACGCTGATCTTCGGCCTGCTCTGGGCCCTGCTGCTGGAGAAGGGGGTCACCGGCGAGGGCCTCTTCCGGTCGATCTTCCTGTTCCCGATGGCGATCTCGATGATCGCCTCGGGGGTCGTCTGGGGCTGGCTGCTGAACCCCTCGCAAGGCGACGACGCCCGCGGCCTGAACCGGCTGTTCGACATCATGGGCCTGAACTTCCTGGAGAACCCCTGGTGGACCGCCGGGAACAGATGGACGACGATGGCGTCCATCGCGTTACCAGCGGTCTGGCAGCTGTCCGGCTACATCATGGCGCTGTTCCTGGCCGGCTTCCGGGGCATCCCGGGCGAGCTGCGCGAGGCGGCCCGGGTGGACGGCGCCAGTGAGTTCAAGCTCTACCGGTACGTGCTGTTCCCGCAACTGTCGCCGATCGCGCTGTCCGCGCTGATCATCCTGGGCCACATGTCGCTGAAGCTGTTCGACCTGATCTACGCGATCACCGGGCCGAACCAGTTCCGCACCGAGGTGCCGTCGGTCTACATGTGGAACACCTTGTTGCGCAGCGACATGGCGAAGGCGTCGGCGATCGCCATCGTACTGCTCGCCGTCGTCGCAGTACTCGTCATTCCCTATGTGGCCTACACCGTCCGGCAGGAGAGCGAAGAATGAGCGTCGTGGATGCGTCGGCCGCCACCGGCAAGGCGGCCGCGGCGATCAGCAAGAAGCCGAGCCGCAGTTCGATCGCCGACGGCTCGACCCGGCGGAGCCGCACGGTCCGCTACGTCCTGCTGCTGCTGTTCCTGCTCTTCGTCCTGACGCCGGTGTACGTCGTGATCATCACCAGCTTCAAGACCTCCAGCGACACCACCGCCGCCGCGCAGTGGTCGCTGCCGGAGACCTGGACGCTGGAGCCGTGGCGCAAGGCCTGGGACGTGCTGCAGCCGTACATGGTCCGCTCGCTCTCGCTGGCGATCCCGGCCGCGATCCTCGCGTCGCTGATCGGCTCCGCGAACGGGTTCGTACTGGCCCGCTGGCGGTTCCCCGGCGCGAACCTGGTGTTCGCGTTCATCCTGTTCGGCATGTTCATCCCGTACCAGGCCGTGATGCTGCCGCTGCGGCAGACCTACCAGGACCTGGACGTCACCCGCGGGATCCCGACGCTGCTGATCACGCACGTCATCTACGGCATCCCGATCTGCACGCTGATCTTCCGCAACTACTACGCCACCGTGATCCCGACCGAGATCATCGAGTCGGCCCGGGTCGACGGCGCGGGGCTGATCCAGACCTACCTCCGGATCATCCTGCCGGTCTCGATCTCCGGGTTCGTGGTGACGCTGATCTGGCAGTTCACCTCGGTCTGGAACGACTTCCTGTTCGCGTTGTTCCTGACCCAGCAGAACAACGGCCCGGTCACTCTCGGCCTGGCGGCGCTGGCCGGTGGCCAGAAGGTCGACTACGCGGCCAGCATGGCGGGCGCGCTGATCACGTCGTTCCCGACGCTGCTGGTCTACATCCTGCTCGGCCGCTGGTTCATCGGCGGCCTGATGGCCGGTGCCCTGAAGGGCTAGCTCTGCTGGTCTCGGCCTGAAACCTACGGCCTGTGGAACCTGTACTCCGGTACTGGATCCACAGGCCGTGAGCGTCTGCTGACGGCGTGTCGAGGCGACTGTCCACAGGACGCGCGCACCGCCCTGCGGCAAAGGGCCGGTCAGCGGTAATCTCGCCAGAGTGACCAAGTCACGAGGTCGGGACGGACGAGGCAGCCACCTGCGGTTGGTGGGCTCCAGTCCGGGCCCTACTCCAGGGCAGCCGCCGGCGGGTGTCGTGGGGACGGACCTCGACACCACGCCGAGTGTCGCTGTGCTGGACACCCTGCAGGAGACCTTGCTGCTCGACCTGGCCGCCGCGCCACCGGCCCTGCATCCGGTGATCGCGGAGGCCTCCGTCGCGCGGTCGGCCGCGCTGCTGGCCGACCAGCTCTGGCCGGCCGGGCAACCCGACGAGATCGGTGAGGTCGAGCGGTTCTTCTGGGCCGACGCGGCCAGGGTGCTGGGTGAGCGACGCGACCCGGATTCCTTTGTGTTGTTGACGAGTCTGGCCCGGGCGGTCGGTCCGGCGGGCCGGTTGCCACTGCAACGCGCGCACCTGTCCCGCGGCCGGACGCAGTACGGCGTACCGGAGTGGGTCGCGCGGATCGCGAGCTTCCGGCTGACCAGCGCCATCGTGTCGGAGGACGTCACCGGCGACGGGCTGAGCGTGGTGCTCGACTACGACGACGAGCAGCATCCGCACACGGTGGTGGTCTTCGTGGACAACAACCTGGGCGCGATCGCCAAGGACGTGTTCGTCGGACCGCCGGTCGACCGTGTGGTGGAGGCGTACCAGCGCGGTGGGCGGGTGACGGTGCGGACCGTGCGGCCCGCGACTGCCGCGGGGATCATCCTGCAGGCGTTGGGGCAGACGCACGATCACGACGATCCGCCCGTGACGGAGGACTTCGAGTTCTTCTCCGGGCTGCTGGTGAACCGGCTGACCCAGTTGCCGGAGCGGCCGGTGCGCCCGCCCGTGCGCGCGCAACTGTCCGGTCGGCAACGCGACCAGCTGGTGCGGGAGTTCCTCGACTCGTCGTACGCCACGGGTCTTCGGGACGACGCGGCCGATATCGCGCGGTTGTGGATCGACCACGCCGTCGACCGGACCGCCGGCGGGCCGCTGCGAGTTTCCGCGGTACTGGTCGAGCTTTTCCTGTCCTACTGGCTGCCACGCAAAGTGCTTGCCGACAGCACCTACTTTTCCGCCGTACCGCTGGTGGTCAAGGCCTGGCTCTCCTTCGCCGGCGAGCGCACCGCCCTCGACCTGGACGCGATCGAGGAGGCCCTCGACGCCGTCGACGTCTGGAAGCCCGCCCTGGAAGCAGCCGCCCTGGCCGAGCCGATCGGCGCCAAGACCGGCGAACGAGTCTTCCTCGACGACACCAGTGATGACCTCGAAGAGGCCTACCGCACCCTGGCCGGCCTCGGCTCACCCCCGCGCCCCGACCTCCGCGGCCTCGACAAGTCCCAGGCCGCCACCCTCTCGGTCCTCGCCCCGCACGCCTGGCTCCTGTCCGGCGAGACCCTCGGCACCAGCTACGCCGCCGAAGCCTTCGACATCGCCGAACGCCTGGTCCGGCAAGCCCCCGACCTCCTCACCAAGGCCCGCCTCTCCACCTGGCCCCGAGCCATCGTCTGGCTCCTCGCCCACCGCCACCGCCTGGTAGGCCCCGGCGAACCCCTCACCCCCCTCACCCTCGCCGCCGAACTCTCCTCCTCGGCCCCCACCCTCCGCAAAACCGCCAAGCTGCTGACCGACACCCTGATCCTGCCGAGATAGCGGCGAGGCGAAAGAAAGAACCAAAACAGGAAACGAGCAGTGCGCCTGGTGATATGTGGCCGACGTCAGAAACTGTCGGCTCAATGAGGTAGTTCTCTTGGCAGGCACAGATGCCTGGAACGCCTGGTCGCTGGGAGCAATAGATGGCCGTCAACAGTCAGTACGCCGATCTCTATCTGAGGGTTTCCATCGACAAGGCCGGAAAGACCACGATCGAACGGCAAGAGGCTGACTGCCGGGCCTGGGTGAAAGGCAGTGGCCTCAAGGTACGACGAAGCCATGTCGATCGTGGCCGGTCGGCCTACCTCCCTGGAGTGGATCGAGAAGGATTCAGGAGTGCGCTCGCGGCTGTCTCCTCAGGTGTGGTCGGAACATTGGTGGTTTGGAAGCTCGACCGGCTGTCCCGGCAGGGGATGGACGAAGTCGGTCTGGTGCTCGACAAGATCGGCGCGACGGGTGGTCGCCTGGTGTCGGTTCAGGACAATCTCGACACGTCGAACGCGGGTGACCGCAAAGTGGTCGGCCTGCTGGCCGAGTTGGCGCGTTCGGAGTCCGAGAACCTAGGTCTGCGAATCCGGTCGGCGAAGACGTTCCTCCGTACTCAGGGGCGATGGATCGGTGGCGCACCGCCGTACGGATTGGTCAATCGGGACGGTCGGCTGTTCGTCGACCCGCGGACCGGCGCTGTGGTTCGTGAGATCGCACGTCGACTGCTGGCGGGAGAGTCGCTGCTGGAGGTCGCCAAGTGGCTCAACGCTGCCGACGTGGCGGCGCCGCGCGGTGGGCTCTGGGGGATCGGAACGATCTCCCAACTGATGCGCGGGCCGACCACGATCGGGCTGGCACCCGAGACGATCAAAAATGATGATGGCCGGTATTCCAGCCGTGTGCGACCCTGGCGGGATCCGGAAACCGGGCGAATGGTCTCGATCATGGGACCTGGTCAGGAGCCGTTGATCTCTCCTGCGGACCAAGCGCTGATCTTGGCCGTGTTCGACGAGCGGGCGGCGTCGTCAAGTTACGGTCGTTCCAGGGGTCGACAGTCGACGGAAAGTTCCTATCTGCTGACCGGCCTTCTTCGGTGCGCCAGTTGCGGCGAGCGAATGAGTAGATCCGGCAATTCGTATCGCTGTCAGACTGTTCGGCTCGGGCGGGCTTGCGTGGCTCCGGGAGGCGCCTATATCTGGGCTTTGGACGATGCCGTTCAGGAGGCGTGGCGGCACCGCTTGACGACAGCAGCTGAGAACGATCCGTTGTTGGCGGTGGTCGCCGACCGAATGGCGTCCCGACAGGACCCGGAAGGTATCGCCAAACGTCGATCCGTCCTGGCCGCGTTGACGGACGAGCGATCAGCGTTGTCTGCTCTGGACGAGGAGTACTACCTCCAGCGGACGATCGGACGTGATCGGTACCTGTCCTTGAAGAAGGCGCTGCTCGACCGCCTGGATGGGCTGCAGCAGAGCCTCGAAAAGATTTCCGTGCCGCAGTTCGAACTGAAGTCTTTCCTGGAGCCGATGTCACTGCGGGCGCGATGGTCAGCGGCAAGTGTCGGCGAGCGGCGAGGACTACTGCAGTTGGCCATTGAGGAGGTCCGAGTGAGCCAAGGTGTGCGCGGCCGGAGGTTCGATCCCCGAAGCCGTCTCCTGGTCGTATGGGCAACCGACCGGCGACCGGACAGCTGACCCGGCTCCTTGCCGGGGCGAGGACAATGGCCGGGTGACTTCTTCGAAATCAGCGGCTGGTCCTCGTCGTGCTCGCATCCATGCGCCCGAGCTTCGCGGCCGTGGCTGGCTCAACACCGGTGGTAGGTCCTACTCGATCTCGGACTTTCGCGGGCGAGCGGTTTTGATCGATTTCTGGACCTTCTGTTGTGTCAACTGTCTGCATGTGCTGGATGAGCTGCGGCCGCTGGAGGAGAAGTACGGCGATGCGTTGGTGATCGTGGGGGTGCATTCGCCGAAGTTCGCGCATGAGGGGGAAGAGGCGGCGGTGCGGGCTGCCGTCGAGCGGTACGAGGTGGGGCATCCGGTGCTGGATGATCCGGAGCTGGTGACGTGGCAGAACTACACCGCGAGGGCGTGGCCGACGTTGGTGCTGGTGGATCCCAACGGGTACATCGTGGCGCAGTACTCGGGGGAGGGGCACGCGCATGCGCTCGATGCCCAGCTGGCCGAGTTGGTCGCGGAGCACGACAAGGCGGGGACGCTCACTCGGGGCAAGTCGCCGTACGTGGCGCCGGTGCCGGAGGAGACCGAGCTGAGGTTCCCGGCGAAGGTTGTTGCCTGGGGCGACGGATTCCTGGTCGCGGACGCGGGGAACCACAGTGTGGTCGAGCTGGCGGCTGACGCGAGCACGGTGGTCAGGAGGTTCGGGACCAAGCAGCGGGGGTTCGAGGACGGACTGCAGGCGAGCTTCTCCGAGCCGAACGGGCTGGCGGTGCTGCCGCGGGAGGTCGCGCAAGACGTCGGGTACGACGTGGTGGTGGCCGACACTGTCAACCACGCGCTGCGGGGCATCAACCTGAGCACGAACGAGGTCAGCACCCTGGTCGGCACCGGTAAGCAGTGGATGGACGGTGACGGGACCGACGTGCTGAGCTCGCCCTGGGACGTCGCCTGGTGGCAGGGCAAGGTGTGGATCGCGATGGCCGGCGTGCACCAGTTGTGGACCTTCGACCCGTTCACGAAGCGCACCGAGATCGCGGCGGGCACCACCAACGAGGGGCTGAGAGACGGCGCGCTCGAGCAGGCCTGGTTCGCGCAGACCTCCGGGCTCGCCGCCGACGGCGAGAAGCTCTGGCTGGCCGACTCGGAGATCTCCGCGCTGCGCTGGATCGACGACGAGGCGCACACCGCGATCGGGACCGGGCTGTTCGACTTCGGTCTGCGGGACGGCAAAGCGGAGGACGCGCTGCTGCAGCATCCGCTCGGCGTCACCGCGCTGCCCGACGGTTCGATCGCGATCTCCGACACCTACAACGGCGCCGTACGCCGGTACGACCCGTCCCGCGGTCTGGTCGAGACGATGGCGACCGGTCTCGCGGAGCCGAGCGGTGCTGTTGTCGCAGGCAACGACCTGCTGGTGGTGGAGTCGGCGGCCCATCGGCTGACCCGGGTGCCGCTGGGCGCGAGCACGAAGGCCGACGAGTTCAGTACGCGCACCCAGCGCCCTCCGATGGAGATCGCCGGCGGCGAGGTGACCTTGGAGGTGGTGTTCACTCCGCCACCCGGGCAGAAGCTAGACGACCGTTACGGTCCGTCCACCCGCCTGCTCGTCTCGTCGACTCCCGAGGCGCTGCTCAGGGAAGGCGCGGGTGACTCCACCGACCTGACCCGGCGGCTGGTGATCGACGAACGCGTCGGCGACGGTGTGCTGCACGTCGCGGTACAGGCGGCGTCCTGCGACGATTCCGCGGAGGTCGAGTTCCCCGCCTGCCACATGCATCGGCAGGACTGGGGCGTGCCGGTGCGAGTCAGCGCCGAAGGTTCACGCCGACTCGAGCTGGTGCTGTCCGGAGCCCGCCCGAGCTGACACCTACTCCTTGATGTCGCGGTGGTGCTCCTCGACGACCCGGTACTCCTCTTCGACGGCCGGGTCGA
The DNA here is from genome assembly GCF_027627575.1 of Kribbella sp. CA-293567. NCBI lineage: Bacteria > Bacillati > Actinomycetota > Actinomycetes > Propionibacteriales > Kribbellaceae > Kribbella > Kribbella sp. CA-293567. The sequence goes on from NZ_CP114065.1 coordinate 594,652, forward strand.
GGGCGTCGTTGGGGACGCGGCGGCGCCGGTTCGTGATGTAGAAGGAGAGCACGATGCCGGCCAGTCCGGCGAGCATCAGGATGTAACCGACGGCGGTCAGGTTGACGGCGTCCCAGGAGTCGCGGACGGCGAACGCGAAGATCGCACCCACCACCATCAGGAAGATCCCCACACCGATGCTCATGGTCGAGCCCTCCTCGTAGTCAACGGACATCTTCGACGCTACGCCCGCTCGGCCGGGGGAACAATCAACGGTGCATGTCGATCGTCCCCAGGCCGAGAGGTACACCTCCAAGAAGTACCCGGTGGTAAACCTACGGAGAGTCAGCGAGTGGCCAGTACCACGTCGCCGCTGACCGTGTCGGCGTCGATGCTGTGGCTGCCGGCCGGGTCGTTGCCGAGGCTGTTCTCGACCTCGCCGCTGTGAGTTCTGGTCTGCACCTTGTACCCGCCGGCCGGTGCGGTCACCTCGACATCGCCGCTGGTTCCCTTCGCCCGGACGTCGACCGCCTCGTCCAGCCCGAGCTCCAGGTCACCCGAAGTGGTCTCGACGTTCACCGGCCCACCCTTGACCTGCCGCGCCTCGATGTCGCCCGAGTTCGCCTTGACCTCGAGCTTGCCGGTCACCCGGTCGATCTCGACGTCCCCCGACGTCAGGTCGAGTTTCACGTCCCCGGTGACGTCGCTCAGCGACACCTTGCCCGACCGGGAGGTGGTGTCCACCCCGCTCGCGCCGCTGACCGTCAGGTCACCGCTGCCGTTGTCGCCGGTCACCTTGGTCCCGCGCGGCACGGTGACGACGAAGTCCGCGCGGCAGTTCCAGCCGCACTCGCCGTTGAGCTTCAGCGTCTCCCCGTCGACCTCGAACGCATCGCCCCGCTTGAACAGCCAGTACGCGCGCTTCTGCTCGACCGTCGTCCGGTCGACGTCGGCGACCCTGACGGTGACGTCGGCGTTCGGCGAGTCCAGCCGGACCACCGAGATCTTCCCGGCCACCTCGTGCGTCGAGTCGGAGTCCTTGTCCCCGAAGGTCCAGACCGCCATCCCGGCGCCCGCCACCAACAGCAGCGCCCCTGCCTGCCTGATCGTCGCCATCGTCATCCACCTCTGCTCGTCCCCGCCTGATGGCACGACAGTAGGTCGGTACGCCGCTCCGCCGGATCAGGCAGAACCCTCAGATGAGCCCTGACGGCCGGCTCAGGGACCGGCCGGTCAGGACCGGTAGTCACCCCGGCTGACCGCGGCGGGCAGGTCGTCGGTGATGGCACCGAAGAACGTCCGCGCCCACAGGTCGTCGCCGTGCCAGTAGGGCCCGTCGTCGCCCGGCAGCGACGCCGGCGCGGTCTTGTTCTTCAGCGCCCGCTTGCAGTCGCCACACAGCGGCAGCTCCAGCGTGTTGCCATCCGCCTCGACCCGCGTCAGCTGGCCGACAGCCCTTCCGTGCAAGGGATTGAAGGCACACAGCGGCTGTACGTCGACCGCCTTGCGCCCCGCCGCGACAGCCTGCGCAGCGGCGTACTCCTGACGCCCTCGGTCCAGCAGCACCATCGCGCCGACCACGTCGACCAAGTCGCGTGAAGCGTCCAGCACCCGGCCCGCCGCGTCGTGCGCGTCGAGGGCGAGCTGCTGGTGCCGCAACCCCTCGCCGGCCACAGTCGGCAGTGCGGCCAGGTCGGAGCCGAGCCTGGTCAGCTCGGCCGTCGTCTCCTTCGTCAGGCGGCGCCTGCGCTCGGCAGCCACGGTCGCCGCGACGTGCGGCGGGATCGTGAAGGCCTTGCGTCCAGCCGGCGATCGGCGCCGGAGTCCGATCACCAGGGCCAGCAAGATCAGCAGCGCCAGAACGACGGCCAGGACGATATCCAGCGCCGACGTCCCGTCGGAGGACTCGCCGTCGCGACGGAACGGGATGCCGCCCTCCTTACTCGTCGTCTTACGAGTCGCCGTCGGCAGCACCGGCCCCGCCAGCAGTTCGTAGAACCGGGCCGCGACCTCGGTCGGCCCCGCGTCGTAGCCGGTGTCGTCGAGGGCGTGCGTCCGAGCCGGGCTGAGCTTCTTCGGGTCGAGCTGCGGTACGTCGTTCGCCTCGTAGTAGGGGAAGCGCCCACCACCGTCGAACACGACGTACAGGCCGGGCTTGCGCAGAGCGTCGATGACCAGGGTGAGGACGTTGCGCTCCTTGCCCTGGAACACGTCGCTCGGCAGCAGCGGCAGGATGATCGTGTAGACCGGGTAGCCGAGGGCTGCCGCCTTCTCCTTGACCGGCGTCCGCAGGGCCTGCGGCAACCCGCTCTGGTACGCCGGGTCGATGTACAGCGGGTCCTTCGCCAGCGCGGTGGCGATCTCGCGGGCTCGTTCTGCCGGTGTCTGGGCAGGCTGGGCGCCCGCGGGCAGGGCCGCGATCGACAGCACCAGTGCCACCACGAGAGTCAGCGCATACCTGGCCTTCACAGCCGTCCTCCACCACGTCGGGCGACTACTGCCGCCAGTCCGAGTACACAGCCGGCGAGCAGCGCGCCGCCCATCAGTCCGATGATCAGCCCACCGGCGCCGTTGCCGATCGCTTTGCCGGCCGTGAACCGCTCCCGCGGACGGACTCGCTCCTCCGGCGGCGGCAGCGGCTGCGTCCTGGCTGCCTTGGGTTCGTAGCCGTCCCGCTCGCGAATCCGATCCAGGAACACCGACAGTTGCTGGCTCATCGACTCGTCCCTTGCGCTGTAGGTGTAGCTCGGCCCGTACGCGCGGACCAGGTGTTCGGCGCCGAACGTCCGGTCGCCGTCCATCACCAGGTAGATCCCGGGTTTGCCGTTGGCGTGCGCCAGCCAGCCGGCCAGCATCTCGATGTCACCCCGCTCCTGGAACCAGGAGCCGGTCGGCAACACCGCCACGAAGACGGGCAAATTGGACTGCCGGATCCGTTCGATCATCGACGGTCCTTGGTCCCCCACCACTGACGCGTACTGCGGGTCGACGTAGAGAGGCTGGCTCTTCCAGGCCGCCACGGCCGCCGTGACGCGCGGGTCGGCCGGGATCTTGGCCGAGGCAGTCGCCGGTGCCGAGACGAGCAGGGCGGCGACAGCCAGCAGCAGCATCGTAAGGCGCTTCACCGGACGCCTCCGTACACCCGGGTGACGCGCTCGGCGAGGTCGTCGGACAGAGCGCCGAAGCCGGTCGCGGTCATCGGGTTGTCCTCGGGGTCGAGCGTCCAGTACGGAACCAGGTCGCTGCCGAACAGGCCTGACTTCCGTGACACCAGCAGGCCCCGCGGCGTCTTGCCCTGCTCAACCGTCTTGGCGCAGGTCCGGCAGGCCGGTACTTCGGTGTCGTCGGACCAGGCCGCGCGTACGGTGCCGGACGGGTGGGTCGGGTCGAAGAAGCAAGGCGGCAGCAGGTCGTCACTGCTGGCCACCTGGAAGGCCTGCCGGGCGAGAACATAGGCGCCGGCCAAGGCGAGCACGTCGTCGTTGCCGCCGGCCCGCAGTGTCTTGGCCGCGTCCAGGCGGGCCCTCGCGTCATCGCGCAGGTCGAGCTGCAGCGAGGTATGGCTCTTCTGCTTCTCGAGCGCGCGGATCGCGCGGCCGGCCTTGGGGATCCAGCGGTCCGCCTGGGTCCTGACGCCGGTGACCGGGGTCGCGGTGCCGCCGCGCCTGGTCGCGGGGCGGCGCCGGCCGCGACGCAGTACCAGGGTGAGGACCAGCACGAAGCCGATCAGGCCGCCGATGCCCATCCCGACGAAGACCGACCGATCTTCCTTGTCGGTGGTCGAAGGCTCGGTCCGGCGCGGGGTGTCCTGGCGGAGATCGGTCGCGGGGATCGCGGGCAGCGCCCGGCCGTCGTACGCCGTACTGGCCTGCTGGATGGTGCGGACGATCTTCGGCGCGGGGCGGTCGTTGACGATCTTGTTGTCCTGCTTGTCGTCCAGTTGCACGCTGACCAGCGAGCGGCCTCTCAGCCCGGCAGGGCGGACCATCGTCTCCACACCGGACCAGTACTTGTCCCGGACGGTCCAGACCAGATAGAGGCCCGGCTCGCCGACCCGTGCCTGCAGCAGGGTCGGAAGGTCCAGCGACCGCTCTTCGCGGAGGTACGGCGTACGCGGGATCAGCGCGACGTAGACGTTGAAGTCCGCGCTCGCGGCCGCTGCCTTGATCCGGTCGAGCTCGGCCTGCGGGAAGCCGGCCCGCATCGCCGGGTCGACGTACAGGGGATCAGTGCGCCAGGCAGCGGCGATCTGATCGGGCAACTCGGGCGGAGCGGCCTGGGCGGGCGCCGACGGCAGGAACGCCAGTACGGCGAGCAGCACAGCCAGGCGGCGGCAGCGGCGCAGAAAGAGGGCAGACATCGCCGTCACCCTACGACGTCCGGAGTGTGGTCCACGTCAGCTCAGACGTGATCGTGGCCGAACCGGTTCCGGCCGGCCACGTCTTGGCCAGCCACAGTCCTGGACGACCCCAGCCCTGAGTAGCCACGGCCCTGGCTCGGACAGGAGAAACCGAGCCAGGGTCGCGGTACCGCAGGAGCAACTCTTCCGTGGACCGATCAGCCCGCACAGGGCAGATCGCGGGGCAGTACGGGGCAGGTCGAGAGCGCGATCAGAAGGCCGACTCCGGCAGGTCCATCACGTCGAGATCGGTCAGCTCGGCCTTGATCCGCTCGGCGCGGACGGTCGGCATCGTCGAGCGGACGAACCACCGGGCCGCGGCCAGCTTGCCGGCGTAGAAGTCCTGGTCGGCCGGCGACAGTTCGCCGCCGAGCTTCTCCAGCGCGACCTCGGCCTGCCGCAGCATCAGCCAGGAGCAGACCACGTCGCCGAGCACGAACAGCAGCCGGGAGGTGTTCAGGGCGACCTTGTAGACGTTGCGCGGGTCGCCGTTCTCGGCCTGCGGGTTGCTCGACATCAGGGCCTGGCTCATCACGCCGAGCAGCTTCTGGGTGTCCTCGAGGCCCCTGGCCAGCAGCCCGCGCTCCTCCTTCAGCCGGCCGTTGCCGGCCTCGGAGGCGACGAACGCCTGGATCTGTTCGGACAGGTGGCCGAGCGCCTTGCCCTGGTCCTTGATGATCTTGCGGAAGAACAGGTCCTGGCCCTGGATCGCGGTGGTGCCCTCGTACAGGGTGTCGATCTTGGCGTCGCGGACGTACTGCTCGATCGGGTAGTCCTGCAGGAAGCCCGAGCCGCCGAAGGTCTGCAGCGACTCGGTGCCCAGCAACGTCCAGGACTTCTCCGAGCCGTAGCCCTTCACCAGCGGCAGCAGCAGGTCGTTGACAGCCTCAGCCTCGGCGTCCTGCGCACCGGCGTACCGCGCCTGCTCGGCCCGGTCCTGGTACGTCGCGGTGAACAGCACCAGCGCGCGCAGCGCCTCGGAGTACGACTTCTGGGTGAGCAGCGAACGCCGTACGTCGGGGTGGTGGGTGATCGTGACCCGCGGGGCGTCCTTGGCCGGGTTGGTCAGGTCGGCGCCCTGGACCCGCTCCTTGGCGTACTCCAGCGCGTTCAGGTAACCGGTCGAGAGGGTGGCGATCGCCTTGGTGCCGACCATCATCCGGGCGTACTCGATCACCTGGAACATCTGCGCGATGCCGTCGTGCACCTCGCCGAGCAGGTAACCCTTGGCCGGCGCGTTCTCACCGAAGGTCAGCTCGCACGTGGTGGAGACCTTGATGCCCATCTTCTTCTCGACGCCGGTGACGTAGGCGCCGTTGCGGCCGCCGGTCAGCTCGCCGGTCTCCAGGTCGAAGTCGTACTTCGGCACGATGAACAGGCTGAGCCCCTTGGTGCCGGGACCGCCGGCGCCCTCGACACCCTGCGGGCGGGCCAGCACCAGGTGCACGATGTTCTCGGTCATGTCGTGCTCACCGGAGGTGATGAAGCGCTTGACGCCCTCGATGTGCCAGCTGCCGTCGTCCTGCAGGGTGGCCTTGGTCCGCCCGGCGCCGACGTCGGAACCGGCGTCCGGCTCGGTCAGCACCATCGTCGCGCCCCAGCCGCGGTCGATCATGTGCTTGGCGATCAGCTTGTCGCGGTCGGTGCCGTTGCGCCACAGCACGTGCGCGAAGTTCGGTCCGGCGGCGTAGATGTGCACGGCCGGGTTGGCGCCCAGCACCATCTCGGCGGCGGCCCAGCGCAGCGAGGGCGGCGTCGGCTGGCCACCCAGCTCCGGCGGCAGCTCGAGCTTCCACCACTCGGCGTCCATGTAGGCGTGGTAGCTCTTCTTGAACGCCTCCGGCATCCGCACCTCGTGGGTGGCCGGATCGAACACCGGCGGGTTGCGGTCGGAGTCCTCGAAGGAACCGGCGATCTCGTTCTTCGCCAGCCGGTCGATCTCCGACAGCACCTCACGCGCGGTGTCGACGTCCATGTCGGCGTACGGGCCCTGGCCGAGCACCTCGCCGCGGCCGAGCACCTCGAGCAGATTGAACTCGATGTCCCGAAGATTCGACTTGTAGTGGCTCACAGGTTCCCCTACCTCTATCCGACTATACTCACGAGTAACTTGAGTATATACCGGTCGGTAACGAACGCAAAGAGGATTGACTGGCCGGTATGCCGACGACGCTGGTCTACGAGACGCACGCCACGACTCTCGACAACGAGCAAGGAGTCGCGACCGGATGGTTGCCGGGCGAGCTGTCGCCCGAGGGACGCCGCCAGGCGGCGGAGCTGGGGGAGCGGCGGCGAGACGTCGACGTCGTCTTCAGCTCGGACCTGCGGCGAGCTGTGCAGACGGTGGAGCTGGCGGGCCTGCCGGTGCCGCACTTCCTGGACTGGCGGCTGCGCGAATGCGACTACGGCGTGTTCAACGGAACGCCGGCGCGGGGACTCGCGCCACGGCGGCAGCGCATCGACGAGCCGTTCCCGGGTGGGCAGAGCTATCGGGAGGTGGTCGAGCTGACCCGCTCGTTCCTGAGCGACATCAGCCGCCTGTATGACGGGCGCACGGTGCTGGTGGTCGCGCACTCGGCCAACAGGTGGGCCTTGCAGCACCTGCTGGCCGAGGTTGCACTGGAAGAGCTGGTGGACGCCCCGTTCGACTGGCAGCCGGGGTGGGTCTACCAGCTCTAAGGCGTGTAGACGGTGGCGCTGTTGTAGAGCTTCTGAGTGAAGGCGGACATGTAGGCGGCGGTGTTCGCCCCGGTGAGGTTGTAGGTGAGGAAGACGCCGTAGCCCTCGCTCACTGTGCGTTGCGCGAAACTCGCGGCGGTGGCGGAACTGGTGGCGGTGTAGGAGGTGGCCGACGGCGAGAGCCGGGACTTGGAGCTCGGACCGCGCGGAACGCTCCACGTTCCGTAGTACGGGTTCCAGGCGTAGTTGAAGGTGTTGGCGATGCTCTGGCCGTTGTAGCTCAGCCGCGCCGCCGACGGGCCGATGTCGTACAGGGTGATGAGCTTGTTCGGCAGCTTCCGGCGCAGTGCGGAGACCAGGTAGAAGAACGAGCTGGCGTTCGGCTGGCCGGTGCCGTTCTTGCCGTACTCCGCGTACTCGTCGTCGAAGTCGATCCCGTCCAGGCCGTAGCGGTTGACCGCGTCGGCGAGCTGCTGGGCGAACGCCTCGGCGGCGGCCTTGGTCGGGAAGTTGGCGAAGCCGGCGCCCTCGTGGTTGCCCAGGATCGACAGCAGGACCTTGATGCCCTTCTGCTGCAGCGGGCGGACCTGGGTGGCCACGTTGTCGAGCACGTTCTGCACGTTCTCGTTGAAGTGCAGGTACGCCTTGGTGCCGTCGTAGTTGATGTTCGCCGCGAAGATCACCGCGACGTCGATCACCTGCGCGCCACCCTGCGCCAGCGTGTACTTGCCGGCGCTGAGCATGCTGTGGTCGTTCACCTCGATATAGGCCACGGTGATCGGGCCGGTCTTGCCCGCGCGGCAGTTCCGGCCGGCGGCCTCGGCGGGCAGCGCCGCGCCGGTCGCGGCGACCGCGCCGGTGGCCGCGAGGCCTGACAGAAGGGTTCTCCGGCTGATGTTTGCTGGGCTCATCGATCAACTCCAGGTCGGGGGCGGTCCGATCAACTAAACCGGTATAGCGGTCGATTCTCATCCGCGGTGGACGCTGCGTCAAGGCGCTGGCGCGGACGGTGACCACAACCACCTTTCGAGACGGCCCCTCGCGGCAGAGGGAACTTGTGGACCAAGATGGGTCGCTGATGGAAGGAAAGTTTCGGAGGCGATCAGGAAGAGGGACGATGAGTACTGCGGTCGAGACCACGAGCCGCCGCCGGTCGCTGGTGGCCGGGGCGGTCGGCAACTTCGTCGAGTGGTACGAGTTCGGCGCCTACGGCTTCTTCGCGACGGTGATCGCGGCGAACTTCTTCAGCAGTACCTCGACCAGCGACGCCGAGAGCCTGATCAAGACCTACGCCTCGTTCGCGCTGGCGTTCTTCTTCCGCCCGGTCGGTGCCGCGGTGTTCGGCCGGGTCGGCGACCGGATCGGCCGGCGGCCGACGCTGATCCTCGTCCTGCTGCTGATGACGGTGTCGACCACGCTGATCGGCCTGCTGCCGACGTACGCGACGGTGGGTGCGGCCGCGCCGTGGCTGCTGACCCTGGTCCGGGCCCTGCAGGGGCTGTCGGCGGGCGGTGAGTTCGGCGGCGCGGTGTCGATCATGACCGAGTTCGCCCCGAAGGGTAAGCGCGGCCTGTACGGCGCCTGGCAGTCCCTGACCGTCGCGCTCGGCCTCCTCGTCGGCGCCGGGCTGGCAGCCGTCCTCGCGACCGTGCTGTCCCAGCAGGCGCTGACCGACTGGGGCTGGCGGGTGCCGTTCCTGCTCGCCCTCCCGCTCGGCCTGGTCGCGTTGTTCCTGCGGCTCAGGCTGGACGAGACGCCGAACTTCGCCAAGGTCCAGCAGGAGGCCGCGCCGCCCGCGGACAAGGTCGAGGTGGTCAGGGCGATCGCCCTCGGCATCGGCCGCCTGATGGGCTGGTCCGCGGCCGGCTACACCTTCCTGGTCGTGATGCCGTCGTACCTGCAGGCCACGCTGAACGCCACCTTCCAGCAGGCGCTGGTGGCCACGGTGCTGGCCAACCTGGGCTTCGCGGTCTCGATCATGCCGGCCGGGATGCTGAGCGACCGGATCGGCCGCCGCCCGGTGATGGTGACCGGCGCGGCGCTGGTCGTCGTCCTGGCGTTCCCGTTGATGAACCTGCTGCAGGACCAGGAGAGCTCGACCGCGGCCAAGGGGATCGCGGTCTTCGTGGCAGGGCTGGTGGTCGGCTTGATGGCAGGGCCGGGACCGGCCATGCTGGCCGAGATGTTCCCCACCAGAGCGCGGTACACCGGCCTCGGGCTGGCCTACTCGCTGTCGAACGCCGTCTTCTCGGGATCGGCCGGCCTGATCATCACCGAGCTGATCAAGCGGACCAAGAACGTCGACATCCCGGCGTACTACGTGGCCGTCACCTGCGCCGTCTCGGTGCTCGCCCTGCTCACGCTCCGCGGGGACGACCATCGGCGTGAGTTGCGGGACTGACATGCGCGTCATCGGCTTGATGTCAGGCACCTCATACGACGCGATCGACGCGGCGGCGGCCGACCTGCGGATCGAGGACGGTGAGCTCGTGCTCACTCCGCTCGGCCTGCTGAGCGACACCTATCCGCCGGCGCTGCGGACGGCGCTGGCCAATTCCTTGCCTCCAGCAACTACCACGCTGGAGCAGGTGTGCCGGCTCGACACCGGGATCGGGCAGGCCTTCGCGGCGGTGGCCGAGCAGGCGGTCGAGCAGCTCTGCGGCGGCCGGGCAGATCTGATCGTCTCGCACGGGCAGACCGTCTATCACTGGGTCGAGCCCAGCGGCCCGGACGGCCGGAGTCAGGTGCACGGCACGCTGCAGCTCGGGCAGCCCGCCTGGATCGCCGAGGCGACCGGGATCGCGGTCGTCTCCGATCTCCGCTCCCGCGACGTCGCCGCCGGCGGCCAGGGCGCGCCGCTGGTCAGCATCGTGGACGTCCTCTGGCTGCGCGGCCGCCCCGGTACGCCGGTCGCCCTCAACCTCGGCGGAATCGCCAACATCACCGTCGTGCCCGCGAGCGGGGAACCGGTCGCCTTCGACACCGGTCCGGCCAACGCGCTGGCGGACGCGGTCGTCCGTGACCTCACCGGCGGCTTGTCGACCTTCGACGCCGAGGGGGTGATGGCGGGTCGCGGGCAGATCCACCCCGAGCTGTTCGACCGGCTGCTGGCTGAGCCGTACTACGCGCGGCCGGCGCCCAAGAGCACCGGCAAGGAGCTCTTCCACCTCGGCTACCTGGCGGAGGCGATGACCGGACTGCCGCAGATCGCTCCCGACGACCTGGTCGCTACCGTCACCGCTCTGACGGCACGGACCGTTGCGGACGCAGTACGCGCCCATGGTGGGACAGAGGTCATCGCGGCCGGCGGCGGCATCCGCAACCCGGTACTGATGCACATGCTGGCTGAGGAGCTGCGCGGCGTGCCGCTGCGGAGTACTGACGAGCTGGGGATGCCTTCGGCGGCCAAGGAGGCGTACGCGTTCGCAGTACTGGGGTTTCTGACCGTCAACGGACTCGGCGGGACCGTGCCGAGTTGCACAGGGGCGAGGCACACCAGCGTGCTCGGATCGATCACGCCCGGGGTCGGGCCGCTGCCGGTGTCGCCGCCGCCCACGTCGGCGCCGACGGCTTTGCGGCTCGACTGAGCGACCCGGAGGGCGTGTGACGATCCGGTGTCGGCCACTGGCCGGGAACGCCGGACCGGTCGGTGGAGGGAATCAGCGAGGACTACAGCGCGGTGCTGCGCGACTGGTTCACTCGTTGACCCAGTCAAGAATCCGCCGCGCCGACTCCTCGGGTGTGCTCTCACCGGCCACCGACTGGGGAACCAGCTTGCGCAGTTCGGCGGCGTCCTCGAGCGCTTTGACGATCCGCTGCTCCGGCCAGCCGCGGTCGGCGAGACGCCGGCGGCGGACGGTGTCAGGACAGTCGAGGTGCAGCCAGTGGCCTTCGGGAAGCTCGGCCGGGATTGCAGGCGAGAGCAGCAGCATCGGCGTACCGGAGCGGCGGACGAGTTCGGTGATCCGCAGCCACAGCGCGTTGTACGCGGGCCAGATCGGGGCCGCCGACGGGGCGGCGATCTCGATTCCGAGCAGCCGGCCGTCGTCGTCGAGCAGTTCGTCCATGTCCATCACGACCAGCGGCTGTGAGCGCAGCCGCAGCAGCTCCGGAATCACGGTCGACTTGCCTGCGCCCGGTGCGCCGGCCACCACGAACAACCTCGTCACAACCTCATTTTCACCGAGCCGGCCGGCCGCCGCGAGCGTGGCCTCCGTCGGCGGCGGGTTGACCTTCGAGTTGGTCGAAGACCCAGGATCGGCGACATGACAGACGAGCTGCTGACGATCAGCGCCTTCGCCCGCCAGGTCGGGCTGACCCCGAGCGCGCTGCGCTTCTACGACGACTGCGGTCTGCTTCGCCCGGCCTCGGTCGACGAGCAAAACGGCTATCGCTACTACTCCCCGGCGCAGGAGGCGAGGGCGGCGCTGCTGCGCGACCTGCGGGAGATCGACCTGCCGCTGGCCGACGTACGGGTGGTGCTCGACGAAGGCGCCGCGGCCGGGGTGGCTGTGGTTCAGGCACACCTGCGGACGGTTGAGGGCAAGGCGGATGCGGCTCGACGGGCGACCGCGCGGATCCTCGCGTCCTTGCCCGCGGTGCCGTACGAGTGCGCCGTCACGCTGGGCGGCGCGGAACTCGCCAGTGCGATCCGGCAGGTGGCGGCTGCTGCGGCCTCCACTGATGAGTTCCCCGCGCTGGCTTGCGTGTTCTTCGAGCTCGGCGAGGACGAAGTGACCGTGGTGGCGACAGATCGGTACCGGCTGTCGGTGCGGAAGCTGCAGCCGGTTTCCTTCGCGGGTTATCCGCGCAATCTGCTGGTCCGTGCGGCGGAGCTGACGACGTTGGCGCGCTGGGTCGGCGGGGCCGCTGAGGTTCGGCTGGAGACAGGACCGGCCGGTACTGCGCTGGTCGTCGACGGCGAGTCCCGGGTGGTGCCGGTGGTGGACGAGGAGTTCCCGGCGTACCAGTCGATCCTGGAGGGTCTGGCCCCACCGGTCTGCCGGGTGGTCGTGGATCGGCAGCAGCTGCTGGCAGCCCTGACCGGCGAGACCGTTGCTCTCGACATCGACTCGGGACGGGTCACGGTGACGGCGGTGGAATCGCCGGAGACGCCGGCTGGGGAGCTGCCCGGTGGACTGCCCGGCGAGCTACTCGGCGAGCTGGAAGGCATCGGCGCCGGTGCCGTCCGGCTCGGCTTCTCGGCTTCGCTGCTGGCAGCGGCACTGAGCGTGAGCGTCGGCCCGGACGTACTGCTGGAGCTGTGCGCCGTGGACCGCCCGGTGGTGGTCCGCTCGGCCGACCAGGGGACCTTCACCACCCTGGTGATGCCGGTTCGCCTCGACGGGTGAACCGGGCCTTCTGCGGCTGGTTGGCAGGCGCGACACTCTCGGCGTCCGGTGATGCCCCGCTGTTCGTCGCCAGTACACCGCGCTCGTCGGCACCACTCTGCTGAGCACACGAAGCATCCGCGCGGCCGGACTAGGAGTATCTTGAGACATCGGAGTCGGTGGCGCCTCAAGGTCGAGCGCGCCTTGGAGACTTCGGTGTGACGAGGCGATCTCGATGTCGTTCCCCCTGTTCCTCCCGTCAGCCGCAGTTCTTCCGCGGGTCCGCGCCGTGGCCGAACCGCTCCGGCTGAGACCGTCCGACATCACGCTGGGCGTCATCTTCGCCGAGCTGAACGCCGCCCGGTCGGCGAACCAATTGGAGCGCGGCGCCCCCAGGATCGGCGCGCTCGGCGGACCACGCGCCGACCGGCTGCTGCAAAGCTTGGAAGCCTGCGAGGCGGCCCTGACCGAGCGCAACCTGCCGATCCCGCCGCCGATCCGCGACGAGCTCCGCCTCCGCCGCAGCCTCTACACCCCCCGCGGCCGGGGCTGATCGAGTGCCGAAGCGTCGTTCGCTTTCGTGAGATAGGGCGAGAGCAGTGAATCGAGCTGGGCGCTCAGGAAGTCGGTGCGGGCGCCCCAGCCGTTCACTGCCCAGACCTGCAGGGCTCCGGTGAAGCAGACGAGAGTCAAGCGCGCCAGAGCCGGTACGTCGACGTCCGGCTTGAGTTCGCCGGCTCGCTGAGCGGCAGCGAGCAGCCGGGCGCAGCTGTCGATGACGGCCGCCGAATGTGCCAGCGCATGCGCACGGAACTCCTCGTCCGCGAGGTCCCAGTGGGCGAAGCCGAACTCCTCGCGGTGGTAGGCAACGCTGGACAGAGCGAAGTCGCGTAGAGCCGCCAGCGGCGAGCTGTACCGCGCCTCGGCCGCCGCGACCGCCAGCAGCACCAACTGCGGGGAGCGGGCCGCCGAAGCGAGCAGCAGGCCGCGCTTGGAGCCGAAACGCTGCAGGAGGGTCGGCGAAGCGAGCCCGACTCGGACCCCGACCGCAACCAGCGTGAGCTTGGCGGGGCCGAACTCGGCCAGCACCTGCCGGGTCGCGTCCAGGATCGTGTCGTCGCTGATCAGGCGCGGTCGGGCCACGATCCCTCCATCGGAGCGGCTGGAGTTTGTGAACACGCATTCACTAACTCGCCGGACAGTAACAGATCACTGCGGGCTCAGTTAATGGGTTACGACGGGTGGACGGCGAGCTCTGCAGTGCCTCGCTACGGTCTGGTCCGGTCGGCCCTCCGCCCAGGGCCTACTTGTCGTACCAACGGGGAGTTCTTTCATGCGTTTCGCCCGCATCGCCGTCGGCTTGCTGCTGGCTCTGGTGGGACTACTGGTCGCAGTGCTGGCAGGGGTGGCCGCGTTCTGGCTGGTCGGTCCCGACAACACCGTCGACACCGGCGAGCAGCCGCTGTCGAGCGCGGGACTGGCGGTGATGACCGCGCCGGACCTGATCGACCGGCACGGGCCGACGCTGCACGTGACCGCAACGGGTGCCGAGCCGGTTTTCGTCGGGGTCGGCCAGGACATCGACGTGGCCAGCTACCTCGGCGGTTCGCAGTACACGCGGATCGTCTCGTACGACCTGCCCTCGCGGATCGACACCCAGGAGATGAAGGGCCGGCCGGCCGCGCTGACCGCGCCGGGCGAGCTGGACTGGTGGACGCTGAAGGCGGCCGGCGAGGGACGGCAGTCGATCACCTGGCCGATCGCCGACGGCCGGTACGACGTGGTGGTGATGAACGCGGACGGCTCACCCCGGGTCGACGCGAAGGTGACCTTCGGGGTCGAGGTCGACGGCCTCTT